>CAZYVR010000150.1:0-13131 GCA_964651145.1 uncultured Victivallales bacterium | reverse complement strand
TATAAAGACGCAGAGAAAGCTATGATTCCTCGGAACAAAGCGCAGAAGAGGCCAATAATTGAATCTGCACTGGATGCGCTCCGTTGTTCAATAGATGAGTGGCTGTAGCTCTCCTTATGGCATGAACAGATATTCTATTTTCAAGCTTTGCGGAGTCAGCATAAGACTGAAGCATTTTCTGAATGGCAAAAGGAGTAAGTTTTCTGTGGTATTTGCTTATCCATAGAGAGTCTATTGCTTGATTATTTTGTCCTAACAGTTCGCTTCTCGACTCCTTTAAATACTTTTCAAGATAAAAGACAGCTTGGCTCGTGAGTGGCAATATTCTTTCTTTTCTTCCTTTGCCAGTAAACCTGACTGCTGAGTTCTTTAAGTCTATTGACTGCAAGGTCAAACTGAGGAGCTCATTTAACCTCAATCCGCAACTGTAAGACGTTTCAATAATGGCTCTGTCTCTTATTCCTGTAAAGGTCTTTAAATCTGACTCGTTTATTAGCGTTTCCATTTCCTTTTCAGTGGGAGTATATGCCAAACGTTCATCTTTTTTTACTCTCTCAAGACTTAAGGCAGGATTTATAAAAATTAACCCCTTATCTTCAAGCCATTTAAAAAAAAGTCTGACCACTCTTATGTACATTTCCAAGGAGGCATATTTAAACTTGGCTTCGACTAAGGACAATCTGTATTTTTCCAAGGTCTCAAGGTTGACTTCCTGTATTCTTTCAATATTGCTCTCTGTCAGAAATCTTAAAAGTCTGTTCAGGGGATGCTTGTAACTGTTAATGGACTTGTAGCTGTAGTTCAAAGCTTTCATTTGAGCAAGAAAACTGTCTCTTAAACTCTCTAAAGGTAGACTTATGAAACCCCAACTTTTACCGTTTTCATCCATTATATGCATTTTCCTTTTTAGTGAATACGTTCTTGCAACTCTCTTCTTATAAACTCATTAGCTTCGATTTTCGCAGGTGAATACGGGGTGAAAACGGGGTGAATTCGACATGAACACAGGTGAACAGTCAAGTGTCAAATCTTCTCCACTGTCAGAAGCTCCTCGATGTTTTCTCCGTTTATAATCTTTCCATCCGCGTTATATAAAAGCTTGTACTGCTGGAGGGTGTTCCGTTTGCCTGATTCAAGGGCGACATATTCAAGCTTGATAAGCTCGTGAAGGTTTTTATGCAGGGTTGTCGAGTTTATCCCGAACTTATAGCGAAGCTCTTTTCTTGTAAAGGTCATTAAGGATTTTGAAAGATCTGAATCAAGGTTTTCCTTTTTTAAAGCTTCCTGCTTTGTGTCAAGAAGCGAGTCTATTTTTTGAAGCAAATTCAGAGCTGGAGCTGACAGTTCATCTGAGCATTTGCCAAGAACATGATTAGCCAGGTCAATTCCAATTTTTATATCTGTTTCGTCCACTTCAATATAAGTGATTGCCTGGTTGTCTATTCTTTCAGTCTTTGCTTTTTTTGTCATCTGGCGCAAAAAAGAAACTGCGCTTATCAGGTTCAATATCTGAGGATAAAGTCTCCTTGCTTTCAATGTCGAATCAGTAAATTTTATTCTGTAGGGAGTAATGACTTTATAATTTTTAAGCAATCTCTGAAAATTCCTATGGGTGCGAAGTGTCTTTTCCTTTTTTACGCCAGCTTTTAACCCTTCGAGAGTTCGCTCATTCATATGCCGTTCAATAATCCGCTTCGTCTGCTCTTCATTTTCGTTTATTGAAACCTGGAAAAACCTTGAAACTGTCTCGTTGTTCTGATCTGAATCAGTGGTTGTAAAAAATACGCTTGTGCTTCCCGCGTCTATTGTGTTCTGTTGGGTCGTTAATTTTCCAGTTGAGCTGTCCCTCATGGCAACCTCGGAGGTAAGCTGTCCGCTGGAGATCAACGACCTTATTGCATAGTTAGCTTCATTTGAAAAACCGCAACTTTCTTCTATGGCAAGTATTTTATTTTTAAGAGAATCCTTTTCCTTATAATAGATGGCTTTTGAACTCAAGTTTGTAAGCTTGATGACGTCTTCTGGCGGCATAAAAGACAAAGTGGTGTCCATTAATTTAGACTTGCCAGCTCCCGAAGAGGAGAGAATTATTGTTGAAAGTACATTGCCTCTTTCCATCAATCGACTTGTCGCGCACAGGTAGCATAAAAGCTTGTTCCACTTTTCATCTTCTCCCACAAATCCGCAAAGATCGTAGTCGGAAAGTATCTGTTCAATAAGGTTTTCGCTTCTGCCAAATTCTATGGCTTTTGCTTTTTCGTCATTGCTTATTGAACTAGAGAGATAATTTGAAGACAAATCCTGTTTGCTGTATTCCTCACACTCCTTTACAATCCGTTCCATGTCGTTTTGTATAACCTCCGGGAGTTCGTCAAAGGCTAACGTCAAGTCCTGTATAAGCTGCCTTCTTTCTTTGGCTGAATAAAAGTTGACGGTATCAAAGTGTTTCTTTCCGGACTTTTCTGCCTTCACGGTGGCTTTAAGTTTTCTTGAGCTGTTTTCCAAACCGATAACAACATAGCTTCTCAGTCCGCACTTCACTTTGAACCCGTCTTCTATGCCTTCCTGTTCGTTTGAGTCTGCTGGAGTTGACTCTATTGCTTGCTTTAAGGAGTCTGATCCGTATTTGAGCAAGTGTTCATTTGCTTTTAGGGTTAGCTTTATTCCTTTACTGTCTCCGCATACTACATTATTTATTCCTGCCATTTCCAGTGAAAGAGCGTCCATTATATTTTCTGTGCTAAAGACCTCTGGATATGTATTTGTTATCGAAACATTCCAGGTATTGGGACTGTCGAAAAGATATTTATACTTCCCGTCATAGCCAACGATGTTGACAACTTTATTCTCCTTGTCCATTAAAGGGAATATCACACAGTCTTGGAAGTATTCTTTTCCATCTTCTGTGAGCAATCCTGTTTCCTTAAGGTCGTCTATCACTTTTCCAGAACTGGGAAGAGCTTTCAACAACGATCCGTCAGCAAAACCTATTCTGTGACGAGTATATATTCCAGCGTCCGTTACTCCGTGCTTCTTAAGGATCGCTTTTCCTTCCTTTACATTAATAAACGCTTTTTCATAAAAGCTGATTGTTCTTTCCAGAAGTTTGAGTTTTTCTGCGGTTTTCATGCTGTAACAAAACCCCTAAATTTTAATGCGGTTAAAAATCCGTAACAAAAGTCATAACAAAATCCTATATAAAAAGCAAATGGTTTTGTTACACGGCTATATCCTTTATATATCTGTATATTGTCATGTGGCTTACAGTGAATTGCTTTGCTATCTGCTTATAGCCCATTCCCTGTCTTTTTAGTTCTAAAGCTTTGTTTATGTCAAACCCTTTTCTTGGTCTTCCACAATGGATTCCTGTTTTTTGGGCTCTGTCTATTCCAGCTTTCACGCGTTCCTTTATAAGGTTGCGCTCAAATTCTGCTATAGCCGCAAGGAATGAATAAACCATTCTGCCTACACTTGTAGAGGTGTCTATGGCTTCGGATACGGATACAAATTCCACATTGTAACGCTGAAACAAGTTCAAACACTCCAGCAAATGAGAAGTGGAACGCGCCATTCTGTCGAATCTGTGGACTATCACAACATCAAAAGCTTTCTTTGTGCAATCCTTTTTAAGCTGATTCAGTCCTGGTCTGTCGTCTTTTGCTCCGCTGATCCCTGAATCATCATAGACCTTGCTTATCTTCCAGTTCTGAACCTTACAGTAGTTTTCTATGGCTAGTTTCTGGTTTTCTGTTGTTTGCTCGCTAGTTGAAACTCTGAGATAAATTGCCGCTCTTTTCATAATAAATTCTCCGTGATAATCTGAGCTTTAATACTTCGAATCTTAATTCTGCTTGTTGAAGTTATCAATGTTTTTTGGGTAAATAAATGAGAAAAAAAGCTGAGAATATTTATGCGAATCTCAGCTTGCAAAAATGCGATTTGAGATTGATAAAATAATTCTCAGCTTGCCTTTAAAACTTTGGCTTCTTGCTGCCATTGTATGGGGTTGCGTAGTGTTTGGAGAGAAGTTCCTGGGACAGGTTTTTGCCGTCAATATAGACATCGGCTATTATGCGGAAGTACTTGCCCTTGGTCAGGTTCCTGAGTTCGATATGCCTTGCAGAGCTTAGTCGTTCTTTTGCGAATGCTTTTGCTTGATAAGCGAGTTTTCTAACTTGGGGACGTTTGTCTTTGAGTTCAGGAGTGTCGATCCCGGCTATTCTTATGCCGATGTTATGCGTGACGATCCTGGGATATCCTCGTTCGATGTTGGCTATGAATGTGTCGCCGTCTACTATGCGGACAAAATGCGCCGTTACTATTTCCTGCTTAGAGGAAACGCACCCTGTCAACAGAAAGCTCAATGCGATTGTCAGATAGAAAATTCTCATGACGAAAAAGTATCCCTCATTCTCCGGCGGGGAAACGCTTTGGGGTAATTGGAGAATGAGGGATGGTTTGGGAGGGGATTTTTATTCTGGGATTGCAACTTCGATGTAATTACCCTTAAGGGTTATTATTACACCGATCTTTTTGCCGTTTTCTAGAATGGCGTTGGCTTTGTAATGGTTCTTGGCAAATTCTTCGCCAAGTTCGACTCCTAAGCATTTTGATGTCGACTGATTAGAGTGGTAGCTATAATTAGCTAGGATTTTGTTGACCAATGGCAAGGCTGCTTCTTCCATCGCCGAATTGGAATTATCCTCAAAAGCTTCCACCACAAAGGCCAGGACTATGCTCAGAATTATAATCCCGAGGCCTTTTAACATTACTCCACCCCACGGTTTTTTGTCATATTCGTTCTTTAGGCTTTCTTTTATATGCTTGACCTGCTTTCGGCATTCAACGAAATACCAGATTATCAAAAACGGAATCGCAAGACTTAATGAGGAATCCATATCCATCACAATATCCAAAAACATAGAAATTATGACAAGGGCAATTCCTACGTAGGTCCAAAGCAAGGCCTTCTTTGCTTTGTCAGGCTCGTTCAGTTCTTTCCAGTTTTTCGACAGGAGCCAAGCTCCCAGCATTGGTGTGAAAACTATGCTCCAATTACCGACTGCGCTTGGATTCCACAGACTTACTTTCTTTTCGTTGCTTTCCATGACTTAATTCCCTTCATTTGTTTGGTTGATTTTGGAAATGAAGAAATGAAGCCCTTAAATAGAAAAAGGGCGGCATTCCCACTATTGCAACCTATGATAGGTACTGGTATACCCAGAGAGGACTGCAAAAGAGGAATGCGCCCTATATTTATTATATAGGACGCAATCCAAGATTGCCCAATTCCTCTCTTTAAAAGTACCAGTTTTATCATAGGAACGGACACTTGATAGCGTCAAAAATTCAATTGTCTAAAGTTCTGATTTTCTATTCGTTAAGTAAACCTCCAGTTGGTTTTGTTAATTTTAAAATAACAATACTCGCCGAAATTGCTAACAGCGTTATTACTTAATACGCAGTTTTTATCGAAATATCACGCGGGTTTTCAAACTTTTTGTTAAAATTACGGAATTTCTGCAAGGAAATTCTCGAAGTCCAGGACTTGTCCTGGTTAAAAATCTATGAGTCGCCCGTTCTCAAGGAACTCATATTCGTTACAATTGAGCGTGGAGGCCACTGCTTCATCTGAAGTCAAATGCTCATAAACACTTTCAAGGTGACGGTAGATTTCCTGGCAGAAAGTTTTGCGCTTTTCCTCCAGCCATTCGCCGATTTCATTAATGAACTTTTCAAGATGTTCAAGCTCTTCTGGCACGCCGTGACAATTCCAGGTTATCTTCCTGGTGTTCTCGTGACAGTACCGGGAGCTGAAACTTTCAATGACAAACCAGACATGGTTTTCCATGAATTCATAAATGGCATCTTTGTCATTTTTGAATTGTTCCTGAAACTCTTTGCTGAAGTTTTCGAGCTCAGAATGAACAGCGTCAAATATTTTATCTATATAAACAGATTCGCAGTCGAAGCACGCGCCATCCCCTTGCGAATAAAACCCTGAGAAATAAACTTTTGGGTCAAAAAATCCGAACTCCTCAAGGGATTCCTTCCATGAATCAACTACCGTTTCATACCAGTCATTGAAACGCACATTAATATAACGCTGATCCTCTACAACCTTTTCTTTAGTCTCATCTGATAGCTCATCATACTCAAACGCTTTTACTTTTATGATCCTCATAATTTTCCCTTTCAATAAAAAAGCCCCTCTGCCTGAAAAATGGCGGAAGGGCTTGGTTTAGTGGAGTTTTTATCTCCGAAATGTTGTTTTGCATTGCTCACATTTGTACTTGCAGAGCACACGTTTATCCAGATGCTTTCCGATTCCCTGACCGATTGCGGCTCCGGTAAAAAAGCCTGCTGCTATGCCCGTTTTTTTCGTGTTGATCTTTGCAAAGGAACAGACCAGAAGTCCGATGCCGCCTCCGATCGCAATTCCCACTTTTTGACATACTCCTTCTAGTCGAACATCATCGCTTTCGCATTCAGGGCATATAATTACTTTGTTCATATTGTGTCCTTTCTTATCATCTCGTATGCAACAATGCGTTCTGCAACAACTTGAACATCGCAGGCGCAAGCTCATCAAGAATATTGACCACTTGGCTTGTTTTAGGCAGAATATTCATGATGTTGGAATCATTAATTCCTATTCCGTAGAACTCAAATCCAAGCTCAGCTCCCATCTCAATAGCCTTTTCAGCGTTCTTTACAGAATCCGCTTTCCCATCCGTCAGAATCAGAATTATTTTGCGATTCTCTTTTAGGAAATACATGTCCTGCATAACTTTCCAAATAGCTTCGCCCATAGGAGTGCTACCGGATGGTTTCATCTTGAAATTCGCATGCATATTCTGTCCATGTTTTAAGAGGGGCGAAACGGTTGTCCGCAAACTTCCGGCACGCGCATTGCTTGGAATCGGGTCAGACGGAAAGGCCGTGACAGCAATATTTATCCCATTTATTTTGTGCAGGGAATCAGCAATAGCGTAACATGCTTTACAGGCAAAATCCATTTTATAACGCATGGATGTTGAGCAATCAAGCAGTGCGTGTATAGCTGTACTGACCCCCTGTTTTTCCTCGTTCCTTAGAAATAATTTGGGGCTGTAGCCGAGTCGAAATAGACGGTTCGTGTCGAGTTTGCCAAATCGACCAGGAGAGCGTCTAACTAGAATAGAACTCTGCAACAAGGATTGCAATCTCGCGTGCAAAGCTGTCGATGCCCTTCTTGTCTCTTCAAGCTCTTTTGACTCCAATGACTGAAATATTTTACTTGCTTCAGTCGCAACTGTTAGACCTTTATTTTGTTGCGGAGCAGAGGATTCCAGCTCATTAGCAACACATTTGCCTAAATCATCCGGCAATTCATTTTCGGATATATTGAGCAGTTTCTTTAGTTCACCTAGAGAGGCATTCTTTTCCGGATTCTCTGGTGAATCCATTGTTACAGACTCATTCTCAATCAGCTTCACGATTTCTTTCGCGTAATCCATGCAGTCATAAGACGAATGGCAACTCACTTTAACCTGTGCCAATGCATCGTTGATAAGCTTGTACAGATTAGGAAAATTATTCTCAACTTGCTTGCCTAAAATATCCTTGTTCTTTTCTATTGCGGCAACATCCCAAGCACGCACAGAGAAGAGAATATAATTCACAATATGAGCTGCTTGATCTTTGCTTTTTGGAGCATCTTTTCCAAAATGACGTTCAATAAGCCAATCAAAGTTGACCCTGCATCCCGGATATATTTTAGCAAGAGAATTTTCAACTCGCCAATCCTCAAAAATATTCCAGAGGCACTTCGTTAAATGAGTGACAGATGGATCATTTAACACATCAAATGCCGTGTGTCTGATATGCGCAGATTCGTGATCCAGATAACTTCTTACTAGATTGTGCACAACATCATCCGACTCCAGCGGCAAGCTTGGCAAATGAATAACATTTCCATTAGTGCACGCTTTGTCGCCTCCAATTTTTACCTGAACTCCATACTTGCGACCAAGAATAGCCGCAAGCATGGGAAGACATTTAGTCATCGTTTTTATATTCATAATTTACCATAACCCCAAACTCTCAAGCTGAGTTACTTGCAACTCTGGGATTCCCTTTTGTTTTGATTTCTCCTTCTTTTTTGTCTTCTTTTGAATTAGACAATCCAACACACTTTCATGCGTTCTGCCGTCTAATATTTCCTGCGCGTATTTAGTCAATGCGTCAGTATTTGAAAGCAGGCTTAGAAGTCCTTGAAGCATAAGAAGTGTTGTCCCGTGAATCGTGCCTCTTGTCGGCACCTTGTCAAATGCTGTCTGAATGAGAGACGCAACCGGACTAACTCTAGGCTCAATAAAGCTCAAATCAGCAAGTTTCTGCTGGATTGTCTTTAATGGAGAAAGCGCTTTTCTTGTGATTTTTGTCTTTCCCAAATAGCTTCTTTGCCATGTCTCATTAGCCGCTTTAGAGATTTCCCCAAATAGCGTACATCCAAGCTTGCCTACTTCATGCTGAAGGCCAGTTTCAAGGACATTTTTCTTTTTGCCAGTGGGATTGTTGACTTTGTAAATCTGCCAATTAAAGGCAATTTTACGAGCCACATAATCCACGCTCACAACGGAATTGGCAATAATTTTCTCCCAGCCAGGATTGCTTTTTATCCAACACTGAACAGCCTCATCGTAACGTTTTATAAACTGCTCTTTAGCCAAATTGAACTCATGAGCTATTTCCTGCAATCCCTTTGTGATGTCGACGGCATTTGCTTCTGGAATAGCCCAGCCTCCAAGAAATCTGATTCCGCTTTTGTCAAGCACATTAAAAGCTCTGGCTTTTAGAGTGGAAAAAATCCTTATCTCTTTTGGGTCGCACATTCGCTTATGTCCTAATGACACCAATTTATCTGGCGGCAATTCAGAATGAACAAAATCCTCCGGTTTAAGCTTTGTTTGTGCAGACCATATATTTACGTCCAGGTTCAATGCGAGTATGCATTTCAATACTTTTGCTTCTGTTTTAAGTTCCATAATTCTGTCTCCAGTATTTAATTTCCAGTAAATATTCTCTGAGCCAACTCGTGCAAAACTGCCCGACTCTCACGCGTTGCTCTGTAACCCAATGCTCTATCCAATGCGTAATTCACGGGTTTAATGCCCTGATCCGACAACGGCTGAAAACGCAGTGTCAAATCAGCCCAGCGAAGCAAGGTTCGAGTTGAGAATGTGACTTCAATTCTGTTGGATAAATTTGAAGATGAATTCTCTGCGCCCATAAAAAGCTCTCTTACTTCATTGGCAAACGACACCATGTCGCTGCGAAGGTTTTCAGGGAGTTCAGGATAATTCTGCTCCAGTAATTTCATCTCTGATTTTTTGTCAGGATAGTTTATTTCACATAGCCAGAAGCGATCCATGAACGCCAGATTCTGCCTCAATGTTCCCTGATACAATCCTGTTTCATCACTTGCTCCGTTAGTGTTGGCTGTAGCCGCGATTCTGAATGCTGGATGAGGAAAAACAAGTTCCCCGTTATTCTCCGCTATGCACAATGGAGCTCCGTCAAGAATAGTGTTCAAACCAGCGGCAGTGGCAGGATCTAGAAGGTCGATTTCATTGAGCAGAAACAAACCGCCAAACTTCATAGCCAACGCCAACGGCCCGTACTGAAACTTCATATTTCCATTTTCTACAGACAAATGCCCAATCATCTCTGGATACTCCAAGCGCGAATGCCCAGTGAGTTCAAAAACTGGATAATTAAGCTTTGCCGCCAACTGCTTTATAAGGCTTGACTTCCCGCTTCCGCATGGCCCAAAAAGGTACAAGGGATCGGATTGATTCATAAACCACACCACCACGTCCCTGCTAGACTCATGAAATATATAATTGGAGTCTATTTCTGGCGTAAATGATGATGCTTTGTCGTATCCTTTTATTTTGCGTGATGATTCCTTGCCGCTGAACACTTTGCCCGCATCTAAGTCCATTATCTTCAAGCTCTCAAGCTCTTTTATTGTTTCGCTCATAATTCTGTTTCCTTTAAATTTCTATTACTGATGTTGCGATAAAATTGAACGCGCAATCATAGAATTCACCGTGCTCATCTATGTCTCCATAACTCTCTCCTAGCCTCATAAAGTGATAATCTTTAGCCTCAAGGCCGGACAAGAAATCATTCACACAATCGCACTCATCTCCATACCATTTAATCCCACTCCAATAGTAAAGAGCCGCTCCAGTTTTAGAGTCAACTTCGTGCCTATCCTTCCATTCATTAAACAGAGCTTTTTCATCCGCTGACTTTCCTTTTAATGTTTTTTGAAGTTTCTCATTGCTTTCCTTATTTAAAACCAATGCCACCTCGCTGCTGTATCCCATTTTTACTTCTCCTTGTTAATTTTACTTATGTATAAACGTTGATATGCCTCGCCTTGCTTTTTAGACTGTTCAATTACTTGTGAAGCCTTTTCCGTCCCATGCGAATTAGCTAGTTTTGAGGCTAACATTTCCTCACTAAGTATTTTTCGTCCATTCACGGTTGAACATTTAAAGCGATAATCACCTGTATTTAGCCACTTATTTTTAACCCCACAATTTAGATAAAAGTCCTTAACCCGTTCTTCATTGACAGCTATCTCTTTTTCCAGTTTTGACTTGTCAGCTTTTAACTCACCAAGCTCCGACAATATGTCATTATAAACCGAGTCCTTAAGTTCAACACTCTTGAATTTTGGACATCCTTCCGCATGACTGCACCAATCGCAGAGAGGATGAAACCCCTTGCAATATTCCACATCGTCCAAGCTCATTTTGCCCTTCCGAATCTCTTCTGACTTTACCCATATATTTTTTGCTGTCTTCTCACAAAACCTCAACATCGTGTCATTTGCCTTGTAAGGCCCAATAGCCTTAGCCTTACTCATAGCCAGGCACAAACACCAGCCTTCAATGTCCACTTTTTGCGGATTTTCCGGTAGTTCAATATTGAATTTCTTTTTTACCAGTTGTGGAAATGTCATCTTATTAAAACAAGGTTCATTCCAGAATTTGCATAAGAACCCCAACTGCCCATATAGCTGCGTTTCATAAGAGGCGTATAAATTCTTAGGAATATTTTCAGTGCTCTTCAACTCCAAAACTCTTACAGCGGGATGTTTTCCACCCCAGACCAGCACGAAATCCAAATGAGCCTTTATCGGTATGCCATTATTGTCAATACCAATTTCCAATTGCGAAATAATATTAGCGTTATTTGCCTTAAAAGCATCCAATATTCCAGCTTCCAGCCAATGACCTCGCTGCAAAATAAGCTGCTTGTTTAAAACACTTTGTATTTGACCGAAGTCTTTTTCACTGAAGCTCTTCTGAACATCTTCAGGATTCGGCTGCATATTGCCATAGACTTTATTTGCCACGGCAGCTCTCATGCATTCTGTGCCTTTGCCGATATCAGACATCCCAATATATTTGCTTCGATCCCCAAGCTGCTCTTCAGTTTCCTTTTTGCTATGCAAAAGCAAACCTTTTGTCACCTGCGTCAGCAACCCCATAGATTTTATTTCCGTGTCCATAATTACCTCATAAAAACAGAAAACCCCTTCCCAGCCCAAAGGCTAGGAAGAGGTCATGTTTAAAATATTTCTACGAATTTAAGCTGTCATTTGATTAAGATGTCGCCACCATGTTTTTCTGCTGGCATCCCAATGAAAGCCAGCCTCTTTCAACATAGGACTTTTGTTGCGAGTCGCTCCAGTTGCCGTCAAATAAAATGAGCCATCCTGAGCAGTAACTTCATTATAAGAAATTCCATCAATATGAGGCAGCGCCGCCGGGCGCCCGCAATTAATTTCGATTTCAGAGTTTTCTGACGAATTTGTATTGTTCGCACTTTTAGATGAATTTCCTCCACGCAGGGAGTGTTTTTGGGTGTCGAGTTTGCCCTTGTTTTGGCCCTCGTGGGTAACCATACGCGCCCCCTCACAAGCGTTGTGCGCATCGTCATCTTCAGTCACAATTCCGACCAACGAAGACAAGCCATAACGCCTCGCATAAGTAAGAGCCGAGCCATAACCCTGCGGATCATTTTTAGGCAACGGCATGACCAGCAACGACGACTGCCATTCACCGGATTCCACATGCACAAGCTTTGTTACCAATCCCAACAAATGCCCATTCCCACCATCAACCGGAACCGGATATTGTATCACCCATATTCCAGCGTCGATCAAAGTCTCTCCACAAGCCTCCACAACAGAATTCAAAGTAGCATACTTGCTATTGGTAAAATTATTTAACTTGTCCTTGCAGGCAGGATTAATAACTTTCTGCACCTCAAGCATAGCTTTCGCCAGCTTCGTAATTCCTTCCGAACACATAACATTATTTTCCATTGCTTAAACTCCATAGATTAAAAGTTAAAATTCCTTCATTTCCATAGAGTCATATATGCATGAAAAAACTTGATCTCCCTTATTTGCCGTCAAAAATTGATTATTCTTACCTATTGTCTGAGATATGTTTTATTTTTTTTATATTAGCGTCATGATATAAGACAAGTCTAATTTTAATATCGTTACAGCGTAGAGGTTTAAGGCTTCTGCGCATTGATTATTATGCCTAATATATCTCAGACAGTTTTTCCGTTATAAAAAATGACTAAAAGCAGGGAATGTTGCGGGAATATCTGCTGTTCTTACAATGCCGTTTTCCACTGTATATATGTAATACATATAGAACCATATAGATCCATCCATCCAACAAAAGCATTTTTATTCTTCACATCTCTTTATCCCTAAAGAGAAAGAGATGATGATGAAGAATTAATTCATAACACAAATAGAAGGAGAATTAATTATAAGCTCTTAATTATAAGTTGTTTAATTCAACAGTAAAGTTACTAAAGCTATCCACATATAATGACTAACAAAAAAGAAAACAAGGAACAACACAATGTTAAAATCAAACATCACAAACGGATTGACCTATGGGCACTACCTTCTTAAAAACACACATGAAAGAGCATACACTTACCACACTGAAATACTTGACAAGTTTTTCAATATGGTGGATTATTACTTAACTTGAGAGTACCGAGTTCTTGAGTCAGAACATCAGGGCGCAAGGACGCGCG
>CAZYVR010000149.1:0-13143 GCA_964651145.1 uncultured Victivallales bacterium | reverse complement strand
GAAGTGATTTCTCTTCTTAAGCAGGTTGGAATTCCGGCTCCGGAAAGCAGAATAAATAATTATCCACATGAGATGAGCGGTGGAATGCAGCAGCGCGTCATGATAGCCATGGCTTTGGCTAGCGAGCCCGAACTGCTTATAGCGGACGAGCCCACAACCGCATTGGATGTCACTATTCAAGCACAGATTCTTGATCTGCTCAAAAAAATCGGAAATGAAACGGGCATGGCCGTTATCCTTGTCACTCACAATCTCGGGATAGTAGCGGAGCTTGCCGACAGAGTTATTGTCATGTATGCCGGCAATACCGTGGAGGAAGGGCGAGTGGGGGACATATTGAACTCGCCGCGTCATCCTTACACGAAGGCTTTGCTTTCTGCTGTTCCAAAGCTTGGGCGCCCTTCTGAGCAGTTGATCACCATTCCAGGGTCCGTGCCTTCGCCGGGCGACTTCCCTGTCGGATGCAGATTTTTCGGGCGTTGCGCGCTATGCGAATCATTGTCGGAGGACAAGCGCAATTTATGTCGGGACAAAGTTCCGGAATGGAAGGGGGGCGCGGAAGGACGCCATTGCCGCTGTTGGCATGCGCAAATAAGCGCCAAGGAGGATTTTCAGGCAAATGAATAAATCTCTTGCTCCACTTATAGTTTTTTTAGCGTTGATTATTTTAGCTACTATAGTAATCACCAATTCTTCTCTGCTGAATACCGAGGCGTTTGTGGAGTATGACCAGAACGAGCTCATGCCTGACATGAAATTAAGCCCTTTTGCCAGAGCAAGGAAGCAAAGACCCCGAAAGCTGATTCCCGCAAAAAACACGGGGCCAAAGCCTTTATATTATCCAAATTCAAAGAATCTTTTCGCTCAGGTAAGGTCTTCCTTGGTCAAAGGCGATGAGAAAACAGCGGAAGAGCGCTTGCGGACATTGCTTGTCTTTGACCCTTACAATTTTGAGGGCCTTTCTATGTTGGGCGATATTTTTTACCGATCGCAAAGATACAAGGAAGCTGAACTTATATTCAGAAGGCAATTGGAGCTTAACTCGCAAAGCTCTGTGGCATATAATAATCTGGGTTCGGCGCTCGCAAAGCAACACAAGTTCAAAGAGGCGATTAAGCACGCCGAGAAGGCATTGGAGATAGAGCCGGGATCGGCAACTGTTTACCTTAATCTTTCCGGAATGTATTCCGTTACAGGACAGAAAAAATCTTCTATCGAATATTTTCAGAAAGCATATGAAAAGATCGGCGAAAGAATATTGCCGTTGATTAATGATCCCACTCTTGACAATATACGCTCCGATCCAGAATTTAAAGCCATATTGAAAGACGCCGGAAAGAAAAGCAAAAAGATGAAGCCGGAAGCAAATTTAAAAGATTTCGGGCCCCAAGGCAAACTATGAGCAAGATAAAAGTATTGTCGGAAAATGTGAGCAACAGAATCGCAGCCGGGGAAGTGATTGAAAGGCCCGCTTCAGTTGTCAAAGAATTGGTCGAAAACGCATTGGATGCCGGCGCGGAGAAAATTTCGGTCAACATCGAAAAGGGCGGAAGCAAATTGATTGTCGTCACTGACAATGGCTACGGAATGGATGGCGACGACGCCCTTCTTTGCCTGGAGCCCCATGCCACAAGCAAAATATTCAATGAAGCCGACATCAACAGCATTCTCACTTTCGGTTTCAGGGGCGAGGCTGTTCCAAGCATTGCTTCTGTTTCTCGATTTTCTCTGAGAACCCGTCAGCACGAAGCGATGGAGGGCTCGGAAGTTATTGTGCATGGGGGGAAATTTATAAAATCTTCGCCCATGGGATGCGCGCCGGGAACGGAAATGATTGTTCGGGATTTATTTTTTAACGTGCCCGCCCGGAAAAAGTTTCTGAGAACTCAAGTGACCGAAGAAAAACACATTCAGGAAACGCTTTTTCTTTTGGCTCTCCCTTATCCGAACGTGGGGGTCGAGCTTATTATGGATGGCCGGGGAGTGTTTAATTCTCCAGCTCACAGCGACCTGAAAGCCAGAATAAAGACATTTTTCGGAAAAGAAATGGCTGAAGGCCTTATGCCGGTCAAGTACAGCGAGCATGGCGTCAAAGTCTCAGGATTCATCGCGCGACATGGATTTACTAGAAATACGCGAAGGGAGCAGAGGGTTTTCATCAATGGACGCCCGGTGGAGGCGTTTCCTGTTTATAAAGGCATCAAAGAAGGCTATGGCAGCCTTATCGAAAAAGGACGTTTTCCGCCTGTTATCCTGTTTCTTTCAATGGATCCTCTTTTGGTTGATGTGAACGTGCATCCGGCAAAAAGAGAGGTGCGTTTCAGAAATGAGGGATTGATAACTTCAGCAGTGGCCGAGGCCATAAGAATAGCCTTGAGAACTGCCACCGGCCCTTCTGTCGCAATGGGCGCGCGCATGCCGCTGAGGTCGCTTCTTGACGGCGCAAGCGTGGCTTATCAACCGAGGGAGGAGCATCCCGCTTTTGTGTTGCCGCGAAAAAGCGAGGACGAGGCTGCATACTCAGCGGGCATCCCTGATGAGGGCGCCTTTGCTCAATCTGTCAGCCATTCTGACGCTACTTCCGCCAAAGAGCATGAGCCGTCGCCCGTGCCGCAACAAAGCTCCAGCTATGTTCAAATAGCGGAAGAGGCACGGTCTCCCGCTGAATTTTCTGGAGGCGGAGTGCTTAAGGTTATAGGCTTTCTTGATGACACATATATTCTGGCCACTGCTGAGTCAGGGCTTGTCGTCATTGACCAGCATGCTGCGCATGAAAGGGTTTTGTACGAGAGAATCTTAAAAGGGGCAGGGGGCGACGCTATCTCTCAAAAACTTTTGCTTCCGATTACTTTGGAATTTTCGCGCTCAGAAGTCATGTTTATTGAGAAATACGGAAATCTGTTTGAGGAAACCGGTTTTGAAATAGAAGCTTTTGGGCGGGACACGGTCATTGTCAACGCTATTCCAGTCTCTTTGGGGCAGGACAATGTGGGCGGCATGATTTCTGATTTGCTTTCCGAGCTGACAGAGAAGGGCGAAGTGTCAAGATCGGTAGACTTGAACGCCGTGGCAATGGCTGCCTGCAAGGCCGCAGTAAAGGCCAATGACCATCTGACTTTGGAAGAAGCGAATTCTCTTTTAAGGCAAATGGCTGAATGCGATCTGCCGTTTGCATGTCCCCATGGCAGGCCCACAGTGATAAATATATCTGTAAAAGAATTGGAAAAGCGCTTCGGCAGGAGATAGCTTTAGCATAAGGGAGAAGATCATGTCTAATTTAAACGCTTCCGCCAACGAACGGAAAATGACCAATATCTTTGAGCGTTACCTTTCCATCTGGGTCGTGCTTTGCATCATCGGCGGGATTTTATTGGGAGAAATAGCCCCCGGACTGGCCATGAAGCTGGACGGCATAGCCATCTTTGTCAATGGCGCGCCTGTTGTCTCCATTCCCATTGCAATCTGCCTGTTCTTTATGATGTATCCAATCATGGTTAAAATAGACTTTGCCACAGTGGTCAAGGCAGGAAAAAGCGGTAAGCCGGTCTGGCTGACATTATTTGTCAACTGGTGTGTCAAGCCTTTTACCATGTATGCCATTTCGCTCTTCTTTTTAGGATTTCTCTTTCGCGGACTGATTGGGGCAGAGGCGGTGGACCTTGTGAAGATGCCATTCGGGCTTGATTTGCCAGTCGGGGCGCATCATGGCGCGGGGACTGTGGTTATGAGCGAAGGGATCAAGATGTTGCAGATTCCTCTCTGGCGCAGTTATTTTGCCGGCTGCATCCTGTTGGGAATTGCGCCTTGCACCGCGATGGTGCTGGTTTGGGGATATCTGGCTCGCGGCAACGATGGCTTGACGCTGGTCATGGTGGCGATTAATTCGCTTTCAATGCTGGTGTTGTATGGTGTTCTAGGCGGTTTTTTGCTGGGCGTGGGACGTCTTCCGGTTCCGTGGCAGGCATTGCTGCTGTCGGTTGTCATTTATGTGGCGTTCCCACTGCTTGCGGGATATTTTTCCAGAAAATGGATAATTGCGGCAAAGGGCAAGGAATGGTTTGAAGCCAAATTTCTTCATGTGTTGACCCCGGTTACAATTATTGCGCTATTGACCACACTGGTGTTGCTGTTCAGTTTTAAGGGCAAAACGATTATTTCCAACCCGCTGACCATTGTCTGGATCGCCATCCCCTTGTTCCTGCAGACTGTGCTGATCTTCGCTCTGGGCTATTGCTGCGCAAAGTTGTTGAAGCTTAAATATGAAGATGCGGCTCCGGTTGCGATGATCGGAGCTTCTAATCATTTTGAAGTGGCTATAGCGACTGCGACTATGCTGTTTGGGCTTTCCTCTGGCGCGGCTCTGGCAACGGTTGTCGGTGTTCTGATAGAAGTGCCGGTAATGTTGATGCTGGTGAAGATTTGCCTGAAAACACAACATTGGTTTAATTCCGAAAAAAGTAGCTAACTTTCGCCTTCTTTGGCTGCCTTGCCGATGAGACGCTGTTCAGATGCCGGAAATTCTCTTGTCGGGTTGATTATTTAGATTTGCAATTTATGGTACTGCCATGAATGCATATGTAATAGGACAAATTTGGATAAGCGAAACCGAGCCGGAGCTTGGCGTTTGCAGAGTCGTCGCGCTTGAATTTAAAAGGCTGTCCGTCTTTTTTTCGGGACCTGAAGAGACAAGAATATACTCGCTTCAAAATGCGCCTCTGAAAAGGGTCAGATTTTCAGTTGGGGACACTGTCGTGTGTGAAAACAAGGAAAGCTTTGCCGTCAAAAGCGTTCGCGAAGACGCTGGTCTTTTATACTATTTCGACGGGAATAAAGAAATCCCGGAAACAGCTCTGGATGCGGTGGTCGATTTTAGCGACGCGCTTGCCAGAATGAAAAATATTGACATAGACCCGCTCGAGAAGTTTGATTTGCGCTATGAAACTTTGCGGCTCCAGCAGAAAGTCCGCCAGTCTGGCGCAAGGGGATTGCACGGAGCTAGAATGGAGCTTATTCCCCACCAGCTTTATGTTGCAAATGAGATTATTTCGGCTCCATGCGTCAGGGCTTTGCTTGCGGATGAAGTGGGCCTGGGCAAGACCATTGAGGCTTGTCTTGTGATGCATAGATTGCTTGTGACCGGGCAAATATGCAATGTTTTGATTTTGCTTCCCGATTCTTTGATCCATCAATGGTTTATTGAGTTATATCGGCGTTTTAATTTGGCTTTCAGCATTCTCGACGAAGAGCGGAAAGATGATTTTGAAGAAGATTCAGCTCTGCTTATTTGCGGGATAGACTTTCTGGCGGCCAATCCCAGCTACGCGCAAAAGGTTTTGGATTCAGACTGGGATATGATGATTGTGGACGAGGCGCATCACTTGGAGTGGACGCGGAAATCAGGGGGAAGCGTTCATTACAATTTGGTGAAGCTTCTTGCCGAGGCTGTTGATAAAGTTATACTGCTGTCGGGCACTCCTGAACAATTGGGAGTGGAGGGGCACTTTGCCCGGCTAAGGCTTCTTGACCCGACTCGCTATTATGACTTTGACGCTTTTATGGAAGAACAAAAGCATTATAGCAATGCCGCAAAAATTGCAGACAAACTCATAGCTAAAAAACAGCTGACTAAAAAAGAGCAGGCTGTTGTTTCAGGAATATCGTCAGGGGCGGACAACGACGACGCGCTTAAGAGGCTGCTTGATCAATATGGAACAGGGCGCGCGATATATCGAAACACGCGGCATGTGGCAAAGGGCTTTCCAGAGCGAATCGCAACCCTTGTGAAAATACCGCAGCGCAAAAGCTGCGCTTCTTCTTTTCTTGAAAGCTTGAAATGTGAGTTTGAAGCGGGAAGGGAGCGCAAGGACGATGATCTTAAGTATGACTACAGTTCCGATCCCAGAATCACATGGCTGCTTGAGTTGCTCGTAAAACTGAAAGACGAGAAAGTCCTTTTGATCTGTCGCTCAAAAGAAAAGGCATCGGAAATAAAGCGCGCTTTGCAGGCAAAGGAAAAGATAGAAGTCGCCCTTTTTCATGAAGACATGACCATTATGAACCGGGACAGAGAAGCCGCCTGGTTTTCCCAAAAAGACGGAGCGCGGATCCTTATATGTTCAGAAATTGGAAGCGAAGGCAGGAATTTTCAATTCTCGCGGCATCTGGTCCTTTATGATTTGCCGACAAATCCGGAATTGCTCGAACAGCGGATCGGCAGGCTGGCTCGGATAGGGCAGAAAGAAAGCATTTATATTTATTTGCCATATATAGAAGGAAGCCCTCAGGAACTTATGGCGCGCTGGTATAACGAAGGCTTGAACGCCATCGAAAAGCACTTGCCGGGTGGCCATGAGTTTTTGCGTCCGTTTGCGAAGCAAATACAACATTTGGCGACGGTCCCGCGCAACGAAGCGGAAGTCGATGCGTTGATTTTTAAAACACGCAAGCTGCGCGAAGAGCTTGTTGAAAAGCTTGAAAAGGGAAGGGATCATTTGCTTGAATTAAATTCATTCAACCCTGAAAAAGCAAATGAAATAGTTGACGCCATCAAGCGCTTTGATCATGACCACGGACTGGAAGAGTATATTTTGAAGGCCTTCGAGCAGTTTGGCATTAATGTCGAGGCAATGTCCCGGCGCTCTTACCTGTTGTCGCCAGTGAATTGCCTTCAGGCTTTGCCATGGCTGCCAGAGGAAGACTCGACAGTGACATGCAGCCGCTCCAAGGCTTTGGAACGCGAGGATATCAGCTTTTTATCCTGGGACCACCCCCTTGTCATGGGCATTATGGATGCGATAGTCAGCTCAGAATTCGGCAACAGCTCTTTTGCTCTCATGGACTCAGATTCGCCACGAATCTTGCTTGAGGCTGTTTTTGTGCTGGAGTGCCAGGCTCCAGGCGCTTTGCACGTTGATCGCTTTTTGTCTCCCGTTCCGATAAGGATTTTGACAGATCATCACTTGAAAGACTTAAGCAACGAGTATGCGCCGGAAAAATTGAGGCTGCTTTTAAGGCCTGGCAAAAAACATTTGCTCGAGAGCAACTCTGAGATAATCGCTCAATTATTGCCGAAAATGCTGGATGAGTGCCGCGCAATTGCAGAGCGCAAGTCCTCCGAGATTATTAAATCGAGCCGGGAAGCAATGATGCGAAGCTTTAATGCTGAGATTAAGCGATTGTTGAGTTTGAGCAAAATCAATCCGAACATAAAAGAAGACGACATAAGGGCGCGCGCCGAGAGCATGGAGCAACTTTGCGGATATATTGACAACTCCAAAAAACGTTTGGATTCCATCAGATTTATTTTGGCTCAATAAGCAATTTTTTTAGCTTAAATTGCCTTTCCCGATAATTTCTGACATCATTGTGCTGAATCCTTTGCCGCTGTCAACGGAACCGGCAACTTCATTCATGAGATCCTGAGTCTTGTGCGAAGGAATTTGCAGATAGTAGACAAAATGCTGGCTTCCCGCTCTGATTCGGTCCTCGTCATTTAATATGATTATTTCGTTGCTTTCCATGCGCTTGTCATTGATAAATGTGCCATTGGTTGCTCCGAGATCGATAATAGTCATGTTGTTATTTTCATCTGTTCCAACGCCGAAATGTTCGCGGCTTATAAGAGGGTCCATTATAAGTTGAAAATCACAATGGTTTTCACGTCCGAAGATAAGCATTTTGCCGTTTGGGAGCTCGAAATATCTATACTTGAGGCCGTCTTGGTATTGCAGGAAAGGCATGTTTTGTTCCTAATCTTTCAAGTTTTCAATCTTAATTATTTTAGCGCTGAATGGGCAATATTGCAATATAGGATTCAACTTAAGCAATTTAGTGGGCTCTTTTGCCTAAACAGTTTACTTGCTTCCGTAATTAGACGTAACCGCTAAAAGTCCAGAAAAATAAAAAAGCCGACAGAGTCGGAATAAAAACCGGACTATGTCCGGACGCCATCCAGCGGCTGAATAGCTGGTAGGCAAAGCCGAAAGCTGTTGGCGCACAAAATATTGTGCGCCAGCACGCATGGCGCAGTGAAAGTCGCAGCTTGTTGGGATGCGAAGCGACAGCAAGCTGCATTTCGTTGCAGCGCCAGCTCCCGGGACTTTTAATGCCACCTTTAGCCAGTGTGAATTAATCCTTAAATTGTCAATTCTTAGGCTGGCGATAGTGGCAAAAATAATTTATTAATGTATATTCCAGAAGAATGTGGATGAATCGTCAAAACAAAGGACTTTGTAAATATTATGATTCAATATGGAGTGACAGGCAACCCCGGCGTTAAAAGAGGCAGAAAAGGCGGAAAAGGAAAGTTGATCTTTTTTGTTCTGTTGATAGTTGCAGCCGCATCGGTGATTTTGTTCATTGTGAACAGGAAAGGCAAGCCGGAGAAAGCGTCGGCCAAAGAAATCAAGCAGTCGGGGAAAGCGCCAATTGCAAAGAGCAAATCCAATGCGCAAAGCCATAGAGCCGCAATAATACCGGCAAAAGCAAAGAAAATATTGGCTCAGGCTCAGGAGGCGTTTGACAAGGAAAATTACAAAGACGCAAAAAAGCTGGCTCATGAAGCGATTAAAATGAATCAGGAGAAATTTTCGACGGCATGGAATCAAGCAGCCAACATATTGTCTAAAACCAATATCATTCTTTTTACAACGGACATTCCAACTCAAGAGAAAGTTCTCTATACTGTAATAAGCGGAGATTCTCTGGATAAAATATCCAAAAAATTCAACACCACAATCGAAGCAATCCAGAAAAGCAACAACATGAAGCCCATGGACTTCAAAATACTGCCCGGACAAACTTTTTGCATATACAAGGGCGACTGGAAAATCCTGACAAGCAAAAAGCATTTTAAATTATGCCTCTACAACGGCGACAAGCTGTTTAAAGTTTATCCTATTGGAATCGGCCGACAGGGCCGGACTCCAGCGGGAGTTTTTATGATTGAAAAGAAAAATAAAGAGCCGGACTGGTATTCCAGAGGGAAAAAATATTCTTACGGCTCCAAGGAAAACGTTCTTGGCACGCGTTGGATGTCGTTAAAGCCCATCGGCTCAACAAATCCGAATCTCAGAGGATACGGGATACACGGCACGTGGGCTCCTGAAACCGTGGGGAAAATGTCAAGCAACGGTTGCCTCAGAATGAAAAATGAAGATGTCAACGAGCTCTTTTCTATAGTCCCCCGCAAAACGGAAGTGATCATAGAAAAATAATCCATAATAATAGGGAACAGTCAATTATGGCAGAATTTATATTGGAATTTGAAAAACCGATCGCCGAACTGGAAGCGAAACTTAAAGAATTGCAGGATCTTAGCTCATCAAGCAATATGGATGTTGCTGACGAAATAAAAAACCTGACCAAAAAAGTAAAAGACACCAAAAGAAGCATATATGACGCGCTGACGCCATGGCAGAGGGTTCAGCTTGCGCGCCACCCGAACCGCCCCTACGTGCTTGATTACGTGGAGCGCATATTTACGGACTTTATGGAGTTTCACGGAGACAGAAGGTTCGCTGAAGATCCGGCGATGATTGGCGGTTTTGCCAAGCTTGACGGAGAGCCCGTCATGCTTATCGGAACCCAAAAAGGCAGAAACACCAAAGAAAATATTCACAGAAACTTCGGATATGCGCACCCGGAAGGCTACCGCAAAGCTATTAGGCTTATGAAACTTGCGGATAAATCCGGCATCCCAATAATTTGTCTGATCGACACTCCCGGAGCATTTCCTGGAATAGCATCGGAAGAACGCCATATAGGTGAAGCCATAGCGGTAAACCTGCGTGAAATGTTCAGCTTGTCCGTGCCAACATTAGCTGTTGTCATAGGCGAAGGCGGCAGCGGCGGCGCGCTCGGCATCGGAATTGGAAACCGCATACTGATTATGGAAAATGCCTACTATTCGGTGATAACCCCGGAAGGTTGCGCCGCAATACTTTGGAAAAATCGCGGATTTGCAGAGAAAGCCGCAGAAGCTTTGCGCTTGACTGCAAAAGATTTGATGGGACTGAAAATCGTGGATGAAATAATCAAAGAGCCTCTTGGCGGAGCACACACTGATTTTGATGCGGCGGCGGCTTTGCTTAAAGACAGCCTGAAGAAAAACCTTGGGAAATATAAAAATATGCCCGCAAAACAGATTCGCGACCAGCGCTATGAAAAATATCGCGGCATAACTTATATAAAAGAAAGCAAATGAAACAATCGCTAAATCCCGGCATGCAAGACGATGATGCCGCAGTCATTATTCGCAAGGCCACCAAAGAAGACGTGAGCAAAATAGCTGAATTGCTTAATGAATACGCAATCGGTCAGCTCCTTCTGCCGCGCTCGCCAGAAGATATTTTAAAATATCTGCCGAACTTTATAGTGGCAGAGCAGGGAGGGGTGTTTGCCGGTTGCGCCGCCGAAAGAAATTTCGGCGAAGGACTGCACGAAATACGCTCTCTCGCGGTGGACACTGAATTTACAGGAAAAGGAATAGGCTCTAAACTCATTAAATCCGCCGTCAGCGAACTGCGAGAAAAGGACGGAGCAAGAGTGTTTGCTTTGACATACAGAACCAACTTGTTTATGCGCGCAGGCTTTTATCTCGTGAAAAAAGAGCTGTTCCCGCAGAAAATATGGAGCGACTGCGTTATATGCCCCAAAAAAGACTGCTGCGACGAATATGCCGTAATGCTGGAAATATGAGATGAAAACAAACTCAGTTCAAGCTGCAAAAGTAAAAGCAAAAACAAAAGATAAGCATGGGCAAGGCTCAAAAAAATATAATCTGTTCGTGTATGGGACCCTTCTGAGCGACCACCATGTGCGAATGCTTCTGCACCGGAAGGTGGAGCACGAGCAGGCAAGATTGAACAACTATATGAAAATAACGCCCAAAGGCGCGTTTTTCTTCATCATACGCCACACAGGATCAAAGACAAACGGCAGGGTGCTCAAAAACCTTTCGGAAGAAGAGATCAAACTCATCGACCGCTTTGAAGACGAAGGCAATCTTTACTTCAGAAAAAATATAATAGTCAACATCGGCGACGAACGCGTCCGATGCATGACATACGTGGGAAATATTCAGGCGCTTCACGAGACTTTTGGCGAGCAGATGAAATTCGAAGACCGCTATGCAATGTTCATCGAAAAAAAGATAGACGAAATACTTGATGACATCCCCACAGACAGGCCTGACATCACAAGGCGAGTGCTTAATGAACTTATGAGCCTGGAAGCCGACAGCATTGTTCAGTCACATTTTGACGGCAATTACATCTGCGAATACATAATGATTCAGGCATTTAAAGAGGCAAGGCCGCCAAATTTGAAAAAACTTCTGGAAAGCAAAGAGATTCTGCCTTACGCAGGGAATTATATGCGCCTTGCCTGTCAGCATATAGTGTTCAATCAGTTTGTGGAGCTTATAAGGCATGAATTTCATGACGCAGTCCGCGTTTCCGAACAATATTTCAGGCATGGCTTGGCAATTCTGCTCGGCTTCCTTTTCTACAATAAAAACAAAGAAGCTATAGACAGGCTGTTTGATGAGGCAAAACTTCACGAAATACTGGAAGGGCGCAGTTATCGCGACAGCGCAGTCATAGCTGTCGGCATAGTGGACAAAATCTACAATCACGCTCAGATTCAGGAAATTATTGACTACGTGGAGGAAAACTGGTATTCCACGCCGACTCCGATAGGAGCCGAACTGGAATTCAGTTGCCTTGGCAAAAACGTTGTTTATGCAAAGCCCGGTGAAGACAAGCTTTTCGACGGTTTCTTCTGGTTCGACGATTTTGACATGCAGCGCAGAACCTGGCGCCTCGGCGGGCACATTGATTCGCACAGAAATATTACTGCTGGCCAAAAAAGACATCGCGGTTTTTTTGAGTACGCTCTTGGCAGATACCAGATAGTCGGAGATCTTTCACGCCCGCTCTTTGACTGCCCATGGGCCTTGTCCAAGGTTATAAACGAAGCCGTCAAATTTCTGGACATCCCCCCGCACAGCCTGCACTTATCAATGGAGCTGAGCGGTTCACATTCCCACGTGACCGACCAACCGCACAAAGAGGGAGATCTGGCATGCCTGCTTATGCTTGGAGGCGACTTTAGGCTGGATTCAAAAGGAAAACTCAGAGAATGGCGAGTCTACAACGATGAATTAAGCACAAATTTCAAGCAATCCCTGCGGTTTTCCGACAGGAAATATCATTTCAGCAAACCAGACCAGGACGAAAGCGAAGCGGCCGAAACAATGGAATATAAATTCATGCGCCTGTTTCCAGAGGAGCATGATTACGAAAAACTCATTGTGGCCTTGAAGGGATATCAATTCAAAACGCATGCCCGGCCTATCTGCATTGCTCAAAAAAGCGACGAGGAGATGCCGGAGCAAAAATTCATCAAGGAATGGGGCGCGAATCCAGAGCCGCTTGATTCGCATCAACTGATAACCTTTGTTGAAACCGTTGAGCGGGGCCTTCTTGAAGAAAATAACTCATGCAAGTTGGAAAAACGAAAAATGAAGATGCTTGAAAAAATACAAAAAGAACTTTTTGCAAGAAACAACATATTAAAAGAGCATTCCAGTCAAACTTGAATGTTTCAGGCAGAAAGAGGCTTTTGTGTATAAGTTGGCATGCTTGTTGCGCTTAATCTCCGCAACTTGTGTGTGATTGACAAAAAATTAACATAACGCTTTTGCGGACAGCATGCGGCAAATAAAATAGGGATTTGACTCCTGACATTATATGAAAAGTTTTTTGAAAAAATTTGATTGGGAAAATGCCAACTGGGCAAATCAGCTTCTGTTCTTCTTTGCCAGTTGCGGCTTTGTTATGCGCGCTCAATTAAACAATTCAGGCCGCGACTCCCTGCTGCTTTACATTCTAGCCGTATCCATACTTCTTATAGTCGGGCTGATCAATATTATCATTTTCAACAAAAGTTTGAAATACATGTTTGCCCTTGCGATAATAATGGCAAATGTCTTTGTGGTGCCGCTTTCGTTCTACTCTTTCGGACTCGAAATCTACTATGCGGTCGCCGCCAGTCTGATATTCGTGATCATAACCATAGCCATATCGCCGCGTTTTGTCGGTTTCTGCGTGCTGGCGGTATCCGTAGTGTTCTCGTGCTACT
>CAZYVR010000148.1:0-13151 GCA_964651145.1 uncultured Victivallales bacterium | reverse complement strand
TGCCGCGCGTCCTTGCGCCCTGATGTTCTGACTCAAGAACTCGGTACTCTCAAGTCAATAACTCGCAAATGAATTCCCGAGCCGGGGTCACCTTTGGCATGAAATTTAAAAACATAAATCCCGCCTGGCAAAACATCTATTGCCCGCTCATATATGCTCCACTGCAAATTGTCTTGCTCTTTGTGCTCAAACAAGAGACTTTTGGAGCCTTGAAAATTATCTTTTACAGAAAGGCAAGGAACTTGTTTAGTTCCGGAAGATTTCCACAATATAGGCTGATTTTTGCTGGACTGTTCAAAGCCACAATTGTCCAAAAGGTTTTTCCCAGACGGAACTGACAATGAATAAACAAGCAACCTTTCATGAAAATTAAGCTTGTCATGTTCAGTGGAGAATTTGACGTCAATATGACTCACACCGGTGGGCAAGTTCGCTGGCAAGCGAAATTCTATTTTCTGCCTAAACTCTTCATGGCTGGACAAAGCAATGTTAGCTTTCCGGAAATTTGTTTCCCAGCCAGTCGGCGCAGTCACGGTCCAACTGCCTTTTATTGGTTCATTGAATGTGTTCTTAACCTTTACTTCAAACTCGACTGAATTATCCCCGGAAGAGGCTAAAAGAATCCTTGGAGTCACAGAGCTTTCAGTAAAAAACGACATTGCCGCAGTTGGCAAACCTTTTATATAAACAGGAGCATCCGAAACTGCAAAATTGATTTTCCCGTTTTCAGGTGTCAATCTGCGCATTGCGCCTGAGACGTCAATAAGCGCGGGCTCTCCTGTTGCGTTTCCCAACGGCAATTCAACATTCTCGGAAATCCCTTTTGAGTTCCATAAAACGATGATTGCCTCATTGGTCTCTTTATCCACAAATGAGTACATTTCACTGGAAACGCCAAGAATCCTTTTTCCTTTGCAAACTTTATTTTCCAGCATTTCAGTCATAGTCCTGTATGCCGCGAAAGAAGGTGAGACTGAGTAATCAGGATTTAACAAATCCATAAAAGTAAAATGGAAAATCTTTTGGACATTTGCCCCTAGAAGCGAAACATACATTTTAACAGTGTCAATGGCAAGCCGCCTTGCGTCCAGCAAAGCAATCTCTTTTTCTTCATGCAATAATTTGCGCTGAACAGGTGTGCTGTTTTCGGAATCAATAATAGGCTTGCTTGCTCCACTATTTCGCATCATCAATTTAAAAATCTCAATTTGCGACGGCGTCGTGTAATGGACGGAAAGAATGTCAAAATACTTTGCCGCGCCCAAACGTAGAATCTCCGGAAAGAAATTTTGCACCTGCTTTAACACAAGGCCGCCCAAAAGAATCTTACATTCAGGGTTGGCCGCTTTAGCCGCCTTCCACGCAGTTTTCAACATGTCAAAATAATCTTGGGAGCTTCCATAAAAATAACATGACATAGGCCATGAGGAAGGCTCATTGCACACCTCCCAATAATAAATTTTATTTTTGTACCGTTTTACCAGCGTATATACATACTCATAGTAGTCTTTTAGATTTGGCTTGGCCCATCTTTTCAAAGGCATTCCATAACGCCCCGCTTTCATTTCTGCCGATTCACAAGCCCAATCAGGAGTGAAAGGAAAAATGACGCCCAGGGAGCATATCCCCTGCTTGGCCGACTCTTCAAATATCCTGTCATAATAATCCCATTTGTATTTTCCGCGTTCAGGACAAAGCCCGTACCATGAAATAAAAACTCTATTCCATTTAGCCCCTGAAGCCCTAGCCAATT
This sequence comes from uncultured Victivallales bacterium, assembly GCA_964651145.1. GTDB lineage: Bacteria > Verrucomicrobiota > Lentisphaeria > Victivallales > GWF2-45-14 > CAZYVR01. The sequence goes on along the minus strand of CAZYVR010000148.1, from coordinate 11,398 downwards.
TAATAAGCTTTAAATCTATGTCTATATCATGCAATATTGCCTGATACCCCAAATGTCTTGGGAAATGCCCTCCAAAGGCCGAGTTATATTTTTTGCATACTGGAGCCTCATCGGCAATGCAAAATGAAATTGTCAGCTTTTCCTTCCCGCTGTCAAGCTTAACAGACTTGCTGACCTTGTCTAATAATTGTAGGTTCAATTCATAGTAGCCATTTGCGCAGCCTTCAATATTAAATTTATGCCTCTTCTCCAAGGAGGAGATTCTGCCACTTTTTATTGTTTTGCCAAAGAAATCAGAAATATCCCAATTCAAGCACAATTCATTGTTTGAAGGCAAGTTTAAAAATGAAATCTCAAAACTTTTCTCACTCAGGCTTGATGGGAAAAAATTTCCAAATTGCTCGCACTTAAATTCAATAATAGGAGCCAAGGGAAACGCTTTGTTATTTGTTTTTTCCAGTTGAATGCAATCGAAATGAAGATAATTGTATTTGCGGCTTGGCAACAAATCAAAGGAAATCTTATTCAACCCCTTTTGTGTTTCAAGCGGGATGGCTATTTCGCCATTCTTTATTTTTTTATAGGCAACATTTCCATTCGGCAACGACACCCTCATTCGTTTGTTTTCGCTATTTAGCTTAGCAGGAAACCGCGACAAATATACCTTGAGGACAACGTTTTCTTTGTTTGCAGATTCCCACTCAACAACAAGACAGTTTGCAATAGTTGGACTAAACTTATTGCATGAAGAACTTGAAATTCCAGATGGCATCCGAGGCGTTTCAACAACCCCTTTTTCTTTTACTCTGTAGGTGAAAATTCTTTTGTCTTTATTAAAGCGGCCATCCTTGTTTAAGTTTAAATTAAAACCAAATTCTTTGGGCTTGTAATGCCAAAAGTCTTTTGAGTTCTCATTCTTTTTCCCTAACTGCCATATGATATTTCCACCGCAAGCCGAGGAAATAAAAACAAAAGACGCAATTATAGATAAACTAAGAGTTTTCATAACTTCAAATATCCTTATATGCATTTAACATGAAAATATGTTAGCATGATTCGCCAATGACAAATTGTCCTGGAGTCTTGCAGTTCCAATCCAAAAGATCATCTTTGTACTCAATGCGATCCGCAATAACTTTGCCCAATAGTCGACCTTCGTTTTCATTCATAACCTTAATTAAGCTTAACGAAGGAACAAAGGGGAAGGAATAGTTGCCATATCCAAAGGAAAGCAGCCCTATGTCTTGAGGAATAGAAATTCTAGAATCTTGAATCGCTTTCATTGCGCTTCCCGCAACTCCTTCACTGGAACACACAAAAACATCGGGCAAATTCTGCTTGGACTTGTCCAAGAAATCTTTAACAATTTTGTAACATTCATGAGTATCCACAGATGCTTCTATTAAATTTTTCTTGTCAAATTTGAGCTCATTATAAAAGGCTCCAGACAGGAAAAACTGATAACGTTGAATATAGGCAGGGTGTTCACTGCTTCCTATGAAGCCTATATTACTTGCTCCCTTATTTTTGAGATATGCCATAGCGTCCATTGTGCATTGAAATATATCAGAGCCTATAGATGGATAACCAGACAGTTTGAAGTTTAAAGTGACCACAGGGATATTCTTTGCTTCTATAAACTCAAGAAAACACAGAGAAGGCGGCTCGCAAAGAATTATCCCTATAGATTCTTTCAACGCGGGATTTTCTAAGTACCAATCATCCTTTTCTGAGGCATCATGATAAATTGACGTTGAGACATATCCTCTCTTATTAAGAGAACTAGAGACTCCTTTTAAAGCTCCAGAATAGTAAGGACTCAAGTCGAGCTTCATGCTTCCAGGTAGAACTAGAGCAACAATTCCAGTCGAATTAGTTTTCTTTTTGTAGTTATTACTCTGAGCTATAAAATTAATTTTGGAACAAAGTTCTTCTGATATATTATGGCTCTTTCTTCCATTTAAAACCAAAGAAACTGTCGTTTTGGAGCAATGTGCCTTATTGGCTATTTCCTGTAGTGTTATGCTCATCCTTTAACCTTTTTGATAAGTTTACTAAACATTATACTGTATGTTTACTAAATATCAAGCATCTAAGAAATATTTCCCGCCAATACTTTGCTGCGCTGAAAAGCAGGCATTGCGCAGTTACCTAATTCTTTTAAGGAACGCCCCAGGCCACTTCCCGCTCATCCGTTTGAAAAAGTTTAAAAAATGAAAGACATCGTTGAACTCCAGCCTGTCGGCGGTTTCACCTATATTCAGCCCCGAGTAGGCAAGGAGATTTTTGGCTATTTAAAAACGCTCCTTGTCTATGAAGGATTTTAGAGAAATTCCACGTTCCTTTTTAACTAAACAACATAAATGGCCCTTGGAGTAGCCAACTTTTTGGGCAACCTCCTACGCTGCCACTAAGTAGCAATGAGGGCCCCTTTGACAAATGGGGAGGCATTATATTCTTTTAAACGCAAAATAGTATTAGATGCCTCCACTATTTGTCTGAAAATAAGTTAAGGGGCGCTTCTCCTGTCGCCTGAATAGTGACGCAAGCGAAATCGACGCGGAGAGATGGCAAATTTTGCTGAAAAAACTTTGCAAAAATAGTTGCTGTCGCAAAAACCACACATATCGGCTATTTGGGACACATTGAATTCAGTATTCATAGCCAAGAGGAGCGATGCAACATAAAGGCGTTTTTCTGTCAGCAATTGCCTGAATGTTTTTCCATTTTTTTTCAGAAGCAAGCCGCCAAGATAGTTCGGATTCAGATTCAGATCCTCAGCCAATTGGCTCAGCGATATGTTTTCGGCGTATCGTTCAGCTATAAAATTTTCACAGTGCATGCAGTAATATTCTTCAGATTGATGCTTAGTTTTGTATTTCTTGTCTTCGGCAAAAACAGCTAACTCAAGCCTTATAAATTCTGCGATAAAATTGCCGTAATGTCTCAATAAAGCTTTTTTTTCGGGAGTTATAACTGACGGCAGTGGGCCTGAATATGTTTTCCCATTTAAAAGCTTAGGCATTAAATTCGGCAACAGGAAGTATCCAAAATAAACAACTATCGAAAATCTTTTAGTTGTTTTTACAGGAACAGCCAATTCCCAAATTCCCCAAGGGCAAGTTCCACAAAAACTTCGTCCTCTGGATGCAATTTCAAGACTGCGTTTTTTGTTCTGGCTACAGATTTTAAATCCGTTGTTTCCTCTAGCCCAAACACAAAAAGCTCCATGATGAACGCGAAAGTCTGGAGAAAGCTTCAACGTTTCCACAAAAGAAAAAGCTGGATGCCTTGAAGTATCTATATTAATTACAGCCCCTGTCTCATTACTGATCTGTGAGCAATATTTTTCTAACTGCATAAATTACACCTTATTTTCTAAACCTGAGATAATTTACATTTTTCTCTGAAAAAATCAAGGAAAACAAAGGTTTGGCAGTATAAAATTATTACCATCATTACGATTTTGACTCAATTCAGTCATAAAACATTATAGGAGTGAAAAAATGCAAAATATAAGCCATGTTGAAAGTTTGTTGCCATCTGATAAAAAATGGGAATTAGTGTGGAATGATGAGTTTGACGGAGATGTTCTTGATTCTTCAAAATGGGATTTTCGTTTGCATTTGATGCAGCAAAGACATAATACTTTTTCTCCAGATGGCGCCGAGCTTGATGGGGAAAGTAATCTCATGCTGAAATTATATGAAAAGGATGGCAATTTTTATTCTCCACATTTGCAAACGGGCAGCAATTATATGGACCGCCCTGGAGAGCCTTTTGATGGAAATAAGCTCAAATGGCCGATAGCTAAAATTGAGCCTCCAAAGTTCATGCATAAATATGGCTATTATGAAATCCGCTGCAAGCTTCCCACGCAGGAAGGTTGGTGGGCGGCGTTTTGGCTACAGTCTCCGATTATTGGAGCAACTCTCGACCCGGTAGAGTCAGGAGTAGAAGTAGACATTATGGAAAACTTCACTCGAGACGGGATTGTTTCACACAATAATCATTGGAATGGCTATGGCTCAGACCACCAGACGGCCAAGTCCGGTCCCCGGAAACTTGAAGATACGCCTGACGGATTTCATGTGTACGGACTGGATTGGAGCAAGGATGGCTACGTCTATTATATCGATGGAAAAGAATCCTGGCGTGTGAGCGGGCCTGTTTCAGACCGTGAACAGTTTATTCTTATATCTACTGAATGCATGGGGTATCGCAAGGGAGATACCCCTTCCGAGGAATTGAAAAGAGCGATCCTGCCAGATTATTTTATTATCGATTATGTTCGCGTCTTTGATGAAGTAGAATAAGCAACCACTAGAATAAATTGAAAAATGCTAGCGCTTCTTGAGCTTTAAGACTATTTTAGGTTAAATAAAAAAGGCTAAGTTTTTTATGATTAAAGAGAAATCTCAAATTCATCTTTTTTCCAGAAGAGGCTTTACACTCATTGAATTGCTCGTAGTAATTTCTATAATTTCAATTTTGGCGTCCATGCTTCTGCCTGCGTTGAAAAGTGCACGGGAAAAAAGCAAAGGGATTGCATGTCTTGGGAATCTAAAACAGCTTGGTTATTGCATTATTCAATATTCAGATGATTATAATTCATATTTGCCCACAGCCAAGACCGCTGTCTCTGGAGGGCATGTTTATGCAGAGCAACTATGGGACTACATAGCTTCCGGCAAAGATTTTTCCGATAGCTATGCCTGGGAAGATACATTCCTTAAATGTCCGAATTGGAAAAGCAAAGATTATGCATGGCCGCCATCAATGCCAAGCTATGGAATAAATTCTATTTATTACGATGGAGACATGTTAACTCATAATAAAATGGCTTATACAAAAAAACCATCAGAAACAGCATATGCCACTGATTCTATTTCCACCTACGTTAGACCAACGGACTTTGCTCCGTTTGCAACAAATTATCCACATCGCCTACATGCCACGATGATCAACTTCTTCTATTTGGACTGCCATGTTAATCCTTTTAAATTCAATAAAATCCCTGACAGTTGGTATTCTGAAATCTGGGCTTACAAATGCTATTAACTCTAACTCAATCAATAATCTCCTAAAAAATAAAAAAGAGAAAAATATCATGACCAAATTATGTATTCTTATCACAATGTGTGGCTTAGTATGTTCCGGATGCGGCAACATGAAAAAAAACGACAAAAACATGCCTGAATTGACTTTATCGCCAGCTCCTTATAAAGATTTCAAAGAAACAGATGCCAAGCTTGTCATTGGAAGACCTGTGATTTTGCAGAAAGATGCCTGTTCTTTGGATAGTCACAAAAAAGTATTCTATAAAAAAGCTGGAATTTTTTGTGGCGACAAAGCTTTGGTCGAAAGGGAATTGCTTTGGACAAATTGGCCCCAAGAAGAGATATTATACTTGAAAATAAACGATAAAATCCAAGGACGTTTATCTTTATGGGGAACATCTTCGGCAAGCGCGGGAAATGGCTTTGGGGCAAAAGGCAAAACCAAGCACAAAAGCAAGCTCGAATTTGACAAGAAAAATAAAAGTTTTTCGTATTCCAGAGATTTTAATCTTGATAAAAATGGGGCAACAGGCTCTTACAAGCACAAAGTAAAATTGCTTTTAGACGGCCTTGTTAAAGTTTCTTTCTCTTATACGGCGGCAAAAGGAAAAGAAAAGCATATTAAGTCTCAAAAAGTCTGTCTCAATATGCCTGCTGATCGCTGCGCAGGAATTCCATTTTTACTTGACGGCAATAAATATGCGTTTCCGAACAACAATCTGCCGCTTCTTGATAACAAACGAACAATATTCAAGGGCAAGGTTAAATCTTTTGTTTTCAATCCTGACAAGCCAGAAAAAGGGTTTGATATAAAATTTCCACATGAATACTTTATGAGAATTCACGATAACCGCTTTAATAAGAATAAAAACGGCAAACCAGGCAAACCATACTTTTCTATCATTATTGAACCTGTTGACAGAAAACTCTCTTTGCTGCTTGATTTGAGAAAAGTTAAAGCTTGCACACTGAAGTCTAACTCAGACGACATCCAGAAGGGGGTAGATTTTTGGAAGGCTGACCGCCTGCATGTGCCAAATTACAGGAAATGTCAGAATATGATTCAAAATCCATCATTCGAAGCTGGGCTAAGATATTATGCCTATGTAGATTCAATGTCAAAATATAATGAAACAGAATTTGGCCGTTATTTTACAACTGACAGCACTACTGCCATGTTTGGGAACAACTCTCTAAAAATACGAGTGTCAGGATTTAAGCCAACACCTCTAGGCACTTTTGCCATTCCTGTAACTCCCAAGAAAAAACACACAGTAAGCGGATATATTAAAAGCGACAAAAAAGGGCTATATCTTTCTCTTGGCTGTGTTAGTGGCCAATGGCTTGTCTTTCCAAAAATAGGACGCTGCAAGGCAACTAAAGAGTGGAAGCGATTCAGTTTTTCGTTTATTGCTCCAAACAATGCTGTAAAAATACACTTGCGAGGCCAGTATACAGGCAAACTGCCAGAGGAAGAAAAAGGAAAACTCCAAGGCAATATTTGGGTGGATGGACTGCAGATGGAAGAAGGCGGTCTTACTAATTTCAAAGAAAAGCCTTTAGCAGCCCAATTGTTGACAAGCAATCTTGACAACTTTCTTCAACCAAAAGATAAAATAAATGCAAGGCTTAAAATAACCTCAACCCCTAACACTTCAGGCAAAGTGGCTCTTGAAGCGCAGGATTATTTTTACAGCAAGTTATGGAGCGGGAAGTTTGATTTTAAAACCAATGAGAAGGGAATAGCCGTCGTAAACCTTCCCCTTGACGGAAAATTGCCCAAAGGCATTCACGTAATTCGCGGAAATTTCGAAATAGGCGAATTTAAAGACACCGACTATTTCCGCATTTCCATTATGGATTTTCTCAAAAACAAGCATAGGAACAAGGGAATAACAGCGACGGGGATATGGATGAATAATCCAAGAGCTGTTGATATCGCTCGCAGAAATATGAAAATAGGAATCGGAGGGACGAATATTTTAGCTTTTGGAGCTAAAAGCGCAACATTAAAAAGAACAAACAAGCATTTAGAAAAAATAAAAATGCTTGACAAATTCAGGATAAAAAATTACTCAAATGCTTTGCTTTGCCGCAAAGGAAGAATCTTCCCGGCAAAAGGAGCCAGTGTTGATGTGGGGGAAGACACGAAAAAAGTCACTCCTGAAATGTTGAAATACGTGGAGGAAGCAAGCTATGAAAAAGCAAAGTATTGTTATCCTTTGATGGACTGCTGGTATTTCTGCAGCGAAACAACATTCTGGCTTAAAACTCTTAATGCCATGGACAAAATGGAAGATATGGCAAAACTTCACCTGGCCGCATATCGTGGAGTTAAAAAATTCAATCCTAACCTCAAGTTTATGGCAACAGGCGGCCCGTATAATATGTCAATAAGGAACGGAATTGTCTGGCTTGACAGATATTTGACAACAGTGGGAAAAATAGCTCCCGATGTAAAGTTTGACATAATAGGAATCCACCCATATCGGACAGTGCCGGAAGAGCCTGATTTGGATTACGAGATGAAGGAATTTTTCAAAATGATAGCCAGACACGGCTATGGCGATACCCCTGTCATTCTTAATGAGGGCATATATTATTCTCCTTACATTATACCAGCGTGGGGGCTGTCTGCGCATAAAGGATGCTCTGCTGATCATTATCGCACTTACTGTCCGTCATACCACATGGGATGGGGAGAAAGAATCTCAGCCGCTTACTGGGCTCGCTCGTGGCTCGTTGGCTTGAAGTATCAGAACCGGATCAAATGCATGGACGGGCATCAGGGATGGAATTTTATGGATGTTAATCTGACCCCTCTTGCTCTCCAGAAAATCCCAAACACCTTAGGACGGCTTCTTGGGAACGCATATTTTAAAAAGGATATTCGCTTTGCGCCGAATGTGCGTTGCTATGTTTTTGAGGATGAAAAGAAATGTCCGGTGGCGGCTGTTTGGTCACACATCAAAAAAGTTGATAAAGGTTTGGCTAAATCTCCACAAGCTGAAATAAGGTTCACAGATGGGACACCGCAATTTTTCGACCTCATGGAAGTCGAGCGCAATGTGACTCCAGACTCAAGCGGATACTGTACAATCCCCATTTCGTCATTTCCTCTTTTTATTCGCGGAAAAGCCGGAAGCTTGAAAAGTTTTTGTAAAAATCTTGACAATGCAAGACTTAAAGGCAAAGAGCATCTGCCAGTGGCAATCGCGATAAATCCTGTTGGGATGTCAAAACTTGAGGTCCAGTTTCGCAATCTTCTCTCTCGCCCTTTTTTCGGCAATGTGATTGTCTCAGTTCAAGGGAAAAAGAAAGAAAAAAGTCTCTCTCTGCCTGCGTTTCAAATGGAAAATTTAGAGCTTTCTTTGACCCAAAAGTTGAGTGAAAAACAAATACTGGACGTGTCTATGCCAATAACACTTAAAGAGAGGGACAGGAAGCCAGTCGACCTGGACGCTTCTTTTCGAGGTTTTGCGATAAAAAAACACAAAGGTTCCCCGATAAAAATAGATGGAAACTATAATGATTGGAAAATGGTTCCCAAGATTCCAATCACAAACCGCTTTATTCGTCCAGAACCCAAGCTTGGCGTAAAAAAGGAGAACATCGGCTACAAAAATGATTGCGAAGCTACATTTCAGGCAACATGGGACGATGATTTTCTATACCTGTTGGTGAAAGTAAAGGATGATAAACTTACACTTCTAAAAAATAAAAGTGGAGGCGAAATTTGGACATGCGACTCATTGCAAGTTTACGTAGACACCTATTGCGACGCCCGTAAAAAAATAGAGAAGGGGTTCGACACAAACGACTACAATTACGACTTTGGATGCGATCCGGAAAAACCAGAAAAACTGTTGGTGTGGCGCTCTTTCACTCCTGAATGGCAGTTGACTCTACAAGGCGGATTAAAGCTGCTGCCAATGCGTTTTGAGCCTGGGATAAAGACGGCTTTCAAAAAGATAAAAGATGGCTGCATTTATGAAATAGCATTTCCTAAGGCGTATCTTGCCCCTATGGAGTTTAAATCTGGAGTAGCCGTTGGATTTGGATTGTCCCTAAATGATAATGACGGCCACTCAAGGCCGAAAGCATCGCTCACGCTTACACCGGAAGGAACGCAATGTTATCAAAGGCCACACCTCTACCCCGTAATGATATTGACAGAATAGGAATTTTGCGGCACTTGTCTTAAAGACAACTTATAAGTACTCCTGTAACTTTGTTTAACCTTTTTTCTACAACAAATTTCACAAAAGGAGGTATTGGCGGAGAGAATGCTTGCGCCTAAATTCAGGAATATTGGGTTCATGAGTAACAAAAGAACTTTTTAAAAAATGCTTATAAGCATAATTAATAAGAATAGACGAGAAAAGGGACATAAAATGAAAACCAAAACTTTTTCATGGGAAAAAAAAGACACACCGGACGAGTTGCATGCCATGTTGGAAATACTCGGAGAAGATTATCCAATTATTGAAAACGGCAATGCCTATGCGATTAATTTTATAAAACATGACAAAGGAACCAAGCTTGTTTACAATGAAAACCAAACAGTCATTTATTATGATAGCATAACTTCGGCCGCAAGGGGCATTGGCAGTGCTCTTTCAGGAATAGGAAAAGATTCAGGGGAAATATCTGAAGAGTTGTCCTTTGAAACATTGGGAATAATGATTGAATGTTCTAGAAATGCAATCCTTACTGTAGATTATTTCAAGCAGTGGCTAAGGCGTCTTGCTCTTATGGGATGCAATATTGCAATGCTTTACACTAAAGACGCTTACGAACTGCCTGGTGAAGATTATTTTGGTTATTTAAGAGGACGCTATACGCTTGATGAACTCCGTGAAATCGATGATTATGCTTCAAAGCTTGGGATTGAAATGATAGGCTGTATTCAAGCTCTCGGACACCTTGAACCTGTGTTGAGATGGACCGCATACGCCCCCCTTAAAGACACTTCATCGGTATTGCTTACAAGCGAAGAAAAGTCTTATGAACTTATAGATAAAATGTTGGACTTTTTCTCAAAAGCGTTTAAAAGCAGAAGGATTCATCTCGGCATGGATGAGACGCATGATTTAGGACGTGGACGCTATATGGATCAGAATGGCTACCGTCGCGGCTTTGATATTTATAACGACCATTTGAGCAAGGTGTCGGCAAAATGCGAGGAACGCGGCCTTTCTTATATGATATGGTCTGATATGTTTTTCAGAATGGGCAATAAAATCCAGGGATACTATGAAAAAGACACTGTCATTCCGAATGACGTCAAGGAAAAAATACCAAAAGACGCGCAACTTGTTTACTGGGACTATTATCATAAAGATGAGGAGTTTTACATAGACTGGATAAAGCGGCATAAGGAGTTGGGTTTTCCTCCTGTTATGGCTTCAGGGATTCATACCTGGAAACAATTATGGCATAATTACAAGCAAACCAAAGAGGCTGTGACTCCTTGCATAGAAGCTTGTCTTAAGGAAAACGTAAAAGAGCTGTTTTTTACCGCATGGGGAGATGATGGCATGAGTTGTGATTTTGATTCTGCCCAGGCAGGACTTTGTTATGCCGTTGAGAGATGCTATTCAGGACAAGCTTTTGATGAAAAGAATGTTGCCAAGCGATTCGAGACCATTTGCGGAGGCAATTACGATTTACATACAAAGGCGTCGGAAATCACCGACTGGAAAAAGGATTTGAGCGCCATGAATTTACTCTGGGACGATCCTATTTTTGGCATTTACTGGAAAAACCAAAGAGCTTCCGGGACAAATTTCTGGGAAAGGGCTCTCCAAATATATACAGAGATTGAAGTTTATATAAAAAATGAAGCTTCCGCAAATAACGCCACTATGAGGCATATAACAGCAGTTGTGGAATTTCTTAAACGGAAAATTGATTTCAAGTTAAAATTGGATGCGGCTTTTGAAGAAAAAGACTTTGATAAACTTGAGAGTCTCAAAGTAAATATTTCAGAGCTTATAAAGAGTTTGGACAAGCTGATAGGTTCATTCCGAACGTATTGGAATGACAGATTTAAAAGATTTGGTTTTGAATTTATTCATATCAGGCTAGGAGGACAAAGAGAGCGCTTTAAAGAGCTCTCGATGAGAATTGACGAGTTGCTGAAAGGACGTGTTAATACAATTCCTGAACTTGAAGAAAAAGCTCCTTTCCAAAAGGGGATCTTTTCCCGTTTTCAAGAGTTGGCGACGGCTTCATATTTTATATAGTATAATGCGCCCAAAAATCTGGACAGTTGAATAAGGTGTGAAATTTCCTAAAATAAGACTAAATTGATATGGCAAAAAAAGGAGATGTTT
>CAZYVR010000147.1:0-13200 GCA_964651145.1 uncultured Victivallales bacterium | reverse complement strand
GGCATTGGCGAACAGTCGCGGTGTGCAAAATTTTTTTCTGATTTTTTGTCGCTGACAGCCATGAGCGACAATTGCAAAAAAGACAATAACAAGCTATTTTGGAAAAAATACATTTGCAATGATATAGTAATTTTTATTAAACTTTTAAAATGGGGGAGACATGAAAAGATTTGACAATAAAGGCGCAATAGTAATTCCCAATCCGATAAAGGCAAAATCCATAGACAAGGAAAAGGCTCTGGTGTTTACCTACCTTTACTGTCCCAACGGACACAGCCTCGTCAGCTCAAGGGCCAAGTTCAATTCATACAACGGCATCCTGTTGAAAGTTAAACAGAACGGACAAGCAGGCATTATGGCCTTAAGTCCGGTTTATGGCGACAAATCCAAAATAACTCTGGACATAGACCTTGAGCCAGGCAAAGAAGCGCGGCTATTCTGTCCTGAATGCGATGTTGAGCTCCCTGTTCATTCAGAGTGCCATTGTGGCGGCAAGATGATTGTTCTTTTCAGAACCAAGGAAGCCAGCTTCTCCGAATGCGTGGCTGTATGCAACAGAGTCGACTGCGAAAGCGCAAACATTGTGCATGGAGGAAAACTGGTCTCCGTCAAAATGCTTGAAATCATCTGATAAAAGCCAGACAAACAGCGCCTTGGATATGGCGCTGTTTTATCTGTGCTTTTATTCTGTCAACAGCATAACCGGGTATAGATGAGGCTTTCTGTAACCGCCTGTTCCTGATGGTGTTAAGGTTAAAGCCTGCTTGGTTTGCTTTCCTTTGTCGCGGTCATTTACGAAAAGGCTAAAGCCAAGAGCATAATTATTTTCAAGTTTGACGGGCAGCAAATATTTCGATGGAAATGCAACTTCATAGACATAGCCGTCTTTTGTCCTTCTAAAAGCCGACGGTATGTGCTTTGCAACAGTTCTGTCATCAGGGGCTTCAGTTCCCAGGGTCAGCTGCTGATCCGGGGATCTGTAGCGGAATGTCGTTGCCTTGCCGTCTTTATCAGGGAAGATTGCATAATCATAATCGTTTGCGTCATATCCATGGTGCTTTCTGTCTCTTGCGTCACATTTTGTGTCTATGTAAATCTGCAACGAATCATTGTTCCAGCGTTGAGCCGTATTCTTGAAAGCCTTGTGGGTAAACATATCGTCTTGTATTTTTACCATCAAATAAAGATAACCCTTGTCCCATGCAACTTTAAAAGAGCCGTCAAAGTCTCCTTTGTAGCCGGTCTTTTCTCCGGTGGTTCCGCCTATTGTGCGATTTTTAAGCGGAATTGCCGGAATATTTTTCCAGTCATCCTCGTTTCCGTCAATTTTTATGGATGATTGAGTCTTTTTGCAAAGAAAACCTTTAAAGCAAACGTCTTTGTTCAAGGGCTCTGGACTTCCTTTTTCAGACACAGTTACAGGCACTCTTACTTCGGTGATTTTATTAGCAGAAAGAGCTTCAGGCATTTTTATTTTAAAAGAAATTTTCTTTCTTGGAGGAATGTCAATATTTTCTTTTAATCCGGGAGCGATTATAGAGCCTTTTACTTCTCTGGATATTTGATTGGACAAAATCAAATTCACAGTGTCGGGCCCGGCAACTTTGGCAAGCATTTTCAAAGGGACAAGATTGCCTCCAAGCATTTTGGCATTTCGCAAAGCATCGCAAAAACTTTTTGTTGTCCCTGTCTTGCCGCGAATGAAAAAAGGAAAGGTCGATACCGGAAAACGAATATCGCCGTCTGCGTTTGTTTTGGCTTTCCGACGATTTTCCATAAGGTCAAAAATCTGCACCTTTTCGTCTTTAAATTTTGCCATTGCCCACGGACAAGTCTCAAGACCACTGTCAACTTTTTTGATTTTCCCCCATACAGCGGCAACGGGGCGTTGCTGCTCATCCTCAAAGATAAGGCATTTTGTGTCAGGCGCAAAGCTCACATCTTCAACAAAATTGGAATTGCCGAGAAGCCTTCCAAGTGTGTTGGGGATTTTCTGATATGCTCGCGGAGTCAGCTTTGCGTCAAGATGAAAATTGCTTATCATATTGATTGCCGCTGAATCCGCTGAGATGACTTTGTCCATAAACTTCATGCAAATAAGCCAACTTCTGGCAAACCATGCGGCTGACAATTTTTCAGTCCATCCCATGTCGTAGGACAAAGTTCCATAGTACCATGTCCTGGGAGGCCCCCATGATGCGCTTACAGTGCCCCACTGCGGAATGTTGTAAGGGCCGTAATGCATTCCCTCTGGATAAAATGTAGGCGTGTTTGTGTAACCGAATTCTTTGCCCATATCAAAGAACGCTTCCATGTTTGCCTCCAGCGAATCCGGGCCATCCGGCAAATAAGAGTGAATAGCTAAGGCATCATACTTTATTCTTCCATTAATTTCCGCCAGAACCTTTTTGATTCTTTTTGTTCCGCCTTCAGGATAAATGTTGCAGGGATCGCCGTTGTAGACTTCCAATTTTGGATTTGCCTTTTTTACAGCTTTATAAAAAGCTATCTGTAAGTTTGCAAACGATTCCATGTCATTTGTCAGCCATTCCGGCCATTTTGCCCAACATTCCCCAGCAAAAGCCCAGCGAGGTATCCATGGATATTCTTTGACCATACCAATGACCGCTTTTTCAAATCTTTTCAGGTAATCATCTGTAAGCTTGCCGTCCCCTTCCAGTCTAAAGTCTTTTATAAAAAGTTTTGCGCCTTTCCGCCAGCCTTTATCGTTGTAGAGGCCAAAAAATTTTGTGCCTTTAGCATCTGTCACTTTTTTGTATCCATGGCCCCATAGAGGACCGGACATATTGGAGTTAATAATTTCAATTCCATATTTGTTTAAGAGTTTTGCAAAATCTTTGGAAACAAAGCCGGAATGAGTTTCACCTCCAGCTCCAATATCGCGGCAGCGTTTTAGATAGGTTTCCAACCCGGGATAAACATTTCTTTTCATTTGACCGTGATAACTGTTGGAAAACATTGCCTTAACCTTATGCTTGTTTTCCAGATTAGACATGATTGAAAATCGGAAAAAATCATGGAGCCTTTGTCCGTTGTCAAGCGTGTAATCTGCTTTGACAATATAAATGCCTTTTGAAAATTTGTCATCAAAAGGGAGTTTAAGCAACGCAAGCCCGTCTTTACCGGTCTTAAAAGAGAGCTCTTCTTCAAATATTTTGGAGCTGAAAAAGTCTTTCACTGTCACTGTCACTTTGCCGGAAGTCTCAGACTTTACTGAGAAAATGCGAAGGGAAGCGTCTATTTTTTCTTCCGGACTGAAAAAATTGTCCTCTTTTGACGTGAGCAGCAATCCCTCCACAGGAGGAGAAACAAAGTCGGTGGCCTTGTCGCCTTTTTCAAGCTGAAGGCCATCCAGATGAACAACCGATCCGTCATTGCCTGTTGGCGTTAAGCGACAGGAGAACGCAGTTGTTTTCTTGATCTCAACAGGTATAGAAATCCGCTTCCATTTTTTTCCCACCGTCCAATGCTTTCCGGATAATTGCGCGCGACTGGCATTTTGAACATAACTTGATATTTTTTGCTTTTCTGAGCCATCTCCTTTGGCATAAAAACTGAAAATATACTTTCCCGGCTCTACCGGGACAGGGGAAAAATATATATTATAGCCACTCTTGTACAAGTTGACCTTAAGGCTGTGTTTGCCAAAAAGCGCCTCGCTGTCATCAGCTTCTATTCCATTAATTCCAAGAAAATCATCAAAATGATTATCAGTTATGCAATACATGACTCCCTGCTCAAAAGAGGGGTTCTGTATCAAATTGCGGCAAATTGAATAATTAGGAACTCCGATGTCTTCGGTTTTTTTGAAATCCACTCCGGCATATGTGTTGTTTCCTTTTGCTATGCTGTCTGCGGAAACTTTCCCGGGATCCAAAATAAAAGATATCTTATTGGTTTTGCGGGGATAAATGCGAAAATCCTCTTTGCCTTTTCTTTTGGTTGCGCTTATCATTGCAGTGGACAAAACATGCACATCAAAGTTGTTTATTATGCTGTCTTGCGCAAAGTGAATTTTTGGCGGCTTAAAAAAACGTCGTGTCTTTTCTTCAAATGTGTATTTTTTGCCAGCAATGCTGAAATTGTCCACCTCTGAACATTGCAGGAACATGCAAGTGCTCCTAAAAAGTTTTTTGTATTTTTCGGGTATAATGTATTGATTTTCTATTTTGACTTTTCCGCTGTCCAAAAGTGTGACTGTTTCAATAAATTTCCCTTCGTCAGGCACTCCTGATTCTGGCTTATTTAATGGGAAATTGCCTTTGACCACAAATTGTCTCTTTGCTTTGTCATAGCTGGATTCTGTTATTCCGACACTGCCTTTTTTCCATTTTGCGGGAGTTTTGCCTCTATCAATATTTGTTAAAAATGAAGACCATTTAGTGTTTACATAAAAATACAGCTCGCATAGATTTCTGCCGTTCGACATGAAAACCATTGCGCCGCTTGGAGCAATTATCAGCTTTTTGTTGCCAAAAATTATTTCGCGTCCAACTATTTCAGGTTTTGGCTTTACCATTTTTGTGGGCACATCGGATTTTTCAAAAGGCGCGGGAGGCGCGGTTAACGATGCAAACTTTTCTTTCTCTGCAACGCAACCAGTTAAGCTTAACAAAAAAACAGCCAAGAATTTTTTTCTGATTATTTCCAAAATATTTCGTCCCATTTGTTGTCTCCTTTTAGTCATTAATGATTATGGTTGAGAGTTATTGTTATAAGTTCCAAGCGTGAGATTAATTTTCCATGTCGGACTTGTTGCTGTCGGCCAAAGATATTTATGATATTTGACATGGCCGTCAATAAATAAGATATTGTAGCCGCCTGGATGTGGCATCCAATATTTATCTAGGTCAGGCTGTGCATAATATCCCCACATGTCAGCAGCCAGCCAGCGACCAGGTGAGTTCATTGAGAGCTTCTTGCGCATTATGGGCACTGGCCTGCCTGGCTCTGTTCTGTTTACAGTCCATTCACACCAGCGAAGCCAGTAATTGTTTTGCATGCCAACCCCATATTCCCAGCCGCCATAACCTCCTATATCTCTTCTGCCTTCATAGCTTAAAAAGCCATCGTCTCTTTGATTTGTGGGGCTGTTGCAATAAAAAGCCTTGCCTGAGCTTATGTAGCCAGAGCCATAAAGAGAGCCGAACCCCACCCAGTTACTGCCCTGTATTAATTGATAACCGGAATTATCATCCGAATTGCCGCCAACCACTTCATATGGCATTGGCGGCTGGCGGTTGAAATCTGTGTCATATTGGATATACCCCAAATAAAGCTGTTTCATATTGCTTGCGCATGATATTTGATAAGCTTTTTGCCTTGCTTTTTTCAATGCAGGCAAAAGCATGCTGGCAAGAATTGCTATGATCGCGATTACCACGAGCAATTCAATGAGTGTAAAATGCCTTGTATTCCTAATATTCATGCAGTCCTCCTTTTGTTGACTTCTCAGAATTTTCAATCCTTACGGGAAATACTGCCTCTTCGGGCTTATATGAAGAATCTTGAAGAGTCTTGAATAAATTGTCTGCCGCCAACTCCGTTGCTTTCGGAGAAAAAAGCGTTAATTTGGCGGCAGGAACCGCTTTTGCTTCATCAGTGGCAAAATAGTCTCCATCAAGCATTATAGGGCAATTTCTGCTGTCTGTTCCAGCTTTTTCAAACGCAATGTTAACTGGCACAAATTCAGAGCCAAAGGTAAAAACTCCGCCTACAGCCTTTCTCCTTAAAAGCTCTTCGGTTTCCTTAATAATGTTACAGCTCATATCCAAGAGCAGGCGCTTGTCAAACTTGAGCTTGCAGGATGAAAACTCATCCAGCCACCCCCGGAAAACTTCAGATTTTATCGCATGCTTCGGGGCATGGCCAACAAACAGCACATTATGCCGCTTTCTTTTCAAAAACCAGCTGGCAGCCAAACGTCCGCCTTGATAATAATCCATTGTGACATGGCATTTCTCGCCATTGGGAACATTGCCAAGAGTATAAACCGGAATGCGCTTTCTGACAGTTGAAATCAATTCTATAGCCCTGTCGGATGGCCTTATCCAAATTATGCCGTCTGGATTGTACATTTGCAGCTCTTCCAGAGCTATATTGTTGTCATGGCTGTTCAAATTAACCACTTGCAAACGGACTAGCTTGTTTTTGAGACAATTGCAAATTTTCTCAAGAATATCCATGTTGAAGCCATCAATGTCCACATTTTTTCCTGCTCCAAAAACAACCATGACCCTGTAAGATTTGCGGAAAACAAATGAGCTGTTAAGCGCTTTGGCAGGATTAATAAATGTTCCAACTCCAGACTTTACATATAAATCTCCTTCGTCAATGAGCTCTTTCAGGGCTTTGCGGGCTGTTGGCCTAGTCACATTGAATTTTTTGCACAGTTCTCGCTCAGACATGATCCGCACCTCGCTGTCAGCGTGCCTCAGCATCAAATCATTGATGTATTGCCTTATGCGCATATATGCGGGTATTCCTGCCATGCAATCAAGATCCTTAGAATGTTGCCTTTGTTGTGGTATAGTTGTTGTTTACCACTAAGATAAGGGGTGAATGCTGAAAAGTCAATAGTGCCTTCTCTTTAAAAAATTAAATAATACAGAGGCTGCAATGGGATGGAGCCTGCCATTAAATAATTTGCTTAAAATTTTGCGGTTTAGGGTAGACAAGGACAATCGTTTACCCTACAGTTATATATCTATTGTTTTTCTTTAATTGTGTTATAAACAGGATAATAAAAAATGAATACCGCAAACAAGTGGCTTTCCATCTCGCTAAGCCAAAATATTCTTGAAGTGGACAACAATCTGACAGGGCAAAGTTTGTGCTTGAACTGGCCAGCTGTGGCAATATCGATAAACGGCAAAACAATAAGGCCTTCAAAGCCTGCAGCTCCGGCGCAAGCTGCAAAAAATAAAATAACTCAGCAATTCAAGTCCGACGGCCTGCTTTTTACTGTGTCAGCCACCCTTGACAAGGGCCCCTGGCTAAGGAAATCATTAAAGATCACTCGCGACAAAGAATTGCCCACCCCTGATTACGTTGAGGTGGACTGCCAGGAACTGAATGCTGACAATTTGGAGCTTTGCGGCTACAGGTCGGCAAATTCTATGAGTCTCAAAAAGGGAGAAGAAGAAGGCGGCGGCATTATTCCCGGCTGTGGATACCCTCTCATCGGAGAAAATATTTTTATAGGCCTGGAGCATCCGGCCGCTTTCTGCCACATGGAAAAGAAAAAAAGCAAAGAGCTTGTTTGTCTCAAGCATTATCCTGTTTGGGACGGAGACAGTCTTGAAGAGGTCGACGAAGTTTTAGGCTTGACCGAAAACGCCACGGAAGGCTTTGCCGACTATTTGGATTCAATCCGTCTGCCCATGCTGAAAAAGCCATTTGTCTCCTTCTGCACATTTTGGACAGACCCGTATATTGGCGACGATGAATACAATGTGACTTTCGACGGCTACAAAGCTTTTTTCAAAGCTTTTGAATCTTTTGGCCTGATACCGGACGCCTTTACCCTTGACGCTGGGTGGAACGACCGCCACTCAATATTTCAAGCAAAAAAAGAAGTGGGCCGCGACAAGGGCCTTGCCAAACTCAGCAAGCTGGCAAAAAAAATGGGCAGCGCGCTCAGTCTCTGGAACAGCCACAATGGGCACATGGGAATCGCGCCGGAATTCCTGAAGGAAGAGGGATATCATGTTGGAGGCGGCAATTCAGCCGCTTATTGCGGCGACGGATACGGAGTAATGATGGACAAGAATTTTTCCGAAGCCTTGAAACAGCGCTTTGCCGAACTTATCAAAAAAGTGGGAGTGTGCCACTTTAAAATAGACTGGGACAATGAATGCGCCACAAACAGCTCATTTGACGAAACCCATCCCACGCGCAATCATGTGCGGCAGGCTTCCATCAATGAATATTTTAGAATAGCGCGGAAGCTGCGCGAAGTGGACATTGATGTGATAACCCGAAACGGCTGGTGGCCGTCTCCATGGTGGCTTTCCGAAGCCAGCCATTTCTGGCTGTCTGATTCCGGCGATTCAGAATACGCGTCTCTGCCAAGTAAAACCCAGAGAGACTCCGCTCAGACACACCGGGACTTGATGTATTACAACGTTCTTTGCCGGGACAAAACGCCTGTGCCTCTGGACTGCTTTGACAACCATGAATTCCCGGACGCTTTGCGGAATCCTTTTGCGGCTGATCCTGCGTCATGGGCCAGCGCGGTGTGGCTCTCATTCATGCGAGGAAGCACTTACATTGCGTACACCCTTATGCCGGACTCCCTCGAGGACTGGCAGGTGGAAGCTATTGAAAAAGTGATGAAATTTTGCAGGACATACGCCAGGAATATTTTTGTTCCGCGCGGAAGAATGATACTCGGAGATCCCGCAAAAGGCGAAGTGTACGGATTTATGCAAAACGGCGCAAAGGAATCCTGGTGCGTTCTGCGCAACCCGCTACCTGTTCCCCAGAAAATAAGCTTCAATGCTGAAGACTTTGTCAATCACAAAGTGAATTCATCCTTGCAATTCTATCCCCATTCCGAGCTTCTGGACACCGAAAAGGGAATTGATTTTCTGGCGCACGAGCTGAAAATTGTCATATTTTCCGAAAGCAAAGAAAAAACAGAGTTCAAGCAGCCGCATATGATAGAAAAGAAAGGCCGGGAGTTTTTATATTATTTCCCGGCTTCAAGCTCAGTGAAAAACGCCGGCCCCATGCTTGACAAAATTCATCATATCGAAGATTTGAAATGCGTTGAGTTCTCCAGCAAAAAGCTTGACGACGGAATGCAGTTGCGCTGGATTATGCAAACACCGTGCCGCTTCAGAAACGCTGAAATTCAGTTTGCCATTGAAGGAGAAAACGCAACAGCAATCAAACCGCAGGCCAGCGCCGCAAGATACGTTGACGGACATTCCGCCTATTCAATTCCAGTGACGGCAATAACGGAAAGCCCGCTGGGACACGGCGAAAAAAAGAATCAGGCCGATTGCAAAAAAACTGCCAGGCCAGTATACTTTGCTTTTGAAATTCCCGATGGCGGACAAGCCTGCATCACCCTTAAGTTGACGGGCGCGTCCGGCAATGAAAAAATTTCCGCATGGGCAGCCGGATATGAAGCCCCGTCAAGAAATGGAGTCGCGGCCCTCAAAAGCGTCAAAAGATTTTCAAAATGCCTCCCCTACCAACATCCGCTGGGATTTGGAAAGGTTCTGCAATTGCCGACAAAATAACAAAACGCCGCCGGGGCAACGCAGGCCAGCCGCAAAAAAACACGGCTTTTAATTGCGCTGATTCGGCGGTATAGTTTGCCTGCTTATGATTGTTAACGCTTTGCTTTGAATCAGGGGGCATTATGTTTTACGACAACTACAACACTCGCATTCAGAAAGACATTCTGACAAGGGTTATTCGCGCGTTTTGCAGCAATTCCCTGGACAAGCTTGACCGCTTGCCGCTTGAGATGCGCCCAAAGGATGGCGAGCATTCCAGATGCTGCATTTACATGGATCGCGCTGTGTTGAAATATCGCTGCATGGCTGTTCTTGGCATGCGCCTGGAAGACGAAAAAGACGAGCTTATTCCACTATCCGAATATGTGAAGCAAGCGCTTGGAAGGGAAAAAATGGAATTGCCTGTGCTCACATTCATTCACGACGCCTGCAGCGCCTGCGTTCAGGCGCACATTGAAGTGACCCGCGGCTGCCATGGATGCTTTGCCAGGCCGTGCATCGCGAACTGCCCGACAGACGCAATAACAATGGTTGACGGAAAAGCCCAAATCAATATTTCAAAATGCGTGAGCTGCGGAAAATGCATTAAAGTTTGCCCGTATCACGCAATTATCAGAATCCCCATTCCATGCGAGGAATCCTGCCCTGTTGACGCGATTTCAAAGAATGAAACAGGCAAAGAGGAAATAAATTACTCAAAATGCATAAACTGCGGAAAATGCATGGCGGCATGCCCATTCGGCGCAATCATGCCGAGACTGCAAATAATAGACGTTTTAAAAGCTTTGAAGAGTGGCAAAAAAACTGTTGCCATAGTCGCGCCGGCAATTGCCGGACAGTTTAAATGCGATATAAATCAACTTGCCGGAGCCATCAAGAAGTTAGGTTTTGAGCAGGCAGTAGAAGTGGCAACGGGCGCGGATGTGACAAGTGTCAAAGAAGCGGACGAGTTTGTTGAAAGAATGAAGAAAGGCGAAAAAATAATGACCTCCTCATGCTGCCCGGCCTATGACGAGGCGGTGAAAAAACACATTCCAGAACTGAAATCCAGCGTCTCCGAAACACCCTCGCCCATGCATTTCACCGGCGCTCTTGTCAAAGAAAAAATGCCCGATGCAATAACCGTTTTTATTGGCCCATGCGCGGCCAAGCGCAAAGAAGGCATTCTTGACGAAGTCATTGATTATGTCCTGACTTTTGACGAATTGAACGCGCTTATGGAAGCGCATGAAATTGATTTATTGAAATGCGAGCCGGCCCAAATAATGGAAAGCGCGAAATGGCAGGGAAGAAATTTCCCCGTAAGCGGCGGAACTACAAAAGCGATTAAATCGCACATTGACGGCCGCGCGGAAATGAAGCCGCTGTTGATTGACGGACTTACCGCCAAATCCATAAAACTGCTCAAGGTTTACGCAAAGGGAGTTTGTCCCGGCAATTTTATAGAAGTAATGTCTTGCGAAGGCGGCTGCGTTGGCGGTCCAAGCGTAATAGCAGATCCAAGAATTTCGACGGCAAAAATTGGAAATTTTGTGCAAGCGACAGAAAGCGAACAGAAACAAAAATGATCCTGAAAGAAATGATTCCTGAAAGCTGGCGGGACGCCTTGGCTCCAGAGTTTAAAAAAGATTACTTTAAAAAACTTAATGATTTTTTGGAGGAAGAATGGAAAAAAGAAACAATTTTCCCTCCGAAGGACGAGATATTTTCGGCCCTTAAATATGCAACTTTTGACTCTGTCAAAGTTTTTATTCTGGGACAAGATCCATACCATGGCAATGGCCAGGCGCACGGCTTGTGCTTCTCTGTTCGCTCTGGCGTAAAGCTTCCGCCATCGCTGAGAAATATTTTCAAGGAAATGGAGGCGGACCTTGGCATTCCTCCGTCAACTGACGGCTGCCTTGAAAAATGGGCAAAGCAAGGCATTCTGCTTTTGAATACGGTTCTTACCGTCAGGGCTCACCAGGCAAATTCGCACAGCAAGCGCGGCTGGGAAACTTTTACCGATGCCATAATCAAGATGGTAAACGAAAAATCAACCCGCGTTGTTTTTGTTTTATGGGGCAACCCGGCGCAGAAAAAAATTCCGCTGATAGATCAGAGCAAACATACAATCATCTCATCCGCGCATCCTTCTCCGCTCTCGGCGCGAAGAGGTTTTATCGGGAGCTGTCCCTTTTCAAAAATCAACAAAGCCCTGACTGAGTCCGGGCTTGCGCCCATAGACTGGAGTTTGACGCAGCCGCAAAGCCAGCCGGAGCTTCCGCTTTTTTAATCCGACATTGCTTTGAGCGAAAATAATCTGCCTTTTTTTCTTGCCTAAAAAAATATGGCAAAGCCAGGACTGTGCAGCCAAAGCTGAAAGCATTAGACGCAAATGGATTGCGCGGTAGCGTTCTTGATTATTGGCGAAGCCGTAGCCTTACGATGGCTCCGCCAAAAGTCTTAAAACTTAAAAAAGACCGGCACAACCGGAATAAAGACCGGACTCTGTCCGGACTTGGTCCGGCGGAGAATGCGCTGATAGCCAAAGGCGAAAGCTGTTGGAGTCTAAGAGATTGCGCGAGAGCTCATGTGGCCTTTGACTGCTCCATCCGCTACCTTGGGAAAATGATTTTTCACAGAATTTGTCCGATATTAATTGACTTTTGGACTGAACACAGCAGATTATAGAAGTTTGCGCGCCCGTAGCTCAGTTGGATAGAGCGTCTGCCTCCGGAGCAGAAGGTCATGAGTTCGAATCTCGTCGGGCGTACCATTTTTTCTAGCCTCATTGAACTCAACAAGTCTTATTTTAGGCAATTAGTTCAAATATTTCATTTTACGGCTGTTTACTCTGTTTTACCCTTGCTTATGACTAATAACAACAAAAAAAAAACTTTTTTTGAGGGGAGAATCTAGGAATTTGAGTTCAGTGTACGCTTTTGTCGCATAAATCCCAATTCTTATAACAACGACAAATTTTAAATAGCAGCAATAACTTTCTTCAAAACATTGACAAGCAATTCTATTTTTGAGGTCGAATGCAACTCGAAGCCTCTATGTTATTCGGTGGATTAATGAGGGGCAACAGGAAAAGACCTCAATATCCAAGTCCAAAACGGGGTGATTTTGTAAAATGCGGATAGGGCTGCGTTAAAGGAACTCAGGTGCGTTTTGCGAAAACCGTATATCCAATCCAAAATACCTAATTATGTCTTTGAGGTGGTTAGGCAGCTGTTGAAAGCGAAGTAAAGTGAGACCTTTTGTCTGAACATTTTTTTGTTTTTTAAAGATGTAAAACTCCTTATTCAACTGTGCCGATTCTGGGGCGCATTATAGTCCCATTTGAGCTCTCCTGGAGCGAGAATCATTTTCCTATTGACTCTAGCCCATATTTTGCCGTCTTTATCTCTTGAATTGACAAGCTTCTGCACTTCGACTTTCCATCTTCCAGCAGTGGTGATGTATGGCCTGCATTTGACGGAAAACGAACCGTTTACGCCTGTGAAATCGGCGAAATAGTTGACGTTTCTGCGGCTGTAAAAAGTGCAGCAATACACCATGGTTTTTACCGACTGCTCTATCAGGCTCACGGGAAGAGTGTCGGGGCAAGACCCCATGTTTTAAACAAAAAAATAGAGGGGAAAAACACTTATATCCATTTTTTGACCGAAAAAAATTGATTTAAGAGTGGTTTATAGAGAATTATTTAATGGCTTTAAATTTAAAATACAAGAAAAAAGCCTAGAACATGGGGTCAGACCCCGAGTTCTGGATTCCTTCACTGAGAGGAAGGATGGTCATTTTAATAGTGTCACAATTCTATTATCAAACTTCTGAGTGTTATGCCTACATAAATAGGAAGAATCTAACAATAGCTTCTCATGGGCCTTTGAAGTGAGCCCTTTTGTCTGAACAGTTTTTTCTTTCTTTAAGGTGTGAAACA
>CAZYVR010000146.1:0-13228 GCA_964651145.1 uncultured Victivallales bacterium | reverse complement strand
AAAAAATGTATCTCTCTCTATTTAAAAAACTTACTTTTTTCTGGACAGACCCTACCTTAAAGCTTGCTTGCGCTTTATAATCTGCGATAGGTTCTGATGCTATAATAGTATAAATGCCTGGTTTCTCCGAAAAACTAACAGGAAATACAGTATTTATTTTTTCTCCTTTTCCCGAAACATTTTTTTCATACCATTCTAGTTTTTTCCCAGCAGGATCAAATATTTCAAAGTGTATTACTGCTGGTAATTTTTTATTGGATCCCACTTCTTCGTTAAGATAATTAATTCTTGCAGAAACATTAAGTTCACCTCCCTGTTTTACTGTTGTATTTTCTATATCAAGAGATAAACCGCTGCTTTTTTGAGCCAGGAAAGCAAAAAACTGCGGTTCCATATCAAAGTTAAGCATGAAATACTTTCTAAAGCCAAGATAACGGTGATTCACAACATCCCAAATATGATATTTCCTGTCAAGTTCAACACTGGTTGCCGATGGTTCCATGTTTTTGCTGAAGTCTGCCCTTATCATACCCAAAAGCATTAACCCGTCTTTGCTGAAAATATTCATATATGTGTCTCGTCGTGGCAGGCCTTTGGCATTCAATAATTTTGCTTTTGGAATTATGCCTGCGTATTTTTTTAAAAGACATGCCACTGAATCCGATCCTGAATAATCCCCTTTTACTGCCCGCATGGAATATCTGTTAATGGCATCCGGCAAATACGCGGCAATGCCTTTTCCGTAACGCACGATATTTTCACGGTTAAAAACAGGAAACAATTCACTCAAGGAGCTTTTTTTAAGTTTTTTGCCAAAACGCGAGTAAATTCCTGGATTATTAGTCCCAACTAAAAGTCCTCCTTCTTTAACAAATTCTTTAATTTTGTTGGCTTCGTCATTGGACATTGCCTTGTTGTACGGAAGGATGAGAGCTTTAATTCCTCTTTTCTTTAAACTACCATTCAATATTTGCTTTGAAGAAAGAATCTGAGGCTTAATTCTTATGCTGTTGAAGAGGGCAAAGATATCGCCAATTGCCCCACCATCCACAAAGATGTTTCTATGGCCAGCTCCAGTAAAAGCATTTTCCTCAAAAGGATATAATCGCGAGACATAATGGTTTTCAAGCGACCATAAAACGGCAACTGGCGCGCGTTGTGTTTTCAATAAAAAGCGCAATGTTCCCAATCCGTCCTGCATGCGCTTAATTTCATTGCTGATATTCTTAAAATATGGGAGAGGCTCAGAGAAATCAGGAGTAAAAAGCGAAAATCCCCCCATTGTGGGGAAACCAAGCTGGTTTTCAAAATCAAAACCACGGAATCCGCGTATTAGCTTTTGCCATACGAAACGACGGTTGTCAAGGGGAGAGTGAAAAGCTTTTGCCCAGTGATTAAGATATTGCGCTTCTATAAGAAATCCTTCGTTTTCAGCAAAAGCCATTCGCAACTCCTGCGCCGCTGGAGTAACAAATTCAGAGTTTGCACACCCATTTCCTGAATAGAGCCTGCCAGCGGTCATATGTTTATTAAAAGAGCTGTAATCGAAATGATGATGTCCCCCGTGTCCTGTCAGTAGGTGAGGCGCTATTATATCTCGGATAAAATCAGAATAGGTAATAAAGAAATTTGTATAAACGTTGCTTCGCATAAAATATCTGAATGCGACCCAGCACGGAAGCTGTCTTTTCTCCACTGCTTCCTTAAGCATTATACCCGAAATATTTTTCCAGTCTTTAAATGAGGTGTTCCATTCTTTGTTTAAAGCATTCAAATCGCATTTATATTCCTCTTTGCACCATTCCTGAAACCTTTTACTGGATTCCCGAGAAAATCCGGAACATTCCTTGCTTAATTTCTCCCCTAATAAGTGGTTTTCTGCTGTTACCCACAGGAATGGGAAGCCAAATTTGCCAGCCTTTTTGTAATGGTCGCGTTTTTTGTTTATATCTTGAGCTATGGAAATATCTTTTCCATAATAATTGATTTTTTCAGGATATTCTTTAGGATTTAGTTTTTTTCCTGTGACTAAAGACTTTTCCAAATATAAGGCGTATTCAGCTAAAGATGCTTTCGTGTAAGGTTTTCTGAAATCCCATTTTCCGCCAAGCGCTTTTTCTCCAAAATGATCTGCATATAGGATGCAATTTATATGCGCTCTTTCTACATCCTCCAGTTGTTTTTCTCCTCCGCCATATAAATAGGGAATGTTGGCAGTGTTTATTCCATATTTGCGTCCCTGCTTTGCATAAAGAAACCCTTTCCAACCCGTTCGTCCATCAGGCATCGGCGCAAAAATTGTTGCAACAAGGAAATTGTCATATTTCCATTGGGGAATGCCTACACAAATCGATGATTGCGCAAGAATTCCGTTTTTGTCCCTGATTGCGCATTCGATGTCCCATAGCTTAGACAAGGGATTGTTAATTGGAATACTGAATGTTCCATAGCACTTGCTTTCATCAAGGATTACTTTTGATTTTGCAACTTTGCGCCCCCAGGAATCCACTGCCTGAACAAACGCGTTCTCTTCTTTCGATAAAGCTTTTGTGAAAGTTACCTTGCCCTGAATGTTTTCTTTATCTTTATAGCGTTCCTTGTCGGTTTTAATTTTCTCTATTTGCACTGGCGGAATGACCTTGAATGAGCTTGACGCAAAATCCAATACTTGTCTTTTATTATTAAGGACACGTAAATCTGCCAAATAATCTCCGCCTGAAAGGGAGGGCATGGAAAATGCATGCGAAATCTGTTTTTTGTCTTTTTCTAATCGAATTGTCTTTGAAAAGCTTTTTAAGGTTTTCCCATTCATATCTCTCAAGGACAGCTCCAAGTTAATGATATTGCCTAAATAATTGTTTCTTGTTATCTTAGCATTTATAGCAGTTTGCTGTAGTTTGTCTCTTAATATCTTAATGTCCGGCCCTTTTTCTGCCCATGGGGTACTTTTCTTTGGAGGTGGCTGGCTTTCTCCTTTGATATCTATCATGCATGTTATTGAAGAGAGCTTGCCGGATGCAAGCAAAACAGCCCGACTCAAGAGAGCGTAATAATAGTCATACAAAACAAGCTTATAGCCCATTGCCGGAGTCAATGAATTTGCTACTATCTTTCCTTTTTCAGCGTCAAAGTAATCCAATACGATGATTGAGCCTTTTCCGTGTGTGCTTTTTTTTGCGCAAACAGGACTTTGCTTCAACAAACGGAATCCAAATGCTTTCGGCGGTCTGGGTAATTTATTGACTTCTTTTTTGTTTAAAACTGCCTTAAGAGGAATAACATCGGTTGGCAACGCTCTCATTAACTTTGAAATAACTGTTGGATTACCTGAAGTGATTATGTTATAAAAAAAATCATTTTGTGTAGCCTCTTTTCCTTTGTCATAACTATAGCAATGTTCATTCGCTTTGCCGACAAAACGATGTGGCGAGACGTAGACCAAGCCACATCCACGCGTCACATGTTCCATTATTAATTTTCTAAAACGTTCAGGAATAACATCCCAGCTTATTTTCCCTATTATAATGCAATCGTATTTATGAGCAAGAGCTAGGCGCTCAGCTGAAAGTTTGTTTAAGATATATTCGCCATTTTCAACTATTGACGGAGGCTGTATTGTTTGGCAGCCTTCAGACCATGTAAAGTTTCCAGCATTCATTATTACAGTATAATTAAGCTCCAAGCGTTGACGAAGCTCAACCACCTCCCGCGAATTATTATAAGGGACTATGAATAGAACATTTAAAGGGCCACCTGCAAGTGGAGAAGCCCATTTTACATGATATGTATCCAAAGTGCCTGGCAATTTGTCATAAGCTTGATTGGGATCTCCATATGGAGGATAGGCTGAGGCGTTGTTGAACCTGCAGCAACACAAAATTAGAATAACAATTTGGAGAAAGCTGATCTTTTTAGACATAATTAACATTTCCTTTGCCTTTTATTTATTTTAACTTATTTTCTGTTTCTTTGATTGTTCTAGCATAAGCCTTGAGGCGCTTTACAGTTCTTAGGGCTTTTTTGAAAGGTTCATTCAATTTTAAAAAATCATCATTACTTTTGATTTTCCCTAATTTATCTTTTGCTTTTTTAAGCTCTTTTGCTTTCTTGCATGCCTCAAGATATAATGCCTTGAGTTCTGGGTGCTTATCTTTTAATGATTCATCAAAAAGAAAACAGTCTTTTATATCTTTTCTTAGGCCTTTTTCTCCGTTATAACTCCACCATTCCTTATAATCTCCTACAAGAAGCCTGCCAAATGTATTGGGATCGCCAAAATTAGATGCGCGTCCGTTCCAAAATGCAGTTGGAACATTGTCATAGCGTATAAGAGAGAAAAGCCAGGTTTGCCCTGGGTGCATTTTTGCATTATGAAAGCCTTCATTTACAGGGAAAGCAATCTCTAAGCTCCAATGTCCTTTATCAACAACAGAGCTAAACCTAGGGGCATTTTTCTTAAAGTAAGTCCAGTTCCATTTAAGATTTCCACACATTTGCCCCGCGGCATTTGCCAGAAATTTATGGATATTTGAGCCGTTGCCTGTTGGACAGAAAAATATTTCAAGACACAAGCCTTTTTTTGAAAATTTTGTTCGATCATTAAGAAAACCTTTCTTAAATCCGGATTGCTTTTTAATATTTTCAATAATCTGGACATTTTTTTCCGGTTCATTGATTTTTGATACAACAGCCATATAAAGTTCCCCTTTATTTTGGAGAAACCTAACCGAGCAAGCGTATTTTCCTGTATTGTCAATTGTTATAAAATTATCATCTTTATCTGCTTTCAGCCAACACTTATCATCAAGTATTCCGTCAATGACTGGAATATCTTCAGTTTTTGAAGCAGAAATGACCTTATTAAGGTTGTCCCCTTTTAGATTGACAACATGCATCATAAGCAACAAAATAAATATCCTTGCTACATATAGGGTTATCATTATTCTCATTTTAAGCAACTCCTGTAAATCTTTAAATATTTTAGTGTTAAAATTTTTCGGTGCAATTTTAGATGTTTCAATATGATCTTATCGTCAATGATTTACTCTGAATCTGTCATCGGAAGTGTGCCAGGATGGGCCAAAATCCCCCATATTCCTTAGATTATTTAAGTAATCAAGGCTACTATGAAAAGCAACGTGTCCATCCAAAAAAAGATAATTATTGCCCCGTCCGTGATGCGGATTATTTATTATATAAGCCTGTCTCGTAATGCCTCCAGGGTCTCCTGGCACTGAAGCTTCCCATAGTATGCGATAGTTACAGAATCCAGTTTCGTTATCATCAACATCACACATAATAATGTCTTTGCTGGTTCTTTTGAAATATTGCAATTTATGTCCTCTAACTCTGACTCCTCCAATATTGTGCATAGTGTCTGATTCAGGAGTCAGCCAAGCTCCGCCTATTTTTACATTATAGCCGTAACTTATATTGTGTCCGCCTCCGTAATATGGATGGTAGTCAACAAGCGCTTCTCTGCTCGTGTCGGAGGGGCAGTCCAATATATCAAGATTTCGAATATAACCTGCATTATAAGGAGCCGAATCAGAGATCATTACAGAACGAAAAGAAGTGGCTGATGTTGTGCCAATCCCAGGTGGAAGCCAAGAGTTATAATCATCGACATAGAATAATATTCCCGGAACTATTTGCTTCAGGTTGCCTTGGCACAAAGAACGTTTGGCTGTGTCTCTTGCTTTTTTTAACGCAGGCAATAACATACTGGCAAGAATTGCTATGAGAGCTATTACCATGAGTAATTCTACCAAGGTAAAGTGTCTTCTTTTTAACAACTTATGCTTCGAGGTATCCAAAGTGTGTGAAGTAATTTTTCCCATTGTTGCCTGTTTTTCTGTTGCTTGCTTGTTAATTAGTTTCAGCGTTAAAATAAGCGTTTGCTTGCTTTTGAATGCTGTTTATAGTCTCGTCCATTCCTTTAATTCCTTTTATGAGCTTGCTTTATAATTTAAGATTGTGCCTATAAATTCGCCAGACCTCTTGACCTGCGTTCCCGTAAAAAATACATCATACTTCTATTTTATTATTTTACATCGATACAGAAAGTAGATTGTTTACCAGAAATAGCATCTTGGAGCTTTACTTTCCAAACTCCCGCTTTATCATTTAGTGCTATCGGAAGTTCAAATAACCCACTTGAGTTCTTCAGGTAAAGAGTCCTTTGCATATATGGAATCAGTTCTCCATTTGGATTATAAACCTTAACGACAACAATTGATGGGATTAGATTCTTTGGGGACTTTGCATGTTGAACTCTGAGTTTAATTACTGCCTTATTGCCTTTCTCGATACTTTCAGGTCCTTCTAATACAATGGCATTGATTTTTTCTGGCAAAACTGCTAGTAATTTTGCTTTTCCTGGAGCAAGGTTAATCTGAGCTAAATTCCCAGTTCCCAAATATTTCTTTTCTCTTACATCATAAATATGACCGTGGTGCAGCATTGGAATTAGCATGTCCTCCTCACGAGTAGACGACTTGACAAAGTCTTTGATTATTCCATAATAGTATACGTTCCCATCCTTGAAAGAGAACATACGGACATTATCGGCAAGCTGTCCATCAGTTCTTCGCACTGGGTGATCCACTGGGAGAGGCGAATGTTT
Organism: uncultured Victivallales bacterium; assembly: GCA_964651145.1. Lineage (GTDB taxonomy): Bacteria > Verrucomicrobiota > Lentisphaeria > Victivallales > GWF2-45-14 > CAZYVR01. The sequence continues at coordinate 6,603 of CAZYVR010000146.1, read as the reverse complement.
GCGCAGGAAGGCACGAAACAATTCTCGAACTGGTTCCTCATTTCCTTTTTTGCGTTGTTTATAATAATCATTAATGTCAAAATTACAGAACAATGCTTCCCCTTTGCCATGCTTATTGATAATAAAGACAGGGGCGCCTTTCTCATCGCAACCGTACGCCGTTCCGGTAGTAACGCTCAGTCCAGCTTGGCAGAAGTTAATGGAAGTCTCACAAGCTGTTCTAGGATAATTTATTATCACCGAATTTTTACCAGGCTCTACTGGAGATCCGTCTCGTTGCTTGATTCCAAACACTTCATCTAAAGCTCCGCCATTTTTACGTATTCTACAATGTTCGTCTCTTGTTCCGCATCGATAATCAGCAATCAGAGTTCCTCCATCAGCTACGAATTTCTTAATAAGTTCGACTTCATGATCAGATAAAGCCTCAACAAATGGCATCACCAATACCTTAAAGTTCGCAAGGGTGCCCTTTTCTATTTGCTGCTTGGATAACATGTAAAATGATCGATTCATGTCCAACAGGAGATTTATAAAACTTTTGCTGGAAGCTGAGTAATGTCCTGCTGGCACGATGCCTTTCCAGAAATTCTGGAACTCCACGCTACTATTTACAACTCGACCTCCCAAATTCTTTGAATACCACATTTCCTCCTGTCCTAAGTTGTTAATGTGAGCTCCGACACCACTGGAAAGATTGCTGGCATGCCAATTATTGGCAGAATAATAAATAGCTATCGGTTCGATTATTGGTTTTGCATTGGCCAACATGGCACCTGACCCCTGCTTGATTTCCAGGACTTCGTCTCTGACTGCCTTAAATACAGGATTCAATTCTCCACGAAAATTCATAGCGGCAAGGTTTCTATTTTCTCGAAAAGTAGCATGAAACCAAAACGCACCGTTGTATCCATTGAAAAGCATAAACCACGGTGTATACTGGCTTCCCAATGGGTAATTTATTGAATTGAACCAGCAAGTTTTTAAGTTTTTAGATTTGGAGAATGAACGCAGGCAATGACCATTAAAAATTTTGCCTGGATAGTTGACCGGAACCAAATATCTGGCATAAACGTTGTTCAAGTCAAATTCGGAGACATACTCCCAGAGATCAATTCCATCGTAGCTGGAATATTGTTCGGCTCCGTCCCAGCCCACATATGCATCCGGGCAGATTCCTTTAATAATGTCCCGGAGTTGTTTTTGATGATCTATAAATCGATGGGAGACAAACCCTCGGAAGTCAACCCATGGAGATGGATTTTCCCGATTTTTCAGCATCGCGTACTCACTTTTAAAGCGAACTTTACCCCATGAATCATAAGTTTTTTCCCATTGTTGATTTAAAGCGTCCAGACTAGGATAAATCGTTTTTAAATATTCTTGAAAAGCTTGCCAAATTTCCGGTTTATCGACAAATCGTCCCCCTTTCTTAAAAGGAGAGACGTAAGGTTCATCACCAAGAGTGAAGGCAAAGCTGCCGTAAGGCAATTGGTTATTTGCTGTGTCTTTGGCCTTTGCTTTCATTTTATCGATCCATTCTGGATTAAATAAATGTTCATCCAGAGTAAGGTTGTGTATGTTTGAGGTATATGGAATGCTCAGCATGTTACAGGCTGAGACTGTCGCTATTGGAGAACGGCGCGTGGGTATGTTGGTGAAGCCATCAACTCCGCAGTTTTTCAACTGCTTAAAATACTGACGATGACGGGCAAAGTTTCCGACTGAACCATTCCAAAGCATGAAATAGAAGAAGTCGGTGGGACGTTTTTCGGGAAGAGTAAATTCCAACTTTTTTAGACAAATAACTTTTTTGACGTCTAGTAAACTTAAAATGGCATGATTTACCACCGATGTTGAAGTGTCTGGAATTGTAATGGTTACCTTTTCTGGAGCTTTGGCAAAGGATTTAACGGCTAAAATCCTATCGCGTGAATCGATTAGCTCTAACTCGGCTGTAAGATTTCCTGGCAATTGACCATAATATTTTGGAATAATCTCAAATTTATCTCCATTTTTAAGCACAGTATTTTGAGAGGTCAAAGCCTCTATGCCATAACCTTGATCGAATTTTAATATGTCGCCACCCCAATCCACCAGTTGTTTTTTGTCATTGAATAGCCTGCAAAAAACAACGTTTTCACCGTTTGGCAGATCTCCAAGATCTAGCGTTAGTTGCCGAGACGCATTAGATTTTTTGCACAGATGTTTCCAAAGAGAATCTTCCGGACCATATGCCCATAATTCAACATGCCCTGTAAAAGAAGTGCTGAACGATAATACAGCTTGCAAGTCAGAGTTAACAGCAAACTTACTAAGTATTAAATCTTTTTTTATTGCCAAAGAGTAGATCAAATGAGCGAATCTGCCCAGTTGATAATTGTAAAGACTATTGCGTTTCACACTTGGCCCGGCAAAGCCCAGACGGTAATCAATCATATTGGGAATAAATGCAATTTTGCCACGTCCTAATCCATATATTTCCACTTTATAACGATCTTTATTCAAATGCTTAAAGGTGGAGGGGATAGGCGGAAGCTTCTTTAATTTAGTCTGTTCTATTTTTGTACTTAAATACTGCTTTTTTTGAAAAGTGATCAGACTGGCTCCGTCAGTGATCTGTTTGATTATTTTGTCACGGACTTTCTGTGGATACGATAGCCATGGAGGGCGCATGGTCATTATTATAACATCAGGCTTTAAATCCAAGTCTGCTAAAATTTTTACCTCTGCTTCCTCCTTGGTCATATCGTAAACTTCCGGGTAGTGGATGGCTCTATTAGCAATAGTAGATCCGTTTTTTGAGTGCCTTGCTGATCCTAGATCGCATATTCTTATATCCATATCGAATTGTTTATCTATTGCTATTGCGTCAACCATGGCATTATTTAAACCGATAAAGAGTACTTTAGGCTTTTTTGCTGCCAGTGTTGTTTTAGGAACACTCGCCTGAAGTGATAAATTGACGCAAAATGATGCGATAAAGACAGAATTCAGTAATTTCATTGCCATAGCTCCTTTTTTTATTAAAATGTATTACCATTCAACTATTTATTGTTGATAAGTGAATGTTTTAGGTTTTAATAGGATTAATTTTTCAATGATTAATCTTTGTTTGTTCTGAATTAAAGCGATTAAAAGAACACTTGCCGGTACTTTTAGCTCGTATCGACACTATGAATTTTCCATGAAGAGGATTGGAAGGCTTTAAGCGTATAATGGCCTTGTTTTCATTCAGTTGAATGTCGCAGATTATATTGGCATTGCCGCCTATGTAGTCTGCTTTTGCCGTGATATTCCCCTGGCTCTTTTTTCCACTAATGATATATTTTGCCCCACTATGAGTGTTCGTATTGGGAAAGCCGGAAACAACGCTTAACTCAATCATGAAAACTTGATTTCTTGATTCACAAGTAAACGTAAAAACATCTTGGAAAGCTGTTGGCTTAGTGGGTTTGAAAGACTTGACAAACATTTCGTTTATTTCACCGCCAGAATCGACTTTTAGTTCAGAAATAATCTGATCTGCTTCGAGACTTCTAGTGGCTACCCCCCCGAACCATGCCTGTCGTCCATGGATTATTCTGGCGTGAGTTATAATTAGTGAAGAGGGGCTTTCATTGATGAAGCTATGCCCGGTATTGCCATGGCCGATTAGAACATTTAAGAGGCTGTCGGCAGAAATATCACAAAAACGCGTTATACGACCATTTGGAGAATTCGGTCCTGGCTCACACATGACGCCATAGAAATGATTGTAACGTGTCTTTTTCAGCCTGAGCACCGTAACGCCAGGAGAAGAGTGAACAAAACAGTTGGTGAAAAGGTTTTCCGAGGTTGATTTTGAATAATAGCAACTATGGGTAATACGGTAGAAATGGTTATTGGTGAATATGTTTCCATTGCACCCTGGATTAAGTTTTATGGCTACTCCGGCAACCTTGAAAAGGCAGTTAGATACTCGTCCGTTATAGCAACTGCCTTTTTTAGCAAGCAGTTTGGAGCTGTTTACCAATGTCAGCAATTCGTTCTTGTCCACATTGTTTTCATAAGGAGCCTTTGAGTAGGCCTTGTAAGCCGAATGATTGCCTACAACTTGAATAGAATCAATAACCCAGAAATTAATGTTAGCGACTTTATCGGCCTTAATTGGCCCGACATTTACAACTCCATTATTGATTATGTCATTTCCAGATCGACCGCCACTAGCGTTTTCTGTCATTACGCCGCACCCATGTCCTTCACCAGTGAACTTCGCAAAATTCCCATGTAACCTAACCACTGGCTCGGTGTTGTCAGTGTTGCTTCTTAACCGCTTAAGCCATGCGCCATGCGTTAAATACAGATATTCAGATTGTCCGATATTAAGTGTTCCGCTGATGGAATACTTTCCTGGGGGCACAATCACTTTCCTCCCTGAATCGATAGCCTTTTGTATCTGAGAAGTGTTGTCTGGATTGGCGGGGGAAGCTCCATAATCTCTGACATTCACATATCCCAACTCAGATAGTCTAAATTTATTTTCTGTCGCTAAAGGGAAAGTCTTGGGGAATTCTAATTGCCCTAAAGCAACGTCACTGGATGAAGCAGTCATCGGATTTTCACCACCCTTCTCTGTCTGATAATTCCCCCTGCAACCTAAAAGGATTCCGAAAAGAATCATTCCTAAAAACATCGCTTGTCTAGTTTTCATAGCTAGTAGTCTTTCTTTAAGTTTATCTTATTTCATAATGTTTATGGTATCAGAGTTACAGGATTGCTAATAAAAGGAAAAATCTTGTTTACCTCGTTTCTATCTAGTGATTTTACATATCCTTTACAAAATAACATATTAGCTCGTTTCAGGTGGCGCAATTCAAGGTGATCGGATGGCACTTGAATAGATGGATTGATAAAATACCAATCAGCATCCACTAAAAACCAATAATCAATTGTTTTATCGCTAATCAAATTGACTAATCTCTTTTCTCTCGCTTTATGATTAAACGCATAAACTCGCCAGGCAGGCAAATTATTAAGGCCTTTAGGGCAGGCTAGCTTCTTGTAGTAGGAATATTCTCCCAAATATGAATCCAATAGAAGATACCAGGGCTTTGAGTTATTATTATAAGAATGCATAATATATCCATTATAATCTATTGAGTATTCATGGAAAGCCACTCCGTATTGTTTTAAGTTGCTGCTGCAGACAATGCTATAACTTCGTTCCCGAGCTTTTTTTAGAGCTGGAAAAAGCAAAGAAGCCAAGATTGCTATTATCGCAATAACTAAGAGCAGTTCAATCAGCGTAAACAATTTACCGACCTGTGTCTCATCATTTTTTAATGGTGAGGAGAGCCAGCGCTTTCTTCTTGTTCCAGTTTCGCTAAATGTTACATGCAGTTGTCCTGAAATATACTTTTCCCTTTTGTTGAGTTTGTCCTCTTTCACGTTTGCCTCCTCTTTTTGCAATAAGCACTTTTTTCATTGTTGTCTATTTTGCTGTTGCTTGTTAATCAACTTCTGATTTGAAATAAGCGTTTGCTTGCTTTTGAATGCTGTTTATAGTCTCGTCTATTCCTTGAATTCCTTTTATGAGCTTGCTTGCTTCATAGTTTAAGATTGTTCCTATAAATTCACCAAATCCCTTAAGATTTGGATATATGAATTCACTTTTTTCTATCAGGTAACTCAAAGACAATTCTTCGGGCTTTATAAATTTTTCAAATTCATGCAATGCCTTAAGAGTTACAGGCATATGGATTTGAGACAGCATTTTCTGGGCTTTTTCTGATGCGAGGAATTTTACCCATCTCCAACAGGCTTCAGGGTATTTAGTTTTTGCGCTTATGCAATTAACAGTGCTTCCGCAGAAAGAAAAACCACCTTTGTCAAGACGGGGTAATATTGTCCCATAATCAAAATTGGCCGCTTCTTTCAATGCTGGCAACAGATATGTGAACGTTGAAATAATGCCTATTTTTCCATCAAGAAAGTCCTTTGTCATAACCTCTTCATGCGCAAAACCGGGAGCCGTTGTGTCTTTGACCTTGTTGATTTCTTTGAATATTTTTAGGCATTTTCTTGTTTTGGGCTTATCGAATGTAAATTCTTTTTTCCTGGGATCATAAATATCCGCTCCCAGCCAACAAAACAATGAATATATATTTGAAAAAGCTATCCCATATTTATTGGTTTGTTTTTTTATTTTCTGAGCCGCGCTGATGATGTCTGATATTTCAGCGTCTGCATTAAAGCCAGAAATTCCCGCGTCTTTGAAAATTCTTTTATTATAAACAAGAACATTTGCCGATGATATCATCGGCAGGGCCATTATTTTATTGCCAAAAATCAAGTTTTTAAGGAATTTAGGGACTATTTCCTTCTGAAGAACTTTGTCATTTTCAATAAATTCATTGATAGGCGCAAAAAATCCTTCCTCTACTAGAGATCCAAATGGATGGTTTGGCGCAATCATAACATTTGTTATATCTGCCAAAGTCTCTGCTTTCTTTAATGTGTCTTCAAAATCCTTGTCGCTTTTTCTTGGCTTCAAATTAATTTTTACATCAGGATTGTCTATTTCAAAAAGATTGACAAGTTTTTTGAAGAGCTCTGTGGTTT
>CAZYVR010000145.1:0-13245 GCA_964651145.1 uncultured Victivallales bacterium | reverse complement strand
TCATATTGGGGGAAGGCCCGGAAAGGGCATCTTTGGACGCTGCCGCTCTTAAGTCGCCAGCTAACATAATAGTGAAACTTCCCGGCTATCGTTCCGATGCGGCGGCTTGCGTTTCCGCTTTTGACGTATTTGTCATGCCTTCCAGGTATGAAGGTTTTGGCCTCGTTCTAGCCGAGGCTATGGCGCAGGGAGTTCCCGCGCTTGTGAACAACATTGATTCGCTTCCTGAGCTTATAGAGAAATATCCCAATGCTGAAAAAATTGATTTTTTCAAGGACGACAAAAGCGTTGTTGCCGAAAAGATCAAAGCTTTGGCTGAGCGTCCCAAAACTGAGCCTTTTCTTGAATTTTCTGCCGACAATATGGCTCGGGAATATTTAAGCTTGTATAAAAGCCTTCTTTCTTGACTTGTTTTGCTATGCCAGTTATCTTTTTGATAATTCCAACAAGAAGAGGATTGTTTCAATGAAGATTTTTGTCATGGTTGATATGGAAGGAATAAGCGGAATATGCCGCAAATCGCAGGTGTGCTCGCCAGACGGGGAACATTACCAGAATTCAAGAAAGTATCTAACCTGGGACGTGAACGCATGCGTCGAAGGGTGCTTCCAGGGAGGAGCGACCAAGGTTGTGGTTCGCGACGCGCATAGCAGCGGATATCATTTTATTTGGGAAGAGCTTGACCCAAGAGGCGAATACATTCAAGGCGCGGTCGAAACTGAAAGAATCCCTTCTATCGGCAATTTTGACGGTTTGATACTTCTGGGCTATCACGCTATGGGTGGAACGCCTTTGGCCGTGCTTGAGCACACTATGTCTTCCCTCTCTTGGCAGAATTTTCAGATGAATGGCGAAAAAGTAGGCGAACTTGCCATAGACGCCGGCATCGCTGGCGATAACGGAACGCCCACAATTATGGTTAGCGGCGATGACCTTTTATGCAAAGAAGCCGCTTTTTTGAAGGGCGCAGTCAAAGTGGAAGTTAAGAAGGCTTTGGGGTGTCAGGCCGCGCAGCTTCTTTCCAAGGAGGAAGCTCACAGGCGGATAACAGAAGGCGCGGCCAAGGCTGTGAAAAACTGCAAGAAAATAAAGCCGTATAAAGTGAAAGCCCCGGTGAGTTTCAGATTGGAATTAGTCTCCCGCGGAAAGCCGCCAAGGAGACCATACACAAAAATCATTGACGGCCGAACTTACGAAGTTACCGGAAAGACCGTTGAGGACGCTCTGAATCTTTTGAGTTAGCCTTGTTTTTGAGAGGCATGCGCGTTCCGCCATGAAAAAGTTGTTTTCAGCAAGCGTATCTCAGAAGTGGACTTGTGTCCCTGGCAATGCTTTGCCAATATTTCCAGGCTTAGCCTTGCCGCTTCTTTATATGGCACTTCTATTGTCCCGATAGGAAGCTGGCTGGTTTCGGCGTATCCGTAGCTTCCGAACACACACAATAGCGTGTCTTCGGGAACCTTGATCTTTTCATGAAGGAGCGCGCCTTCAATGAGTTCAAGATACATCGGGTCAATAAGAAGCATCGCGTCATAGTCATCTTTTTTGCGGAATATGGCTCTGAACTTTTCAAGTTTTGTTATAAGGTCATCATCTTTGAAAATTTCGATTTCGCGATTTGGGTCAAACGGGAGCCCGGCAAGCTCCAGGCCCATGCGATACGCGTCTGTCTTTATGGCATTGTGCCCTTGTTTAATATAATGACCGAAAAGCAATATTTTGCGGGCGCCTTTTCGAGCCATTTCCAGAACGGCGTCCTTTATTCCAGACGCATCGTCTATGTCTACGCAGAAGCTATGCTTTTGATGTATAGGATGCACAACCACATATGGAATGTCTTCTTTTTTTACCATGTCCTGCAATTTGGCGAGTCCATCTTCCAGAAAGAGAATGCCGTCTGCCGAAGTCTTTTTGAATTGCCTCAACATTTCATCGGCGTTGTCTGTTCTGTTGAGAAAAATTATTTCGCACGGCAGTTTTTCCTGAGCCTCCAGAAGCCCCTTCTGGTAAAGGCCGTTAATGGTATTATCTTGAGGCCCGGAGGTGTTTTGAACAAAAACAGCTATTTTAACTGTTTTGAGATCCCTGAAGTCGGGAATGTTTTTTATGAATATGCCTTTGCCTACATGAGTGCGGATAATGTCTTGCGCTTTCAGTTTTTTCAGCACATGACCAATTGTCGCATAGCTTGCGTTAAAGCGCGTCATCAAGTTGCGTTGCGTGTGAAACAGCTCTCCAATTTTGTAGCTGGAGGATATCTCGCGCATCAATCTGTTGTATATAACTTCGTATTTAGGCGTTTTTCCTGTCTTCGTTATCATTCCTGATTCCTTTTGTGCTAAATCAATTGACTTCATTAATATAATGTCAATCTGCTCCTTTTCAATATAGACTTATTAAAATAATTGACTTTATTTAAAATACGTTTATATTTAAATATAGATTCGCTAAGTGTCAATTAAAAAAAATGATGGAGCAGGACGATGAATTGTGTTGGCAAGACAGGAAAATTTCTTTTTGCGCTTTTTGCAGGCGTCTCATTGTTAGCCACTGCCAATGTGGCTCTTTCTGGGGCCGAAGAATTCAATAAAGAAAAAACTATTGCGTGCGAAGGGACTTACGACAGTCCGCTGAGGGATATAGCCACGGATAAAAAAAGCATTTGGTGGAGCTTTGGCAGCTTGATCGCAAAGACTGATATGAATGGCAAAGCCTTGCTTGACAAAAAATTTCAAGGAGTTTCCATCCAGGGCCTTTTGGCTAACGACGGAAAAGTCTGCGCGCTCTTTTGCAAAAAGGACGGTTCGTCCGGGATTTATATATATAACGCCGACAATATGGACTTGATCAAAACTTTGCCTCTGGCTGGCTTTGAGAATATTTCTCCGCGAGGCATCGCGTTTGACGGCAAGCATTTTTTTGTGCTTGGCGATGCGGCAAAAGGCTCAATTGAAGCGCCGGTGAATGAATATGACATGGATTTTAATTTCATAAAAGCCCGCAAGGCCAATATGGGCAAAGATGCGAGTGGCGTTCAAAATATTGCCTTTATCGATAACTGTTTTTATATCGCGCGCTTTTCAAGCAAAAGAAACAAATACTCTCTTTTAAGATTTGACAAAGCATTTAAAAATATTGGCAAATATGACACATATTGTTGCGTTGGCGCAGTGGAAGTTGCTCCAAAGCTTTGCCTTGTTGGCAGGGCTATTCTAAAAGAACGCGTGCGCAAGCCGCGCAGAATGGAAAAATGGATTGGCTTGGCAAGAACCGCAAAAGTGTGCAAGATGGGAATAGACGTGATAGGCAAAAGAGGATTGACGCCAGCCGTTTTCTGCAAGCTTCCTGAAAATTATTTGAAGACCCGCGACAAATATTCAGTCCCGCGCAACCGCAAGCCATACGCAAATATCAAATGGGACAAAACAGAACAAGTCCTCACCGCGTCGCATATGCATTGTCGCACTCAGCGCACGCTTGACCGCATTTTGAAGCGCGGCGTCAAATTTCTGACTCTTTCAAATTATTACCCGGCAATTCCAGTTTGCCCCATAAAGAACAACCGCCTCGAAGAAGATTGGAGCAAGGTTACAGATGGCCTTGGAAGAAATGGAAAACCGGCGGACAAGTCCCGCAATCTTATAAAGACGATATGCGACCCCGACACTGGCTGGCAGGGCGAAATAGAGCCGTCCGCTCAAGTGAGGCTTCTTGGAAACAGCACAAAAACTTACAAGCTTAAAGTTCCGGGCGAGGTGGTTGAAGCTCCAAATGCTGAACATTACGGGTTTGAGTCGGTTTCGATGCATATATCAAATCCCGGCTCCACATTTTCCAGCGGGCATTTTGATTCCAAAGGCAAGTACAGATTCAGGCAGCACGGCTTCCCTATCGGGGTGGGGATGCCATGGCCAATGGTTTTTGACCAAATATTTGCAAAATTGATATTTAAAGACGGCGGCGGAGTCATTATAAATCACCCCAAGCGTTCGCACACAAAATTTAAAGACATTCTGGCTATGCTTGACTTTGACCCCAGAGTTTTGGGCATGGAAATCTATAATAGCGGCTATTCGTGGAATGAGGGTCTATGGGATAAAGTTTTAGCGACAGGAAGACAGTGCTACGGTTTTTTCGTGCCTGATCACGGAGCTCAGGGGCATGAGGATTGGGTGGGGGTAAACGTTCTTCTGGTTCCCAAAATAACAGCGAATGAGTGTCTTAAAGCATATAGAGAAGGGCATTTGTACGGCGCTGTTCATGGAAAAGGATTGAAGTTCACCTTTATAAAAGCCGACGATCTTGGCATCAAGGTCAAAACAGACAATGCGGAGAAAATTGAATTTATAACGGAAAAAGGCGCAGTCAAAACAGTCAATTCAAATGAAGGCGAATACATTTTCCCGCGCGACAAAAACGGAAAGCCGGATCTTGTGTTTGTCAGAGTCCGCGCGTTTGAGTTTGCCGACAACAAGGACTATGACAAAAACATAAAAAAATATGGCGGCTACCTTGGCAAAGGCGAAGTCATATTCTCGCAGGCCGTGATGTATAAAACAAAAAGCGAAGTAGGACAGAATAAGTAATGCGTTAGCCTTTTTTTGACTCTTTGCCGCTGAATTATTTCAGAAAAGCATGGAAAAAACATTTAACGCGATGTATATTCTGCTATTCTAGCTTGGGATAAACATTAAAATGGGGAGGGCGTTTTTATGTCTAAAGTCGGGGAACAAACATTCGGGTTCTATATTCCTTGCGTTACGCTTATGGGAGTTGGATGCCACAAGGCGCTTGGAGGCAAAATCAAAAGCCTGGGGTGCAAAAAGCCATTTATATGCACCGACGAAGGAATTACCGCTATAGGGATGACTCAGCAAATTGTTGACTTGATCAAAAAAGAGACAACACTGGACGCGATAGTCTTCGACAAAACTGTTCCAAATCCGACTGATAAAAACGTTAGCGATGGCTTGGAGGTCTATAAAAAGAATGACTGCGATATGATAATCACACTTGGCGGAGGCAGCTCTCATGATTGTGGAAAAGCCATTGGAGTAGTTTCCTCAAACGGCGGAAGGATACAGGATTATGAGGGCATGGACAGATCCACAAAGAATATGCCTCCGTTCATCGCGATAAACACCACGGCTGGCACAGCAAGCGAAATGACAAGGTTTTGCATTATAACTGACACCGTCAGACACGTCAAAATGGCTATTGTCGATTGGAGAGTCACTCCTACTATCGCATTAAACGACCCCCTCCTTATGGTGGGAATGCCTACTTTTCTGACTGCCTGCACTGGCATGGATGCGCTCACTCATGCGGTGGAGGCATATGTGTCAATCGCCGCCACGCCCGTGACAGACGCATGTGCCATTAAAGCTATTTCCCTGGTGGCCGACAATCTCAGAGCGGCAGTTGCAAATGGAACAGATATGAAGGCAAGAAGCAATATGGCCTATGCCGAATATCTTGCCGGAATGGCTTTTAATAATGCCAGCCTCGGATATGTTCACGCCATGGCGCATCAGCTTGGGGGCTTGTACGATCTTCCGCACGGCATGTGCAATGCTATTCTGCTCCCTCACGTATCCAAATTTAATCTTATCGCAAAAATGTTCAAATTTGCGGACATAGCCCAGGCTATGGGGGAAAACGTTGAGGGGCTTTCAGCCAGAGAAGCCGCTCAAACCGCTATTGAATCAATTGTCTGCCTTTCGAAAGATGTCGGCATTCCCTCCGGCTTGAAGCGGCATGGAGTAAAGGAAGAAGACTTTGAGACAATGGCATTAAGCGCGCAGAAAGACGCTTGTGGGTTTACAAATCCACGAAGGCCGACTTTTGAAGACGTTATAGGCTTATATAAAGCTGCCATGTGATTGAAAAATGGGCTGGGGCAGTGAAAATGCTCTTCGTTTTTTTTAAGTGGCACTGCTATTTTTTTAAATGTGCAGTGGCATCCATTGCGCACTGAGTAGGCCACTTTTTTCAAAATTATTATTTCATTCTCCCTTGTTGAGTCAAGGCAGCTGTTGCTGTTTTCTATTTACATCTTCAATTTTACTTAATTCTGAATCATTAAAACCAGCGTTTTGAAGAATGGCCAGTAAAAATGGAGACTTACCTTCAACATAAGCATCAATATCATCAGGATGCTTTAATGCCAATGACTTCTTTAAATCGGAATATTCCTTAACTAGATCTGGATTTAACTTGAGGCAATCCCGAACTGTAAGGTGATTTTTCAATGCTGGATTTCCCTTTGCGCAAGCATATAAATTATGAGGGTAGAATCCTGGCAATCTGGTAAAAGCTTCTCTTCCAGATATGCCAAGATCACCTCTGTGCTTAATGCCAATGCCATCCATCCGATCAATCAATACTTTCAAATTTGATGATGACGAGACAACGATTGTTATATCAATAATAGGTTTAGCTGCGAGGTCTTTGACTGAAGTGCTTCCGACATGTTCAATTGATAAAGCTATATCTGAAATATAGGGCCAAAGCTTATCATGCAACACTTGAAAGTGACAGGGCCATGACAAATCATATTCTGAGACTTTTATTAAAGACATAATAGACCTAACTGTTATTAATAGTTGTAATATACAATTGATTTTTAAGAGTGTAAATATCAGATTTAGAGCATTGTCAATTTAAGAGGCCAAGATGTCCTAAAACACTTTAGCGCTAATACAAATTACTTATTGAGATATAGACTGTTATGACTATATTATTGCATTTTTTTTTAGCCATTCAGGTATGAGCATGTTTTATTGCGGCTCTGCTATGTTTTTTTGTTATTTCGCGGAGAAAACATCCTTGATGTTTTCGAAGGAGTCTTTTGTTCTGAGAATGACTTCTTCCTTTATGGCGGCTGTGACACCCATTTTTTCAAAAATATCCTGCCTGACTTCAAGTTTGGGATCGAGATTTTCCACGCCTATTTGATTTTGGACACACAATGCGTCAGCTATATGGATGATTGCTGCGTCTGGCGCTTCGCTCTGAGCGGGGTCATGATGCCATCTTACGGCATTGACTAGGCTTTCAGGGATGTTCCATTCCTGAAGCAGCAATCCGCCTGCCTCGGCATGGTCAATTCCCAGAAGCTCCAGCTCGGCGCTCACCAATAAGCTGCTTGCGGCCACGGCGGTCTGGAACTCTTTCCTTACTTTTTTGTCAATGAGATGTTTTCCGATCACAACTTTGCCTAAATCATGAAGGAGCCCGGCGGTGAATGCTATTTTTTCGCCTTCCAAGTTCAGGCTGTCCGCAAGGTTTTCAGCCGCGACAGCCACGGCAATTGAATGATCCCAAAGCTGGTCGGAGTTCATTACGTATCCGCGGATTTTTGTTCTGATTGCGGCGCTTGCCACGGCGGCGGTCACAAGTTGAAAAGTTTTTTTGACGCCCAGCCTGACAATTGCGTCTCTCAGTGTCGAAATGGCGTGCGAGCATCCAAAGTAGCTTGAATTTGCCAGCTTGAGGATATTGGACGTCATGCCTGGATCGTAGTTGATTATCTGAACGACCTCGCCCATGTTGGCATTGGGGTCCTGCAGTTTTCTCATAGCCTGCAACGCAGACGCAGGAACAGAACTCAGGGAATTGAGATTTGCCAGAATTTTATCTCTATGAGTCATTATAAAATAAATTTCCTTTTGGTCAGAGCCAGTCTGTTATTTCTTCCACTGCGTATTTAGGCACATGCAGGATATCTTTGTCGTCAAGATAGTATTTAGTGGACTCTCCAAGCTTAATGTCTTCCTGGACCGGTTTTTCGTCGGGATATCCGAGAGCCACAAGATAAAGAGCCGTGGCTCCCTCTTTTAATTCAAGGATTTCATCAGCTTTAGTTCTGTTGAATGCGCCAATCCAGCAAGAGCCAAGGCCAAGCTCCACTGCGTTAAGCATTATATTTTCCACTGCCGCCCCGGCGTCGGCGTGGCATATGCCTGCGTTTGCGTCAGGGGCTATGACCGCAATAAAGGCGACGGGCGCGGTCTTGCCGATCTCTGGATTGCGGCGCGGCTTAACGTGTCCGGCCCAAGCTGTCAGCTCAAATATTTTGTTGACAATTTCAGAAGTTCTGATTACGATAAAGCGCAAGCGCTGAGCATTTCCTCCGCTGGGCGCCAGACGCGCCGAGTCAATCAATTCCTTAAGCGCAGAGTCGTCAATGCTTTGTTGCTTGAATCTTCTTATGGAACGGCGTTTTTTGATCACTTCAGGCATGATTTATCCTATTTAAGTTTAATCTTTAATGACGGCAATTGCGGTTGCAACGTTGCCGAACGGCGCGCTGACTTGAATGCCTTTGACTTTGTCACGGATTTTTTCTATGTTTTCGCGAGCTATGTTTATTCCTTCCTCGCGTTGCGCTTCTTTGGTTTTGGCGGAAGCCATGCGCTTCATGATTTCATCGGGAACAACCACGCCTGGAACTTCATTTTTCATGAATTCGGCGTTGCGATAGCTTGCCAGAGGCCATATTCCAGCGAGGAACGGCACGTTGAGATCCGACAATTTATCAATGAACTCGCGCAAAGGCTTCACTGCAAAAACAGGTTGAGTTATAATAAACTCGGCTCCGGCTTCCACTTTTTCACGAGTGCGGCGCAATTCGCGCTCCATATCCACGGCATTCGGGTCTGCTCCAACACCAATGAGTATTTTAGTCGGCGGCTCAATGGGCTTGCCGCCCACGTCTACTCCGCGATTGAGTCTATCCTGAATTTTTACCATGCCTATTGAATCCACGTCAAAAACTCCTGACGCAAAAGGAAAATCGCCGAGTTTAGGGGGGTCGCCGGTTATGAAAAGTATATTGTTTATGTCGAGGGAACTGCAACCGAGCAAGTCCGCCTGCATGCCTATAAGGTTTTTGTCGCGACAGCAGACGTGCAGAATAGTTTCAATGTTGGCTTCCTGCTGGATTTTGAGGGCGGCAACCATCGGCGATATTCTTGAGCTGGCTCTGGGGCCGTCCGGAATGTTTATGGCATCAATGCCGGCTTCGCGGCATAGAATGGCTTTTTGTATTGTGTCATTCAGCAAATAACCGCGGGGAGGCACTATTTCTATGGTGTTTACCCATTCGCCTTTTGCCAGCTTGGCGCCCAGTTTGGATTTTTCCGCCGTGGGCACAGGTTCTTTTAGGTCTTGCTCCTCCTGTTTGGATACAATGATCTTCGAGGTGTATTCAGCCTTGGACAGCGGCTTTATGGCGCGCGCAATGTCCCTGATGTGCTCGGGCCCGGTTCCGCAGCATCCGCCAACGGCGCGCGCGCCGAGGTCAACATAGCGCTTGGCATATGTTGCGAGGTATTCTGGGTTGGTCATGTAGATCATGCGGTTATCAACGTTTTTGGGAAGGCCTGCGTTTGGCTGAACTATCACTGGATATTCAACCATTTTTATAAATTTTTCAAGCGCGGCCAGGGTGGCTTCGGCTCCGTCTCCGCAATTCAAGCCCAAAGCTGTGGGCTTTTTGACATGCTGCTCAAAGGCTTTAAGCAGTTTTGAGGCCGGTACGCTTTTTGGCGTTTCGTTGTTTCTGTCGAGAACGAAACTAAGAACATATGGCAATTGTGAGCATTTGTTTATTGCCCTGCAAGCGAATTCAGTGTCCCTTTGCGAAGACAGTGTCTCAAAAAAGATAAAATCCGCTCCCGCCGATTCAAGGGCCGTTATCTGTTCAGACAGAATCTCAATAATATTTTCTTCAGTTAGCCCGTTGTTGATTTCGCCAATGGTTCCGACAGAGGCGGCCACCAGAGTGTCTTCCCCGCCGCTTTCCCTGGCGAGTTTGACCGACATTTCATTGATTTGCTTTACTTTGTCGCCAAGGCCGTACTTTGAAAGCTTGTTGAAGTTGGCGCTGTATGAGTTTGTTGTGAGCACCTCAGCTCCGGCGTCATAATAGCTTTTATGAATTTCTGAAATGACTTTTGGCGCGCTAAGGCAAAGGCTTTCGAAAGAGGTGTTGACAAAAAAGTTTCTTTTGTAAATTTCTGTTCCGATAGCCCCGTCAAATATTACAATCTGGTTATACAGTTTTTCTTTAAGTTTGTCATGCATCGCTAGTTTTCTCTTCCTTAAAATATATCTGATCTCAATATTATACTATACTATAAATTCAGTCAAGGACTAAACTTTTATGATGAAAAATATCTTCATTTTCGTCATATTCTATCAGAGACAAACAGGAATTGCGAGTTATTGAGCCTGCGCAAGTCTCGCCGCGGCCCCTGTTGTCAAGCTTTGAATATGCCATATGCATATGGCCGCAGAGCGAAAGGTCAATTTTTTTCTCTTCAAGCAATTTTACAACTTTGGCCTGTCCCCAGAGCCGATGCCGGAAGCGCAAGAAGGGATAATCCTCGATCAGGGGATAATGACCGATCAGTATTCTTGGGCGCTTTTTTTCTTTGGCGCATTCAGCTTCTACAAAAGAGCTGGTTTTTCTGCTCAAGTATCCGCATGAGGAAAGCAGGCTTGTGGGGCCGCTTTCATTAATGACCACAAAATCACAGTTGCCATGCGTCCTGACTACTGGCAGGTTTTCAAAGGCAAAACTGTCTTTGTTTAAATATTTCACGGCCTCTTTCATGGCGTTCACGCACTTTTTAAAGCGCACATAATAATCATGATTGCCGGGCACGTAAATAAGAGGTATGTCCGAGTCGCGCAGAGGCGCAAGCTCTTTCAGCGTTCTTTCAAATTCGCCGGGCTGTCCGGTGGATGTAATGTCGCCTGTGCAAACAGCCAAGTCCGGTTTTTCCGCCAAAATAAAATCCACTGCCTTGGTCAGCATTGATTGGTCGTGCTGAAACTTTCGCCTGAAGCGGTAATTGAACACGCCAACCCATCGTTTGTCTATGTAAGCCAGCCAATCCTCCGCGGGGCCGCCCGCGTGCGGATCGGAAAAATGTATAATTTTCATAAAAAATTCCGCAATAAAATAAAAAAAACAATCGGGCAAAGATAATCCCTTGTGGCAAAGATGCAAATTATTTTATCGATTCAAATTTTGCGGGCCAAAATAAAAAAGAGAGCTTAAAATGCTTTGCTTTAAGCGCTGGCAATTGCGTCCTTATGGGGTTATTATTATAGATTGATAAAAAAATTATTAAGACAGAGGCGGGCAGAGAAACAAAATGACAGACAAAGAAGTTGCCGACAAGGTGAAAAGCGTTTTGATAAAATGGTTTGAGGTGGACGAGGACGTCATTGAGCCTGAAGCTAAATTGCGCGAGGATATGGAGTTGGACAGTCTGGATACGGTGGATTTTGTGGTGGCTCTGGAAAAAGAATTCGGATTCAAGGTGGTCAGGTCAAAAGACGAGCCCATTATACGCGCAATGAAAACAGTGTCTGATGCGTGCCGCTTCGTCAAGGACAAACTCGTCGAAACAGTTCAATAACAATGCCGTGTTGTTATGATGGATGGGGGGAGCATGCATAAAATTCTTCTTGTATTTGCAAATATAATTTATTGTCCGTTCTGTCTGTTGCTTACAGTCGTTTTCGAGCTGACATTTCCTGTGCTTGCCCTGTTCCTGATGGCGTTTAGAAAAAGCAGCCTGCATGATGTGTTCAGGATCCACAACTGGACATATGGGCGTTTCATGCTGAAAATCAGCTGGCCGTTCATAAGGTTGGAAGTATCAGGCAAAGAAAATATTCCACTTGAAAGGCCAGTGATGTTTGTCTGCAACCATCAAGCCTTTTTTGATGTTCTTTTTACGACAGTCGTCCCCATTCCCAACACAGCTCTGACAACCAAAGCATGGCCTTTTAAATTATGGGGCCTTAAATGGTACATGCGCCACGCTGAATATATAAATCTGGAACAGGCCACGCCTGAAGATTTGGCGGAAAAGGCGCGAAAACTTCTGTCAAGAAACGTCTCATTGTATTTCTTCCCGGAAGGCCGCCGGTCGCCGGACGGAAAACTTCAGCGTTTTAAGTCAGGAGCATTCAGAATCGCCACAGAAAACAATATCCCGGTAATTCCCGTCTGTCTGGAAGGCGTCAAAAAGTTTCAAAGCGATATATCGCCTTTTTTTAATCCTGTAAAAGTGCGAATACAGATACTTTCAAGCGTACGCCCTGAAAATTTCCAAGGAGAGCTTCGCAGTCTGGAAATGTGCAGGGCGGTGCAACAACAATTCAAGGAGGCCATGGCGAAATGTTAAACGACAACGAAAAAATTGAACATATTCTGGCTGATTTTCCTGCAAAAAAATATGCGGATCTGCAGCATGCGTCCGAGGATAAGATCGAAAAAGTTCAGAATGATTTGTTCTTGAAGCACTTGAGTTACACTTTGGACAATAGTCCGTTTTACAAAGAGTTGTTCAAAATTTACGGCATAGACAAACGCGATGTTAAAGGCATCGCGGACTTGAAATTCATTCCCGCCACAATAAAACATGAGATGACCAGTCAAAATTATAATTTTCAGGCGGCCCCGGACAATGAAATAGTTGATATATGCCTCACTTCCTCAACAACTGGAAAAAAAGCGGTAATGCTTTGCCAGACGCAATCCGACCTGGCGCGTCTGGCTTATAACGAAGAAATGGCATTCCAGATGGCGGGAGTAAAATCAAGCGACACCGTCCTGATCTGCGCGGCCATTGACAATTGTTTTATGGCCGGAATGGCGTATTTTCTTGGCTCCATAAAGGCAGGCGCAAAAACAATAAGAGGCGGAGCAAGAAACGCCGCGCAATTATGGCATCTCGTGGAAACTCTGAATCCAACGACACTTATAGGCACTCCTTCGCTAATGTATAAAATATGCAAACACGGCATGGATTCCGGCAAAAACCCCGGAAATTCCGATGTCAACAAAATTCTGGCAATCGGAGAGCCGACTAGCGACCAGGAGCTGAAGCCATTGCCTATAACTGAATATCTGGAAGAGAACTGGGCGGCGGACGTGTTCTCAACGTACGCGTCAACCGAACTTGCCACCACATTTTGCGAGTGCCGCTTTCGACAAGGCGGACACTTGAGGCCTGAATTAATTGTCGTTGAAATTGTGGACGAAGATGACCAGCCTGTGCCTGACGGCAAAATGGGCGAAGTTGTGGCAACCCCGATGGGCGTAACCGGCATGCCGCTGCTGCGCTTCAAAACCGGCGATGTTTCTTTTATGACAAAAGAAAAATGTCTCTGCGGAAGAACCACTCCGCGAATCGGACCTATTCTGGGAAGAAAAAAACA
>CAZYVR010000144.1:0-13355 GCA_964651145.1 uncultured Victivallales bacterium | reverse complement strand
GTAAAAGTTTCCGGCTCTTATAGACTCATAAAAAGTCCAATATTTGTCCGTTATGTAGCCCAGTTTTATTTTGCTAGAAACAGTGACGCAATTAAATGTTCATTCACTTTTATTAACGATTCAAAAGATGCATTCTGCAACCCTCCGCCAAACATATGGATAGAAGGGAAGTGGAATAAAAAAATGGATACTTATTCAATAGGAGAAAATCGAGAAATAAACGGCAGTCTTGACAAAAAAATCGAACTTATCCAGGATGGCGCGATATTAAACGAACACCAATTGTTATACCCTTGCTCAATATTTGAAGATGCCCGCAAAATCAATCAGATAAATAAATACAAAGGCTATATGTCTTGCTCAAACTCAGATTTGATTGCGCGTTTGGGAGTTTTTGAATGGTGGCAAAACAATCCAAAGAAAGCAGAAATAAAAAATGGGCTGTTTAAAATTTATTTATCCGTAGAAAAATCATCAAATAAAAACAGATACTGTTACTCAGGGATGGCTAAAACGCATTATATTATGTTTCAGTTTTCTAAGGAAAAAAAACAGAATGATATAGTAAATGATTTTGTGCGCTATCCGCTTATTGCAGCAGAGCCAAAACACTATCAGGATACGCAAGTTTTTGGAAAATTACAGCCCGTTGATCAAGAAAATTTTCCTGTTTATGAAAATGTTATGAGAGAGTATATGAACAACTGGTATGGTTTCCAGAGAGAATGCCAGGGAGATTTCACCATGTTAAACCTAGGCGACATCCGACAGAAGAAAGGAGGTAAATGGTTAAACCTGGAAACGGCAACCGGATTGGGATTGCTTAGGCAAGCCCTTAGAAGTGGCTCAAAAAAATTCTACGCTTGGGCCAGGCAAGCTTGCGACCATTATGCCAACATTGACACTTGCCATCAGAAAAATGCCCATATTTTCTATGACTTTGGCAAAATGTTCAAAAATAAAAACAATGCAGAGGCCTATGCGTATACAGAAGTCTATTCTCCTTTGAACACAACTACTATAATAAGCTTGGGAAGCGATGATGGATTTAGCCTGTGGTTGAACGGAACACTTTTAAAAAGCTTGAATGCATCCAGGTCAGCTGATTATGGACAAAATAAAATTGAAGCCACATTGCAAAAGGGAATGAACACTATCTTGTTGAAGGTTGCAAACCACAAAGGCAATTGGGGTTTTTATTTTGATATTTTAAACAAAGACGGCTCTAAAATTAAATTAATGAATTATACAAATTTTATCTTGAATGGTAAAACAAACGTTTCACCTGCATGGTTAGTTCTAGGACCATTTGAGCTGGCAAAAGGATTGGAGTCAAAAAACTCGCAATCAGAAAAAATAGATATAGCCAAAATATATAAAGGAAAAAATAATCTAAAAATAAAATGGCTCTTATCTCCGGGTTTTAACAGAGGCTTGACAAACAAACGTGGTCGCGTATATACCCATTGCCCCCATCATGCAGGGCACCCAAAAAATCCAAAGAAAAAATCCCATCCTGGAATTCATGGGCATAATTGGTATATGGGAATTGTATATGAGTATCTTTTAACCGGAGATGAACGTCTGCTTGATTGTGTTAAAACTCATGGAGAGGCAATACTTGCCAGAATTGATTTTCTCTTGACAAAAGAACATGTCCTTAGCAGAAGTTTAGCTTGGCCTATGAAAAACTTGTGCGCCATATATCAAATAACAGAGGATAAAAGATATCTAGAGGCAGCTGCAAGATGCATGAATTACTGGCATTGGTGGAAAAAATGCGTAGGAGCTGGATGCATGGGAGGGGCTGTTTATCAAAATTCTATAATTATTAGCTCAGTCAAAGATTATTATGACATCACGCGTGACCCTGATGCAAAAAGAACGTTTTTGGAAATGATAGATGATCAATTAGAGGGAATGCTGAATCATAAGCCGGCAGGAGAAAAATTGCCAGCAGAGTGTCTTTTCCATAGTGATCATAGAAGTTATATGCTCCTGGATGTACTGTCATATGCCTACTGGTTTACAGGCGACAAGAAATATATTGCAGATTATGTGGATTATTTATATTTTTTCCTTAGTGTATGCGACGATCCCACTATGCTATGGTGTACTCCGTCATTTTTGGAAGCCATGAAGTTTCTTGACATTAAAGAACCTATAAAGCGCCTTCCCATGCCTCTTCCCCTGTATTCCAAGATAAAGAAGGCAATTGTCAAAGAAAAAAAAGATCGCGATTTCACAATTACTATTCTTCGTGAACAGCCATTCAGGAATCTTTATTTGGGCTATGTTTCCAAGCATGGAAAAGATAGAAATGCACAAAAGAAAAAACGGAAAAAATATCTTTCTGCCGACAACTATGGAATAATCAGAATAACATCTCCTTCCCAAAAGGTTATCTCGGAAACAAAAATAGAAAAATACTATTCAAAATATCATACTGTAAAAATACCAAAAGACGGAGAAACTGGAATTTATACAGTTGAACTTATTGCCGATGATCCCTTTGCTCAGAATTTCCCCAGATGTAGATTTTTTGTTGACACATCATTGAAAAAAATAATGCTAAACGTTACAAAAAAAGCATTCTATGATCGTTCTCAATCTCAAAGCTTTTACTTTCTGTCAAACACAGAAAAACCTTTTAGGGTAGAACTGCAATCACGCAAGGAAGAGCATATGGGAGCCGCTCAATTACTGTCCAAAAACAAAAACGTGGTTGATTTTGTTTGTTGGGATGAAAATAATTCAAAAAAATGGCATTCTCTCAAGGCAAAAGGCAAGGGGGTTTGGAATATGATCAGATATACCCCAGGCAGAGCAGAATATTTAAAACTAAAAGGAATCCAGCCTTATATAAGCAAAGATCCGAATAGTTTATTCTATCTGGAAAATAAAAAATAAGAAAATGATAAAAACATCTAAAACTGAAACATTAAGGATAAATAATGAAAATAGGACTTATAGGAACTTGGGCCTTGACAGGAGAGCATTATTATAATCTGATTGAAGGACTAATAGACAAAAGCGTAAGCGAAGTAGTTCTTTGCGATAACAATCCAGCTTTAAAACCTGAACCTGTGTTAAAATACTCCGGCCTCTATTTACTTGAGGATGCCCCCGAAGGAGAGCCTCAGGCATTGCATAACATTTATAAAAATATCACCGGTAAATTTCCTGCCTTCTATGAAAACTACAAGGAAATGCTTGACAACAAACAACTTGACGCGGTCATAATTGGAACGCCGCAATATCTACACGCTGAAATGGCAGTAGAAACGCTTTTACGAAAAATACCAACCCTGTGCGAAAAACCCCTCGGAGTGTCTCTTAAAGAAGTCGAGGATATTCTAAAAGCGGCTAAGGAGAATGATACTCTACTGCAAATAGGCTTGGAGCTACGCTACCTAAAGGTTTTTGAGTTTGTGCGACAGAAATTAAAAGAAAATTCTTTGGGCGAAATAAAAATGGCATGGGGCCGTGAATTCCGAGGGGATTGGAAGCAAAAACCAAAGACTTCTCCAACAGAAGAAAATCCATACGGCAACTGGCGCTTCTCTAAAAAGCACACAGGAGGCTCTATCCTTGAAAAACTCTGTCACGATCTTGATGTTTTTTACTGGTTGATGGACTCAGAACCTATCAGGGCAACCGCCTATGGGGGCATTGATTTTTTTGACTCGACTAAACGCGATACCATCGACAACGCCGTTTTTATAGTAGAATACGCCAATAAGGCCAAGCTGAGTTTTGAATATTGCATGGCCGCGCCATACAGCGGCAGGTTCAAGGGGAGATACATGGGCTTGATAGGAGAAAAGGGCATGTTTGACATTGATGAGAACGCAGGCAAAATTCTCCACTACGAAACAGAGCTCCCAGGAGCTGAAACTGTTTATAAAAATCTTAACCCAAAAACAATTTTCGGTCATCATAATGGAAATTGCACATTGTTTGCATTTAAAGATTTTTGTGAGCATGTAAAAAAAGGTAAAAAACAAGCGCGTTATAACCCTGAAGACATATGGATAACAACCAAACTGTGTCTTGCCCTTGAAGAATCCATAATGAACTCAGGAAAAACCATCGAACTTGATTCATGGAGCCCGACAGAGTTTTAAAGCTTTGCCACGCCTCGATATGTCCAAATATTCAGTTTAGGGATTTGGCGGACGGTCTCTCATCAATTTTGAGTTAGGCTGCGAGAGCAGCAGAGAACAGTTTGCGGTTTACAAATGCTCAGGCATGTGTCGGGCATTTCAACCTTAGGGCCAACATCTCAATTCAATTTTCTTTTTGAATCGACGGGATTAAGCAATTTTCTCTCTCCAGTCATGTATAATTTCTTTTGAGCTTTGGCTAAATCCACATGTCTTCTTTGCTTTAAAGGTTTGCCGGATTCTCCGGTACTGGGAACGCTGACTCCAAGCATAGAGGCCGCGACTGCTGCGCCGACTATTCCGTCAAGCCAGTGGTTATCGGAAGCCTCTGGTCTTAATTTTCATTCATCTACTTTTCTCCCGCGCCCTTCAGTTTTTACACGATACTCAGCCGCGAATTGTTCGGATAAAAGCAAATGCATATTCGAATCTCTTCCATATAATGAAAGGCAGCCCTTATCCCCCATTGCCACTGCGAGCCGGGCGTGGATGAAGCTCTTCCAGTAATTGGCGTCAAACAAGGCGTGCCGGATTGCGCGTTTGCCGCGGACATTTGGGATCATCCAGTTGTGACCTATTCGATCGCCAGGCTGTCGACGATAATCGGAGAAAGGTTTAGATGATGCCCCGATATATCTGCCGTGACTTGGCAAAAGCACTGCAGAATGGGAACTTTGCCGGCAGAACTGATAAACCACATCTGTGGATTGTCCCCAGTTGGCATCAATCAAACAACGATCTATTTTCATCATTGCGCCATCGTCTCTGCGCCACTCCTTATTAAGGTATGCGGCGCATACTTTTTCCAGTCCGTTATAGATGCATCCTTCCAGACCTGAACCCGGAGCTGCATCTTGCAATGTCGGACGCGCTTCATGCAAATGAAAATATCGCCGCGGTTGTTCAGGGTAAGTTCCATAATCAATTACATAGCCCGTAAAATCCTCTTCCCAGGCAGCAACCAGCCAGTACAAAAGTTCTTTCTGGACATCGATAAACATCGTCAAATAACTGGAGCCGATCGGGACTTCGCTTCGTTTCATGCCGTTGAATTTTTGGGTTATTTCAGGAGCCGTCATAATCCTATCCTCACCCAAGTCTTCAGGCTTTGGTTCGTTCTGATATTCAGCCCAGAACGCTCCTTCGTCCTGAAATTTTAAGTTCATAGCGTGTTGGATCGCGGAAAGTTCATCATGATTGAATCTTTCCTTCCAAGCAATCTTCGCGCCCTCGTCCATCTCTTCTTGATGTTCCTTATAAAAGGCTGTAGCGTCCCGAATGTCGCCATGTTGACGCAAAGAATCTGCCCGAATTTCGGCATATTTCTCCCAAAGTTTTTCGTTTTTGGGGAACTCGTAAACCATCTTTGTGCGCTCTCCGTTCCACTCCGGATGTGTGGAAGCGTTCAATATCTGGTCGGCCATATCACCCATTCGGATGACGGTGCATGGCATTATTCCAGATATTTTTTGACCCGGCCCGGCAAGTCCCAGAACGTCCCCGGCTAAAACACGCACACGTTTTTTTGTTTGCTCAAGGGAATTAGCTGATTCTGAAGTCTGCGGGTCGTCGATGATCACCAATGACGGACGCACTGGTGTCGCCTTGTCCGGACGCTTGAATTTCATTCCGCGGATTCTGCCAGTGATACCGGCGACGCGAATGATGGCTCCGCTGGCGCTGCTTCCTTTAATAGTGGGCAACACTATTTCTTTTGATGTCCATTTTATGCGAGTGCGTTTGCCATCGCATAGTTGGCCGGGACATTTATTTGAAATCCCCTCGAGACTCTGAATTGGATAGACAACTTCTGGAAAATCCTCCAGCAAAAGTTCATTTGATTCTAGTTCAGTTTTAATGGAGGCGAGCATTTCGAGAACCGCCATTTCCGTTGCGCTAATCAAGGCAACGAAATATCTATGACCATAAAACATAGCCCACAAACAGGCTATTTCAGCCAGACTCGTCTTACCGCAGCCTCTACTCATGGCCATTGCAAACAAGCCGCCATGCAAAACGGCCTGTTCGATTTTCACAATCACCTTTAGATGGTCCTCGGACCATGCCAAACTGAAAGTCTCAGGACAGTAGCACTCACAGAATAAACGGAAATTTCTTTCACACATTGCTTTTCGTTCAGGGTCGACAACATCGGGAAGCGGAGCGATATCACGGCCCGATATGGATTTCATCAAGTTTCGCGCCCGCGCCGCCTCTTTCATTGCTTCATAATCCATAGCCTGGGGAGGCGTTGGATCATGCCGCAAATCGACAAGCCATCCTATATATTTAACAAGGTTAATGTTTTTGCCGTCATTAGAAATCCTAAATCCAGCCCGATTCATGTGCCGGTATATTTGACGTTCGCCCATCACCGTTCCAAGCAGCGTGGAGTTAAGCATCCGGGTAATTTCAGGCGGTTTTAATTTCATGGGGTTAATTGTTGGCATTATGCACCTCCTCTTTTAGCAACCATGCGGCATAGTAAATGAGATTAATTGTTCCATCCGAATTAACCGGCGCGCCCTTTTCGATGTCCTTTTTAATGGCGGCTTCCGAAACATGACGGCTTCCAGCCTGCTTCAGAAGCTTCGCCAAATCAGGGATACTCATAGCTGTGATTTTAAGTTGATTATTGCTATTCACAGAAAAACTCCTTGCAAAATATCGCATTCAAGTGTATACTTGGAGTGTTCACTTGGAGGTTTAATTATGAATGCAACAGTTCTTGATTTAAGAAAAAACATGAAAGATGTCATAGCGGCGCTTGACCGCAATGAGAAGGTAACTCTTACATATCGCGGACGAAAAAAGGCAATAATCCTGCCTTGCGAAAGTGAGGAATCCCAAAAATCGGTCAAAGAGCATCCCGCTTTCGGCATGTGGGCCGACCGGGACGAAACAAAAGACGTTGACTCATTTGTCAGAACTCTTCGCAAAGGAAGGTCTTTCTGATGCTTTTCGATACTGATGTTATTATTTGGGCTTAGCGCGGTAATTCCAAAGCGGCCGTTGTAATTGACAAGACTCCACAAAGGTTTATTTCCGCCGTTTCCTATATGGAACTCGTCAAAGGTTCGCGAGATAAAAATGACCTGCAGGCAACGAGAAGTTTCCTCCATGACCTTGCCTTTGAAATATTGCCAATTTCTGAAAATATTTCTCATAGGGCAATGATTTACATGGAAGATTTCGTACTCAAATCCGGCATGGATATGGCTGACGCCCTTATCGGAGCGACTGCCGCTGAGAATTCTCTGAAGCTTTGCACCGCAAATAACAAACACTACAAAGCAATCCCGGATATAAGCTTGTCTGTTTTTAGACCCAAATAACATTTTTATATCCATGCGTCATAGCCCCACTCATCGCAAATGTAGTGCGCATGCCTGGCTACAAACAGCCTCCAGTACCGCAACGGTGAGTACCAGGGAGTCCGCTCTTTTGCAAGCAAGGAAGCGTTCTCTCCAAGATTCTTATTGGACGTGTGGAATTTTTCCATGTGAAAATAATTGACCGCCCAGAATCGAGACGCATAATGGTACTCCGCGTCATGAATTAACACAGCTTCCCTGGCAAATCTCATCAATCTTGTGAGGACTTTACGCAGAGGTTTGGGCGTATTGTCGCTGCCGACTCCGTTATAGCATGCAGCGAGTTCGTCATACGTCAAAAGATCGAACCATTCCGGAGTTTTTAATCCCATTTCTTTGATGTTATCCCGCAAAATGTGTGCTTCTGCGGAGGTGATCTTCAATTTATTTTGATACATATATATTCTTTCTCTATTTTACAACACTTATATCCAGGGGGATAATGTTGATTTCTTTGTTGCTGCCTTCCGAAAGCCCGAAAGTAAACGAGCCGTCCGTTTGTGTGGTTTTAGTTGTCTTTTCCGAGATGATCTTTTCATCCTTATTAAAAGTTTTCTCGGTTGTTTCTGTGGTAATCTCCACACTCTTGCAGCCACAAATTGCGGCCAATACGATTAACGCCATAGTAATTCTACACATTTTCAATCCTCCTTATTTTATTTTGTTTTGTTAATTCTTCCCAATCACAGCCTTCTCCATGAACAAATTCAGCCCATCTTTTGCGGATTACATCGCAATATTTCTCATCCAATTCCATGAGAAACGCTTTGCGGCCGGTCTGTTCAGCAGCAATAAGCGTGCTTCCGGAACCTCCGAAAAAGTCGGCAATTAAATTGCCTTTCTTTGATGAATTTTGAATTAGATAAATGAGAATTTCGACTGGTTTCATTGTCGGGTGCAGGTCGCTCTTTTTAGGCCTGTCAAATTCCAGAACTGTGGTTTGTTTTCTATCCGAATACCAGTTATGCGCGGCTCCATCTTTCCAACCGTACAAAATAGGCTCATGCGACCAGTGGTACGACTGCCTTCCCATCACAAACGAGTCTTTTTTCCAGACCAGGCACTGCCTGACTTTTAGCCCGGAAGCAATGCATGCCCCGCGAAAGTTATAGCCCTCGGAATCCGCATGAAAGATGTAATAACTTGCGCCCTCTTTCATGATTTCCACTGCATTTTTGAAAGCCGATGTGAGAAATTCCAGAAACTCGGAATTACCCATGTCATCATTTTGGATTGTCATGCCAGCATCACTTTCGTAAGCGACATTGTACGGCGGATCGCTCAAAAATAGATCCACTTTCCCGCCACACACAAGAGCCTCTACATCCACAGATTCAGTCGAGTCTCCACACATTAAGCGGTGATTACCAAGTTGATAGATTTCGCCGCGCTTGCTTACCGGCTCTTCTGGAGTTTCCGGAACTTCATCAGGGTTAGTCATGCCTTCCGTGACAACCTCTTCACCATTGAGAAGCTGCTCCAGTTCCGAGGTATCAAAGCCAAGCAATGACAAATCGAAATTCATGTCCTGAAGCTCTGAAAGCTCAATGGGCAGAAGCTCGTAATCCCATTCCGCGAGTTCATTTGTTTTGTTGTCTGCGATGCGGTATGCTTTTATCTGTTCTGGACTTAATTCCTTAGCCACATGAACCGGGACTTGCTCAAGTCCCAGAGACTTTGCCGCTTTCCATCTTGTGTGGCCGACTATTATCACACCATCGGTGTCCACTACAATTGGCTGATTAAATCCAAATTCCTTAATACTTTTAGCCACAGCTTCCACTGCGTCATCATTAATGCGAGGGTTCTTTTCGTATGGCTTAACTTCATTAAGTTTTCGTAATTCTATATGCATAATTTTCTCCATTTATATTTAACTTTTAATCAATAGCCGTCGTAATATCCGGGCGGCATCGGCGGACACGGCGGATAATAATAGTCAACCATATCCTGCACCGTTGGGATTGGATTGGGAACGCGATAGACCTGTCCTTTCATACGCCGACCGCATGTGCTGCGTCCGGGAGATAGAGAAAATTCAGCGTCCACTTGTTTGGGATTTTCAAGCCCTGCAAGCCTTTCTTTTTTTGGTGAATTCACCAACTCCAGAAAAAGATCAACCGCCTTTTTGCCTATCCTTTCCGGATACCTCCGAACCGCGCTGGGACCGGGAGCCGTATATCTGTGGAACATTGTGTCGTCAAGTGCCATGAATCCCATCTCTGGGCCGATCTGAATATTCTTTGCCTGAAGAATGTGGAAGCATTTTTGCCCATGATCAGACCTCTGATAAAAAAGCGCATCCGGGCGTTTCTCCAGGTTCAGCCAGTTGTTCAGAATCTTAATGGCAAACTCCTCGTCCTCTGCGTACCCGGTTCCAAGGTCATCGAGTCCCGCCTCGTTGAGAGCTTCTCGGCAGCCTTTTATAAATTCTTCGCCGTCATAGCTCCGGCAACCGACAAACGCAAGCCTTTTATATTTCTGGTCAATGAGATGCTTTGTGCCCCAATATCCACATGAAAACAAATGGTCATCAACGGACCACGCCTTTAGGTTGCTTCCGATAAACACAAGCGGAAAGCCGGATTCAATGAGGCTCTGTATTGCCGCTTCATCCTTCTGTATAAGGGACATCGGCAGCGACATTATCACACCAGCGTAATCGCCGTTTGATATAGTTTTCAGATGCTCTTGCATCAGCTCAAGCCGCCCGTAATGCTTAAGCAAATCAAACGCCCAGCCCTTCGCCTTCATAAAATAGGAAATCTCTTTATATATGGTTTCCCAATGTCCAAAAGGAGTCTCCGGAAAAAGAATAGCCAGCTTCTTCCATTCGTTTTCCGCTAGAACAATCGTTCCGCCATTGCTGCCCTGACGCATTTTTACGAGATGCTCTTCTCGCAACAAATCCATCGCGCTGCGTATATCATGGGAGTCAACGTCCAGTTGTTTGCTGATTCCCCGGAGACTTGGCAAGATACTCCCAGGCGGCAAGCTTCCGTCTTTTATCTTTTCCTTGAAATGCTCCGATATCTGTTTTATCACCGCCTCCTTGGAAGAGCGGTCTATCATTTCATTTGTGATTTCGATACTCATATTTTCTCTCTTTTCTGAATTGTATTTTTCACACATTGCCGTTTCAGGACCTTCATCGTCCCGCACATTAACGCTTATGCGTATTTAGGGCTTTGCACATTGCCATCTGGCAGGATTTGGAGCTTTGCACATTAAGGGGAAGTCCTTTTTCCATCTCGCACATTAAATTCCGCTCTTTTCAAATCACCGCTTCAGAGCTATGCAATACGCCATCATTTAGCCTCATTTTTTACCATTTCAGACCTCCTTTTCTTTAATTTTTGTTTCATTTCTAAATATTCTTTGCCTATGCTCCTCAGAGCCGTATTTCATTGCCGACCACCACGTCATAACCATTTGCCAATCAGCCGCTAGCAAAATTCTGCCAGCTAAAACAAACTGTGCTGAACTGCCCTACCCCTTCCCGCGCCCTATAACCCGTTGAGCCACAGGAGGAACCATTAATTTACAGATGCTTTTTACATCATTATTTTGGGTCAATTCGGCAATCCTCACAAACGCGTTTTAAACGCCCGCCATCGCGTTTTATTTACCCATCCGGCACGAGGTGGCATAGCCATCTCCCTTTTTAAATTTGCGCAACCTACAAACGCGTCCTGTCGCGTTCCTCCGCGATGATCTGCGTCACCCTTCTGATGCCCAGCCCAACGATGGCGGCGATCTCCTTGGGGCTCGTTTTCTGATTAAAAAGAGCAATCACAAGCTTTCTTCTATCCTGATGCCTGACTCCATCTGGGACGTAGAGCATTCCAGTGTAATGTTTTTTCACTTCTTGGAATAATTCATCCGGCAGAATGTCCTTCGCATTGGCATATGATTTCATTTGTATTCCTATTTTATTTCTTTGTCTTTTGATTAATCGTCAACGATGGCGGTCTGTCTTCCGGTCCATATCGATGGATGGACGGCAATGGCGTTTTTGTATTTTGCATTTTTCGTTGCGGAGCTGGACTAATCCTAATCCTGTCATTCTTCCTGAATCTCTCTGTCAGAGCATTTGTTTTTTTGAACAACTCATCGATAGCATCCATATTTATTCCTCCATTTTTCCTGTGAAATTTTTTAACCTAATTTCCTTGTTTTTGCCGTTTTATATCGAGGTAGCCTCAGGTTAGGTTTTCTGAAAACTGTCCACTTTTTTAAAAGGTGTTGACCTGAGGATTTTATTAATGAAGAAGTAGGTTTCTGCTTTTTTGAGGCTAGTGTTCCAAGCGTTCCATCCCTATATATAGTACAGCAAAGATAGCTGAACCTACCTCGACCTGAAGGGATATCGAGGTAGCATTGGGTATATATAGAACAGTAGGGAAATACCTGGAACGCTTGGAACACCCAGCTCATATTTCACTCCTTCGGGCTATATTGAAAAGTATTCTAGTATTGCCTTCTGCTACTCTTTGCCGTGTTTCTTCAACATCTAAAAACACGCGTCTGACCTCCTGATGGAAATTGGCGGCATTCTTTGGCCTGTAGCCGTTCTCAGAACAGAACTCGCGGTATGTCCGGTAAATATTCGCCTTCACTACATAGGCTCCATTACGCGGCTCGTAATATTCATCAAGAAATTCATGTTCGTGGTCGCAAGTAGCCCTATGTTGTTTTTTCTGATCCAATCCGCCCGGGCATTCAGGAAACGATGAGAGCTTGCGAAGTTTGGCAAGTCCATGCACTGCCCAGAGGAAAATTCCTGGAAGCTCCTCGCGGACAAGCTCATATTTTAAATTCTTATTGTCCCTGTTGGTGTCGCGAAAAACTTGATTAAATGGTATGATCCGCAAGCGGCTCCAGATGCCATTTGAGCGGTCTGCGAAAGGCGGCAGATCATTTGTCCCGAAAACATTCCTAGCGATGACAGGAGCGCTCAACGGGTCTTTGCCTTTTCGTTCAATGGGGACATTCCCCCCGCTTGTGCTGTCCTTTAACGATCCTTCGGCAGCATGAAGGCTCGAGCGTCCGTCATTGGTCGGCAAGTCACCGACGATGTTTAGGAGGTTTTCCGTCAGAAGGTGCAAACTGTGTTTTTCGGTGAATTTTGAAAGCGGAAGACAACAGCAGTTTGCCACTCCCACAAGGTGCTCAAGAACATGAAGGCACACGCTCTTGCCCGTGCCGGATTCGCCAAATAAAAAGAACGCAACTTCATATCGCGTATCGGGAACAAGGCTCAAACCATAGAGCATTTGGATGATGTCCCGAGCTTCCGGGACGGGCTGAACGTCCTTTAGGTAACTTTCAAATTTTAGACATTTCGCATTGGGATTATAAATATATGGCGCGGCGAATGTTGAGAATAATTGCGGGGTATGTTCACGGATGAATTCGCCTTGAGGCAATTTTTCGCCGTTAAAGTTTTTTGCCAAATTTTCAATATTAAGCAGACAGTTTTCCATGGCAAGCCAACCGGATGCACTTTGTCCGCCGGGAAGCCAGCAGGGCGGCTGAAAATATGATGGAACACCGGAAAGGCTGGCTGATTCAAGGTTCCCTATGACATTATTCCGGGTTGAATTCAACGCCTGAAATGGCGCCTCTTTGCGCAGAAAATCCATAATAGAGCCGCGCAAGTCGTCGCCCATAATCCGACGATAAAATCGATCATGATACAAATGCCATGCGCCGCGATGGGTTCGAAAATGGCAGTGTCCATCAATGCTGTGCTGTTGAAAAAACATGTCGGCCAGGACTTTCGGCGTGATGTTTTCCTTGGCGCTTTTGCGGT
>CAZYVR010000143.1:0-13431 GCA_964651145.1 uncultured Victivallales bacterium | reverse complement strand
ATTGCGCGGCGTGCCTTTTTCTATACCCGGCAAAGGGAATCAGTGCATGATGCTTAGAAGCGAAGACATCATGAAAAAACTCCCTGAAAAAAGCGCACCCATATTAATTGGCTCTAAAGCCGATCAATTCTGTTTTTTGCAAACTTGTACTTACGGTTTCGATTTTGAGGTGGGCAAGCTTGTTATGCGCTACGCCATTAAATATGATGATGGAACAAAAGTGCATATAAATGTTTGTTACGGGGATGATGTTTTTGACTGGCAAAGACCGCCAGGTTTGCTTTCCAGGGAAACTGAAATAGCTTGGGATGGAGGGACGCCGGAGCATGATCATGCCTATGTGTTTCTTATGCGCGCCTCAAATCCTCATCCAGAAAAGAAGATAGAGAGCATTGAAGTTTTATCTGGGAAATGCCGGGCTGTTCCTGTTCTCATGGGATTAACATTAGCGAGCAAAATAAAAGGAGGGGAAAAGGCTGGAATTAGAAATGCGCAAAATGAAAGCAAATGGCAAATAAAAGAGGAAAAAGAGACGTCCGTTAAAGATAAAATGTTCCCGTGGCATGTAATCGGACCTTTTGAAAATCCCATAACTTCCAGCGATCCCAAAGGCACAGGGTTATTTGTGAAATATCCTCCTGAAGATAGAATTAATTTGCATGGTAAATATAAGGGAAAAGGCGCTATTGTGCGCTGGCAAAAAATAAAGACGTTGGCGGCTCTTGAGGGGGAAAAAAGATATCACGCCCACGTTGATTTTAACGATATTTACAGCACTGCCGGGTCACAATCAATGGCTTATGCATATACGACCTTTTATTCACTCCATGAAGAGTCTGCTGTTTTCAATTTTGGAAGTGATGACGGAGCTAAAGTTTGGTTGAACGGAAAGGAAATAATATCAGTCCATACTTCGCGCGGAACTCGAGGCCCGTGCCAGGAAAAGGTGGAAGTGAAATTAAAAAAAGGATTGAATGTTCTGTTAATAAAGGTTGAACAAATGGGAGGGGGATGGGAGTTTTATATGCGTTTGGATAATGAAAAAGGAAATCCTTTAAATATATTTGCTTTGCCTAAAGGGAAAATTAAAGAAAAAGGAGCACAAGCATGAAACGTATAAAATCAAACAGGCAGTTTGTCGGCAAAATTTTCACACTCATTGAATTGCTCATTGTGATAGCAATAATAGCAATAATGTTCAGTATGTTGCTTCCTGCCTTGAAAAGAGCAAGAGCTTTAGCCCGAAGAACAGTTTGCTCTTCAAATTTAAAGCAAATATCCCTGAGCGCATTAAGTTATACTGGAGATTATAATTCATGGATGCCAGGAGGCGGAAATGTGGGAATTGGCCCAAAAAAAGCCTGGTATTATTCAATGGAGTCATATTTTCCACATACTGGCAGCTTGGCATCAAATTGTGACCTGTTTCGTTGTTCAAGCAATGAAAGCCCTAGCTCTTCCTACGGAGTCGCGCTTGGCGGAGCTTCTTCCGGGTTGGCCGCCGGTGGAAGAGCAGACTCCTCAAAACCATCTTTTTGCAGGATCATGAATGTTAAAGCCCCAAGCGCAACCCCGTATTGGTTGGAAATAGACAATTCCACTTATAATTACTGTGCCTATGCCTCAAAGAATGCAGCCACAACTTATTCCCTTAAATGGTATTTATACAGCAATATCCATGAAAACTTTAGTAATGTGGCTTTTGTTGATGGACATGTAAAGGCGGTAAATAATAAAGAGTGGACAGAAACCGGCTCAACTGGAGCTTGGCAATATCACTTTAGAGTTGATGTAGATAAAACTGCATGGTAAAAAAAAAATAACCCAAAAATACGGGATATCCACATCATGAAAAGCAATTTTTTTGTCAATCTAAATCTTTACGAGAGACAAATGCCGCGACAGCGGCTTAGTTCAACGTCAAAGCTGCGCGACAACCTCATCTGGTCAGATGTTGCGCTCGCTTTATTTCCAAAGCTTCCTCTTTCATTGCTCTGGCCTTAGTTTTTCAAGCAAATACTTTTCAGCGGCTTCAAGAACGCAGTCTTTGCCATTAATCAAATCGCTTCTCTTCTGCTTTGCTTTAATATCCGGATCTACCCCTATCTTCTCAATTCCAGCTCCATTTTTCCTGATAAAATCTCCGAACACAGTTTGAAGTCTGTAGCCTGTGCTCAAAAACAGAAACACTGATGGGAGGCACTGTCCAGAAGTTTTTTCTCCCACAAGAACAGCCCGGTCATTATCCCGCATGCCTGCGGCAAACACTTCGGCCGCGCTCCCCGAGCCATTGTTGATCAACACGGCAATCGGCCCGGCAAAGGCATTGTCCTGTGGGTAAGAGCGAAGCGTCAAGGTGGTTCCCCTAATGGGCATTTTTCCAAATTCCAGCTCTTCATCGGAAAGCCAGCCAGCGATTCCGTGAGGAATTATCAACATGCCGCCAGGATTGTTTCGAACATCCAGAATTAGCGCTTTTACATCTTTCAGCTTCCCCTTTAAAGCGTCTCTTATCTTCACGCTCTGCTCGGGAAAAAACGGCGAGAAATAAATATAGCCTATCTGTTCGGAAATAATTTCTGAATAAAATGTGCCAGGAATTGGAGGCATTGCGCCGATCTGCAGCCATCTTGAGCCATCGGCGACGCATTTAAGTTTTATTGTTCGCGCTTCTCCTTTGGCATTTTCAATGTCAACGCTCAGTTCTGTTCCTGGATACCCAACAAGCATATGCGTTGCGATTACATCCCAGGGGATTTCTGATTTTTTTTTGGCATCAAAAACAAATCCATTTATTCCAACAATCGCGTCGCCAGAGCGGATTCCGGCTTTGTCGGCAGGCAAGCCCGGCTTTACGCGCAATACGCATACGCGTCCATCCGCCAGGCACAGAGTTAATCCTGGATTGCCTGGAACTCTTAGCGCAGCGCTTGAAGGCGCAGGCAAGTTTTTTCGGGCTTCTCTGCATGCGGATATGGCTTTTTTAGTCAAGGAGTTTTCTGGCGGCAAAACATATATATGGCTCAATCCAAGCTCTTTGACCATCCTGTTCAGGACAGCCAAAAGTTCGCTTTGATCCTGGCATTTTTTCACTTGCGGCAAATACTCTTTGTAAATGTCGTCCCAATTCACTCCAGGCAGAGATTTGGAATAATGCCTGTCCCTCACTGTGTTCCACATTTCCTTCATCGTTTTCAGAGCTGTTTTCTGAAATTCAGGATCAGGCTCCAATGTTTCAGAGGCAGGGACTGCCGCACTTGAGGTAAAAAATAGGAACGCGAAAGCGGCGAAAATAATATGGCGCGGCAAATTTTTCATTTGCCTTTTTTATTCACTCCTGGAATGTCAAATGTGGAATCGGAAACTTCCGCGCCATACTCCACTGAAATAATTTTAACCATTATGTTCATGCCCATTTGCTTAATCTTCATATGAAGAGGGGTAATGATGCCTTGGATAGCTTTGAAGTCGCTCAGTTCGAGCATGGATGGAACTGAGCCCAGTCCCGTAACTGCAGTCATTGAAATTTTCCTGGTATAATAGCTGGACTTGTCAACATATAGGATAAAAGGAGAAAGTTTGCATGCTTCGGGTGGATAGCAGGTCAGCTTATAGCAGGCGTAGCCGGACACGCTCTCGCCGTCCTCGTCAAGCTCTATTTTTGCAAAAACATCTTTCAGTTTGCTGTTGGGATTATCAAGCTGAGTTTGAAACTTGATGAAATTCAGCTCCGCGCCGGATGCCTTGCGGACTCCCATGCCTTTGGTAAATTCCCAAGCGTCTTTCCCGTTATACCCTTGAACGGAGTTCATTACGCCGGGGATATTCACAATTGTTTTTGTTTTGTTGGGATATTTGTTTATCACAGTCATCTGCATCTTCAGTTTCTGCGCTGGAATAGTCATTTCGGCTTTGACCAACTTCGTTTTTACAGTCCTCAGCTTGTTGGATGGATCGGTTGCATTATCCATCTTTGACAGAAGCTCATCAAGAGAAGTCCGGCAGCCAGCGCCAAGAAAGCAGCAAATAAGACCAGCTACAATAAATTTGAATTTTAACATATCCCCTCCGGTTTGTTTGTTGTAAATTAATTTCTTTCAAGCAAAAAAACAATAGCCTTTTTAAATGCTTATATCAACCGGATATAATGACAAAGAAAGCAATAATTTAAAACAAAAGTCTTGACATTGACGGCAAATCAGCTAAAATAGTTACTAAATAATTTAGTAACTTAAATTTAAGGAGACTGGAAAATGGAGAAAATGACAGGCATCGAGAGAATCTCAAACATACTCAAACGTCAGCCGGTGGACCGCATCGGGCTTTACGAGCACTTCTGGGGAGACACGCAAAAAAAATGGGCCTCGCAGGGACATATAAAAGAGGGCGAATCTCTTGACGATCATTTTGGCTTCGACATGTGCGGAATGGGCGCTTTCAATTTGAAAGCCGACATTCATTTTGAAGATGAAATAATAGAAGAAGACGAAAACACTATTCTGATGAAAGACGGCAATGGGGCATTTCTGCGCAAGCATAAAAAGCACAACGCCACTCCAGAGCATGTGGATTTTTCCGTTCAGGAAAGAACGGCGTGGGAAGAGCAGACAAAACCGCTGTTGACGCCGGACGCGAAGAGAATAAACTTTGAAGGCTACTGCGAAGGCAAGCGGCATGCCGCTGACAAAGACCGCTTCTTCTGCTGGAAAGGAGTCAATGTCTTTGAGCTTATGCATCCAGTTTGCGGACATGAATATATGCTTATGGGAATGGCCATGGACCCGGACTGGATCAAAGACATGGCAAACACTTATGCCGAACTGACCATTGACCTAATGGAAACTCTGTTTACAAAAGAGGGAAAGCCCGACGGAGTTTGGTTTTATGAAGACATGGGCTTTAAAGGGCGCCCTTTTATGTCGCCTGACATGTATCGGGACATAATCCAGCCGAGCCACAAAAAAACAATCGACTACTGCCACTCACAAGGACTGCCTGTTATAATGCACTCCTGCGGATTTATTGAGCCGCTCCTGCCAGGAATGGTCGAAGCCGGAATAGACTGTCTTCAGGTGATCGAAATAAAAGCTGGCATGGATTTGCTGAGAATAAAAAAGGAATTTGGAGATCAGATAGCATTCTGCGGCGGCATGGACGCGCGCAATCTTGTGGCGAACGACCTTGATGCAATACAAGCTGAACTCAAAGAAAAAATACCAGCCGCAATGAAAGGCTCCGGCTACATCCTGCATTCCGACCATTCTATACCGGACACTTGCAATTATGAAACCTACAAGTATTTTGTCGACGAAGGATTAAAACTCGGAAAATATTAATGCCCAAAGTAACGATAGCCCAAATTGCAAAAGCGCTGAAACTGTCCCCCACAACTGTGTCCTTTGTCCTCAATGACCGCGACAAAAGCATCAGTGAGGCGACTCGCAAAACGGTGATCGAAAAAGCGCTGTCTATGGGCTACCGAAAGCTTGCGAAAGTCAACATGATAGACTGGACGCGGATTGCCTACGTGACCTCCAATATCCAGTATTTTAACTTTCACACTTCTTTCTTTGCGGGTGTTTACAGCCACCTGCAAAGAAAGGCTATGAAAAACAAAATGGAGCTGTTCCTTCTGGAGCTTGACCCCGACAACAGCAGTGACAATAAGTTCCATCAACTCCAGGCCATACGAAATCTAGGGATAGAAATATGTCTGACCAACAACATAAAAACATCTGAATATCTGGAAGCTCAAGGAATAAAAACCATTCTGGCGCAAGGCGGCAAAGCCCCGGGCAAGACATGCATTTACTGCGACGATTACACTGCGGGAAAAATAGCAGCCGAGCATGCGTTTGAAAAGGGACATCGCGAAGCCGGAATGATTTTTCCGAACTGCAGCCATTCGCGCCTCCACGGCTTTATTGACACTTTTCTGAAATTGGGCGGAACGTGTCCTGAAAAATTCCGCTGGTTCCCGCCGATAGACCATGAGAAAATGACGCAAAAGCTGAAAGCCCTTTCCAGAAAAAAACATCTTCCGACCTTTTTCTATTGCTTTGCGGATCATCTGATGTTTCCGGCAATAAAAGCGTTTGCGTCAAACGGCCTGAAAGTTCCCGACGACATCAGCCTTATAGGAACAGACAATCTCTACTGGGGAAAGTTTGCCTCGCCCTCCTTTACAACCATAGACCTGAACGAAGAATTATTCGCGGAAAAAGTTATAGAGGCAGTGGCGCACCTCAAAAAAGGAGCGCCTCCTTATCAGCTGGCAGTGCCAGTCCGCCTCATGGAGCGCGAAACAGTAAAAGACCTCTCCTAAAAAATGATATCCACATATTTTATTGAGATTCAACACTCTCCCCAATTGCCTTTTTATTTATAATAAGCTCGCCAAAAACGCTCTGTTTTAAAAACTTTTCTGGTTCTTCTTCGTTTTGATTCGGGGATGAGCCTGTCATCTGGCCCCCTTTAGCCGTCAAGGGCAATCCGGCATAACTATTCGTTTTGTTTCTTGACTGCTTTAGGAATCCCGATAAAAATGCTTTAAAGCAAAAAAAACAAAGCTTTTTTTTACTCATATTGAATATTAAAATCATTTCAGGAAGGCATGTCAAAGGTTGAAATCATATAAATAGCGCAGCAGTTTATGCTGATTCCATGCCCTGACAAGACGCCTGAAAGATTTACGGATTAAAACGATGAAGAGGCCTTTCAGAATTATTCTGTTCTGACTCTCAAAAAATGAGATTCTGTCTTTTTCTAGAACCAATTCTTCTCCTATATTTATAATTTCAGTTGTTAATAAAACGCAAATTTGACTGCTGTTTCGTTATTTTAGCCCTATCGGGAAATAGTTGTCCCCATACAGTGTTATTTTATTTATTAATAGCTTCCCTTAGACTCGCAAAAACAGTTCTGACATATGGCCCCCAAAACGCGAATAAATAAACACCTTTGGCGCCGGCTTCTTTTGCCACTGTTATCTGACGCATTGCCTCAATGGAGCTCAGACGTTCAGTCAGTCCAATCCCGGGATAAAGTTTTTCGCAGCCTCCGAGCAGCTTTCCTTGAGCCTTAACCAGTTGCCTGAAGCCATTCGTGGTAGTTATGTAATCCATAGGCCCAGCTTTGTCAATATAACCTTTTTCTATCCATAATTTCCAATCCTGTCCATTCTCATATTTACAAGTAGGGTAACTTGAAAAAACAAATGCCATTATCTTTATTTCTGGCTTTGCTTTTCTAACCGTCTCCGATGCAGCTTTAACAATATTTGTTATGTTGTCAGCTTTGAATTGCAGCCATTTTTTGTGATACTGTTCTTTTCCTGCCACATCTCGATTCCAGTTAACTTTGCCTTTGATATGCCTTTCAAACAATTGTTTGCACCTTGGGCAAAAGCATGCAGTCGGCACAGTTGAATATCGTATGAGATCAAAGCAAACCCCATGGACTCCTGGAATATCAGCACATTCCAACATCAATGCACATTGCTCCTTTATTATATCAGGATGAGTGGGGCACAGCCATCCTTCAATAATTTTGCCGTTTGAAGAAACAGCCAAGCGGTTTTCTTTTTTAAGCCTGGCAAATTCTTCTGAGGTTAAATCGCGTTTCGATGAAACTAAATTTTGCCGCTCACTCCATACTTTTATGTTGGCGTCAGCAAAAGCTTTTATACGTTTCACTATAAAATCTTTGTCTTCTGCTGTTATGTATTTTTTCCACTGCGGTTTAATGCTATTGCTATACGCCGATGATGCCCCTGAGCCTATCTTAATTGTTATGTCAGTAACATTGCATGCTTTTAAAAACGGAATTAGTTTATCCATTGGCATACTATCACGCACTGACGTTGCAAAGAACTCAAAATCAGGCATTTGCCATGCGTTAATATATGCCTTTTTCAATAAAAAACTTGCTTTGGCAAAAGTATTAATAGCTTCTGAATATTTCCCGTTTTTCACTGACTGCCGAGCATCAGACAGGATTAGTTGAACTCGTTTGCAGTCTTTTTCAACCTTTGGATAATTAGGCAGTTTTGCTATTTCCTTTAGCGCGTCATCCCAATTGCAATCAAAGCTCCAGCCCGGTCCCTTTAAATAACAATCAGCGGCATTTTTAATTATAGATTTGTCAAACTGGGATAGAACTCCTAATAACAACAGAGACGTTTGATTCCGCCTGAAACGAGCGCGAATAGGAATATATGCTCCTTTGGAGCAAATAAATGCTCCTGGGTAAGTTTTTTCACTTTCAAGCGAACGCCATCTGGCAAAAATTAATCCATCTTTGCTTGTTGCTTCCGGCACGGCCAAAAGTGAATCCCGCTCGGGTATCTCTTTTGGAATAATTGGGAAAATATTTTTAGAAACAATCAGATCACCTCGTCCTTTGTCTCCTTTATATTCGTTTAATTTTACGCCCAAGCATTTTGCCACATCAGGAGGAATAGCGCTGACTGCAACAATCTTGCCGCCATTGTTAATATGCTCACATAACCTAGCCACAGTTTCTTTTCGTATTTGCGGCATGGCTGGCAAGAATATTGTCCATTCTTTGCTTAGTGGTTTTTTGTCAAAATCTAAACTGCTGACCGGAAGTGGAATAATGCCTGAATCCATAAGGTTTTCCGCATAAATGACCATGTTAACCAGATGCCCTACTGAAGCTTTTTTGTTTTTAAATGTTTGATTTAAAATAGCTATTTTGCAGTTAGGAGGCATAAATCCAAAATTCGCGACATAAATCTCACCTGGCTCACGCGCCATTGCCCATGGCACGAAGCGAACTGCTGTAATATTCTTCCAGCCCTCAGTTTGACCATATTCACGAAACCCGCATCTGCTGATTCTAATCTTAGTCCATTCCATTTTTCCCTTCGGAAGAACGCTGTTGGAATACCAGCCATTGCCAGACTTGAACATAATAGACATGCCATTTTTAAGAGTAGCCGGGTTGCTGGCCATTACATCCATTTCAATTGTTGATACTTCGCTGAGATCAAGTTTAACTTTTTTCTGATACACTGCGCGTCCAAGCTTATTCCCAGAAAAGTCATATGTCATTTTAATAACGTCCCGTTCCCCAAGCTTAATCATGCTGACAGACCATTGCTTCGTAATTTCAGGATGTTCCAAAGATATTCTATCCTCCCAAGAAGACTGCAATTTATCAACACTTTCAAATTTTATCAGCTCCTTCTCTGGCTCCGGAGGCTTTATTAAAGCGAACGCGCTTAAATTGCTCAATGCTAAAATCAAGCTAGAAATCATAACTTTTTTGCCATGCCACTTTTTTTTCATTATTGGTTTCTCCTTTTAAATGCAATCTCAGTTAATTGCAGAATTTTTGCCCATTACATCTTTTCATATCTTACTTATTGGAAGATGGACAGTTGATTGTTAAATTATTCAGCCATGTTTTAGCGCGCTGAGTTGTCGTTTTTATATATATTGGAGTTGAGCCGAGCTTAACCCGTTTTTTAGAAATAATGTTGCCCATTGCGTCATAAATGGAGATCCCTTTTTCATTATTAACATATAGCTCTGTTTTATCATCTGGATTCCACATGATTATAACGTTTTTTCCCTTGCTTTCGAAAGTGTATGCATAGCCACAATTATCTAACCTTCGCTCTGCCACGAATTTAAAATTGGTTCCGATAAAATTGACATATTGAGCCAGCGCGGCAAAAGTTTTGGTAGGAGCTCCGCCATATCCAAATAATGAACATCCGCCAATCACACCATTGGGTCCGGTTGTTACTCCAGCATGGATAAATATTTTTTTAACATTATGCGCATTCATGATTGCAAAAAATCGAAGTGTCCAATCAGCGCCAACGCGTTCACTGCGCAATATACATGAGTCAATAGGACCACTTTTGATATACGGTTTTCGTGGAACATCATCGTAAGCTCTATAAGTAAATTCCGTAACCCATATTGGACGTAGGCAATTGTTCTTTTTCATTAGAGCTACAAGCTTTTTTATATTGCTAAGATATATTTCAGGAGCAGTGCTTGGGTATAGGTGCAGGTTGGTTATATCGGCGTATTTAAGCATACCCATTTTTATTAGCTCAGAAGTGTAATGGAATGTGTAGAAATTTCCTGAAATCCCCCCTATCACCTTACAATTCGGATCGATTTTTTTCATGCTTTTTGCGGCAACTTTAAATAATTCATAATAGGCTTTCGGTTTATAATGAGTTCTTGGCAGCCCACGGGAAATTCCATATACTGGCTCATTCAAAAACTCCCAGACTTTAACCTTCTCTTTGTACCTTGATACAACCTTCTCTATAAAACCGCTCATAACTTGAGAATCTTTAGGCGGTTGGATTTCCAAAAACTGTTTAGCCCTATATGGATTTCCCGTAGGCTTTACGGCTGGATTTTTTTCAGAAGACCAATTGGCAGACGGATTTTCCGGCAAAATAGACATCATGTGCGCATCGCGCTCAATAACTCTATTTATCTGATAGTCTTGGTTCTTGAAGTTGTATTTGCCGGGCTTCGGTTCAACTATTTGCCAGTTAATCCAATTGCGATACCATAAGACACCAGCTTTTTTAGCTTGAGAAATTAGCCAATTCGGAGCAAATGTATGATTTACTCCCAGTATTGAATCAGTGGGAGGAGGAGGGACGATAGCCAAACGCAATTTTGTTTCGCCTGATATTGAATCTATTTCCCACTGGGCAGAGCCACTAAAGAAACCTCGCCATGTATCAGGAAGTTTTATTATGAATGATTTTGAGGTGTGGCAAGATACTGAAAAGTTAACAGGGGCAACTTCAGCTATGCGGTTAAAATAGTCTCGCAAGCAAAATTTCACGATTCCGTTTGCCGTGCTGTTTTTATTGTTGCTTACTGTTATTTTTAGGGCAGGTGCATCTTTGCCTTTTATAAAAACTCCTCCTTCGCAAGTTGGCATAATGCCTATTTCCGTAGAAAGACGCGGCTGGAATGATGTTGCTTTATCATTTTTTTCTAATTGCAGCCCTGCCACATCAATATAGAGTTGACTATCCTGCTTTAAGTCTGGGCCGGCTCCAATTGTCACGTAATCGCTTTTGGGTACAAACGTAATGTGATGTCTCTGCCAGTGCGTCCCCAAATTGAAGACTTTAGCCATC
Organism: uncultured Victivallales bacterium; assembly: GCA_964651145.1. GTDB lineage: Bacteria > Verrucomicrobiota > Lentisphaeria > Victivallales > GWF2-45-14 > CAZYVR01. The sequence continues at coordinate 2,282 of CAZYVR010000143.1, read as the reverse complement.
TTGGTAGTTTTATCGCGATTGCCGTGACAGGCTGGATTTCGCTCAACAATCTGCAATGCAGCACGAGCATTTTTATTGTCCGAACGCATATAACATGAAAAAGTATATTTTTGACCTTTTGCCACACTAATTATTTGCATGCCTTGCACAAGTGGACGCAATTCTTTTTTGACTCCAACTCCCCAGCCGTCAAAACATAATTCAGGAGTATCTTTCCCGCCCATTGGAATTCGAAGAAAATGATTTCCAGCAGGATTCTTCTCCAACATTAATTTGCCATGCAAACGTTCTAGGTTGGAGCAGGCCATGCCCTTTCCGCAACTCGTCCAATGAGCTGTTCCGCTTCCAAAATCTCCATTAGGAATTAAGTTTTTTGAATTTGTTTTAGGAACAACATTGGTGAATTCAATTGCGGGTTCAGGCAGCTCAATTAATTTTACATCGTCAACATAAAGCTCCCCTGTTTCCTTGAAATGAATAGAGACCCTTGCGTTTTCTTTTAAGTTGTCCGTGGCCCATATTTTAAACTTATAATTCCTCCATTTATGTCCGACTATCACTCTTTCATTCAATCCGCCATAGCCCCAGTTTTTTATGTTGCGAATTTGAATTACAACACTCTTGCTTCTTATATTTGTTGCGCGCATACGACAGGAAAATTCATAAAGCCTGCCTTTTATTAAAGGATGCATTAACCCAATTTGCCCGATTAAGGCATGACTGCTTCCTGACTTGACTTCAAAAGCCGAACACGTCAATTTTGCGCATGGATTCTCTCCGTCTTTCCAGAGCTCCAGTTTTTGTTTTGCTGACGAATGACCATATACTTCCCAGCCGACAAGGCGACTCTTTTTTATTTGGGAAAAATCCCCATTGCGCACCAAGTTAGGATTTTCTCCAAACATGGCTAGGGGACACAAAGAAATAGCAAGAGATAGTATTATAATTTTTTTCAACATTATAATTTCCTTTTTGTTTTAATATTTTTTCTCATAAATCTAAAAAACAATTAATAAGCTTCCCATAACTGATTGTTGTGGACTACGTTCTTGGATTTCAGGGTTGCCACATGTCCGTCAAAAAACTCAATATTTGCCCCATTATTGTGTCGGTAAGACTCTCTAGCCGCAAGTGTTCCAGGTGGCAATAATAAACTTGTGCCAGAGGCGCTTTCTTTTACGTTCCAAGATGTTGAATCAATCAATTCAAGCTTTTTGCTGGGATTTTTGATTTTAGCCGAATAGTAGACCATTGTGTCGATACTCCATGGTAAATCGGTATAATTTGCCCCATATGCATGCTGTAAATTATATAATCCATCCCGTGTATATGCTGTAACAGCAAGAGGGCATAAATATTTTTGAGGATAATAATAATGATAGAATTCATCTCCGCCCCCCCAATAGGAAGGTATAACATTGCTAAGGCCTATATATTCGCGAAATGCGCGATTTTTCATCCAAGTACCAGGGCCTGACATGAAAACCGGAACCCGATAGCCATTGTAATCAGTTTGATACATTTGATAGGCTATTCCAAACTGCTTTAACTGGTTTTTACAGTATATGCTTTTGGCATTATCGCGCGCTTTACTTAACGCTGGCAACAGCATTGAGGCAAGAATCGCAATAATAGAAATTACTACAAGAAGTTCGATAAGCGTGAATCTTATAAATATCCTGCCAGCGTTTGATTTACTCCTGAATTTCATTTATTCGGCCTCCTTGTTTTATTTTTATATTGTAAAAGTTGCTTAGAAAAAGAACCTGCTAAATGTATTTTTTCTCATGCTGAATCACGAATGATTAACTCTGGCTTAATTAATGAAGATGTGACTGGTTTCCCATAAATGTCCGCAACTAAAGCTTGAATAGCCCTGCGACCAACTTCCTCGTAAGGCTGAGCGATTGTTGTTAGAGCTGGATAAATGTATTCAGATAAATATAACCCGTTATAGCCAATCACAAGCACATCTTTGCCAACCTGAATACGCTTCTCCAGAAGTTTGCATATTAGCGTAACGGCCTCTTGATCGCTGGGTGAATATACTCCTATTGATTCTTTTGGGTTCTGGCTTAATGTCTGACAAATTCGTTCGACCCAAATATCCGTGGCGTCAAGCTCTGCGCAACTTAGAATATCTACATGTCTTCCAGCTTCAAAAACAGTGTCGGTAAAACCGGAAATCCTTTCTGAAGTATTATGATAAGTGCGGGTCCATAAAAGGGATACTTTTTTAGACAACAAATGCTTTGCTGCCAATTTTCCACCGTAATAATTGT
>CAZYVR010000142.1:0-13536 GCA_964651145.1 uncultured Victivallales bacterium | reverse complement strand
ACTATTTAATCTCCATTAACGTTGACTGCCGCGACAGCGGCTTAGTTCAAGTATTTGCCAGGTTGAGCGATATATTCGGCTTTATTTTGCACAATTTCAGTCATTTTTATCAATCTCCAGATTTAATTGTTTTTTACAATTTGGCTAATTAAGTTGAATTTGCCAATTTTACCAATCCGAAAACATCAAGAATAAGTCCGACCGTGCCGTCCGGCATGATCGCTCCGCCTGCGAGACCCGGAGAGCCTTTAAGGAAGTCGCCAAGATTCTTGATTACAATCTGTTGCTGTCCAAGAAGTTCTTCAACAACAATTCCCGTCTTCATGCCCTCGCTCTCCACAACAACGATCAAGTAGTCGCTGGAAGCGTTATTTTCGCTTTCGATGTCAAAAATATGATCAAGACGGAATACAGGAATAAGATCCCCCTGCAAGGACAGCATTTCGCCGCGCCCCTGCACTTTGTTAATCTCATCCTTTGAAACGTTGACCGACATAATAATGGAAAGCGTCGGAATAATATATCTTTCGTCGTTGACGCGAACAACCATGCCGTCAATAATAGCCAATGTCAAGGGGAGGCGAATCGTGAAAATGCTGCCGCGTCCAAGGGTCGACTGTATCTCTATCTGGCCCCTCAGCTCTTCGATGTTCCTCTTGACCACGTCCATGCCGACTCCCCTGCCTGAGACTTCAGTGATTTTTTCGGCAGTGGAAAATCCAGCGGCAAATATAAGAGCGTAAATGTCTTTGTCCGCAAGAGTTTCCTCTGGCTTCACTATTCCGCGCTCAATAGCCTTTTTCAAAATGGCTTCGCGATTCAGGCCGCGTCCGTCGTCTTCTATTTCTATATAGATATTGCCGCCTTTGTGAAACGCTCTCAAGGTGACGCGAGCCTTGCGAGGCTTTCCAGTGCTAACGCGGGCATCTGCATCATGTTCAATGCCATGGTCAACTGCATTGCGCACCATATGCACCAGTGGATCGCCAATCCTGTCGATCACAGTTTTGTCAAGCTCTGTCTCTCCGCCATTCATAATAAATTCTATGTCTTTGTTTACTTTTTTGGAGAGGTCTCTGATAAGACGCGCCATTTTCTGGAAAGTCGGCTGTATAGGCACCATTCTTAATGAGGTGCTCATTGCCTGCAGTTCCCTGGTTATTTTATCAAGGAGAGTTATGTTCTGAATAACTTGAGGAGAAGCGGCCACTCGCAGTTCAGGATCTTGAGAAACCATGGTTTCGGCAATTACAAGCTCTCCGATTGCGTCAAGCAATTTGTCAAGCCTGTCCGAATCGACTTTAACTGTGTCCTTTAGCTCGATTTTGCCTCCGCGAGGCGCCGATGGAGCCTCTTGGGCAATTGCGCCTTGCAACTGTTTTTTTAAGTCTTTGGTGTTCAGTCTTTCAACGGGGGGCTGAGCTTTGCCGCTTGCGGCTTGTTCCAGTTTTTTGCAGAGTTCTGAGTATTCTGTCAATTCAATGGTCTTTTTTCCAGAGTTGAGGGTTTCTTTCAATTCTTGAGAGCAATGCTTGAATGCGTCCACAGCCTCGAATATAAGATCAGACGCAGCTCCTTCTAGCAAGACCTTGCCGTTTCTTGCGTTATCCAAAAGTGATTCTGTATGATGAGCTATATTTTCCATAGTTTTCAAACCTAAAAAGCCGGAGCTGCCCTTTATTGTGTGAAAACACCTGAACAAAGAATTCAGAGCCGCCAAATCTGAACTGTCTTTTTCAATGGTCAAGAGGTTATTGTCAGCAATATCCAAATGCTCGCCTAATTCTTCGATAAGCTGAGGCAACTCACCCATAACCATTTCAACTGGCAGAGAAAAAGTGTTGAAATCTTCTTGCTGCGCTTCCTGGCGCGCCTTTTCCACTGCCGGCGCTTCAGCGTCAGCAGTCACTAAAGACAAACGGTTCAGCAAGTCGCTGTAATCGCCCACTGAATTAACGGGCGTTCCTGACTTAAAAGTGTTGCTGAGATCTTCAATCATCTGCTTCATAGTGTCAAGAGAATCGAATATTGCGTCCATCGCAAAACCGCGGAGAACAATATCTCCGCTTCTGGCCTTGTCCAGTAAATTTTCAGCCTGATGAGCCAGTTGCCGAACGTGCGACAGATTTAGAAAACTGGCAACGCCTTTTATCGTATGGAAAGCGCGAAACACCGCGTTTAAAGCGTCAAAATCGCCAGGGTCAGACTCAATGGCCAGAAGATGCCCATTGCAGCTATCCATGTGTTCGTGTGACTCGGCGATGAAATCCGCCACCAATTCGGGGTCGGCCGCTATAGCCGCCATATAATCAGAAAACGAAATTTCATCGGCGTCTTTTGACACAGGTTCTTTTTCTGTCTCTTTTTTTATGGAGGAATCTTTTTCAGGCGTTAAAGAAACGCCCGTTGCCTCAAGCCCGGACTGCTCAAGCCCCAACTGCGAAGGAAGTTCCAGCGCGTCCAAGCTTTGTCCTTCAGCCAATCCCTGCAAACACGTTATCGCCTTCGCAAGGATTTCCATGGCATCATCCGCATTGTCAATTTCATCAAGCACTATTTTTTCAATGAATTCAGCGGCCGCTTCCGCTATTTTTGAAATAACAGGCAAAGACAATTCTTCAGCTTTTTCATTCAGACTCTGGAAATCAGAATGAATGCCGGAGAGGGCCTGGACATTATCCGCGTCAGAAAGCACTAACGCTTCCGCTATAGAGCTCAATACGGCAAGCAAATCAGTATTCTTTCTCATGTGCACCTTACTCTCTCAATATCATCAGATTTTTAATATAGCGCAACTCGATAAATAATCAAAAAGATAATGAGATGGAACCGCCAAAAGTCTTGAAATTAAAATAAAAACCGGAATTTGTCCGGGCTTGGCCCAGCGGCGCGCGCGCTGGTCGTTTGCGTAATGTATAAGAGTCTGAGGCTGGAACAGATTTAAAGGTCAAGTCCGACATTTAAATATGAGGCGTCGTGGAACTTGTCGGGGATTTTTTCCAATATAGAGGCGATGCCAAAGAAAAAATAGAACGACACAATCATTCCCGCCACGAACAGCAAGCCCAGCAAAGCAAACTCAAGCTTTTTTCTTTCGGCTTCTTTTTTGGCGGTTGTGCTTTTAAGGCAATCAGTGCAAAGCATCTTCCCTTTGTGCTCAGTTATGCATTCGCGGCATAAATCTTTTTTGCAGGCTGGGCATCTTGCCACAGCTTCTCTTGTCGCATGGTTGGCGCATCGACGATTTTTGAATGTGTCTCTATCCGGCATAATTAAATCACAAGCTTGTTGTTTCGCTCTTTTTCATCAGCTTGCAATCTTGCCAGTATTTCTGTTTTGGGAACATTGCCCTGAGCTGCACCTATGTATGAATTAAGCCCCTTGAGAAGCTTTAATCCCTTCCTGAAGCGGTTGACCGGTATCTCGTCGCGTCTGGTGTGCGTTTTGATTATCAGCCTGGCTGAAGGCCCAAGCAGGCGATTGACAATAAGAATAAAAAGAAACAGGCCGCTGAGCAAGGAAAAAATAATCAATAGAACCGGTTCGTCGGGAGAGACAAACGCAATGGCAATAGCCATAATGCCAAAAATAAAGGAAATCAGCCCAATAAGAATATCAATAAAAATCGAGAATTTATTGGCAACCAGCTTTATCCATTGAATGTCATTGAAAAAAAACCTTTTGTAATCTTCCGTGTATCCGTTGCTTTTGATATGCAACAGATGCTCTTTGCAAGCCATCCATGAGTTGCGGCCGCCCCAAAAAGCTGTTTTCTTAAATATCGTTCTATATTTTTTCATTTAAGCACCCCGTATATAAACAAAACAAAAATATTGACTGAAATGAGCGCCAGAATTATAGCCAATGAGAATTTCCATTTGTAAGCCTTTTTGTAAGGCGTCTTAATCTTGTTCCATTTCAAAATGCTGTACACAATGACAAATGGAGCGGTGAGGAAGGATATATAAAAAATAAAGCATGAAAGAGCCGCCACTGCAAGAACAATGTCGTCATGGAGCACGGCGCCAGTTTGAAATGAGCTGAATTCATCCTTGGCATTTTTGAAGCACTTTGAGCATAAGTGGCGTCCCTCGACTTCCAGATCGCAAAGATCGCATAGGTAAACGCCACAGGCGTCACATGCAACCACCGCCACTTTGTCTTGATGATAGAAGCAGCTTGACTGTTCCTCGCTCAGCGCTTTTTCCGCTTGCCTGCCTTTTTTGTACTCCTTCAACGCGGCGGGGAATATATCCAGGCATTGCTTTGTCCCGCAGGATGCGCACACAAGAGGCGCATCCGCGGCAAGGCTGAATTCAGAAATATGACTTTTGCATTTTTCACAAATGACAATGGGCATAATAAAGAACTACTTATTCTTGTATATTACTCTGGTCTTGCACATTCTGTCATGCAAGCCGCGCTTTTCATCGTCAAACGCAACCATAAGATAACCGATGCCGAAAATGAAGCCGCTTAACATCTTTGCAAAATGTCGGCCTATGGCTTTTGGCACGCTGATTTTCTCTGAGCCGTCCGCGTTTATAATCCTTATGCCAACCGCCATCTTGCCTGGGGTGGCGCCTTTCCATGAAACAAACACAACTGAATAGACTAAAGGAACAATAATGCTGATAATGACATTTATACTCTGCAAAGCAATAAAGCTTGCCGTGAAAATAGGAGCGTTGCCGCCGTCAGCCTCTCTGCTGGCCGCCTCAACGCCCGTTATTACGCCAATGATCATAGCGACAGGAAGCTGCAATACCCAAAGAATGATTCCGTCAACAATAGCCGCCACTACGCGAATCCAGAATCCTCCGTAATGGTAAAAGCCCGACTGCGCAACGCCTTCCTGCATTTGGCGCAACATCTGGGGCTTGCATTCGGAACAGGCCATCCGTCCGTCAATATCGACCATGTCGCTCTTGTTGAAATTTTTCTGGCATATTGAACAAGCGGCGGTCGGCAAAAGACTTGAGCGTTCTTCAAGCTTGTTTCCCGCGCCGCGTTTTATATATTTTGACAGTTCAGTTTCAGCGGCTGGCTTCCAGTCGCCCAACTGTTCGTTCCATACCATCGTTTCTGGCTTGATGGCGCCGCTTTCCAGCAATGCCCCAATTCCGGCTTCATCGTAAGGTTCGGAATTCTGTCCGTTCTCTGAATAATACCAAGTTTGAGCCATTCCCCACCTGCTTTTAATTATTATATTATTAAATTATTGAACTGAATTTATAAATAAACCAGCAAAAAGAGCATTTGTCAAGCAGAAATTAACGCCTGTAAAGGATATCCACAATATTCTTCAGATAACGCTCGTCAGAGAGTCCGTCCGTCGCTTCTTGAGGAAATAACGCTTTTTCTTTGACGTATTCAGCGAGTTTTGAATAAATCTCGGCGCGTCGCTGCGCATCAAGTGTGTCGCGTCTTAAAAGAGACCTCAAAAGCAATGTGGCCTCATTTGGCGGAATCCCGGCTCTGGCCCGGGCCATTAGATATGGATAATTTCTGAAGGAATTGTACTTGTCTGTCAGGATTGAGTTTAAGTCCGGATCCGCAGCTTTCAGCTCGCGAATTACATAGGTTCGCCCGGCAATGTCTCCAAGACGCTGATAGCGTGGCGACAAAAGGCTGAACGCGCCGCCTGCAAGATAAAAGGCCGGAAGGCAATCCACCGCGCGAAGAAGATTTCTGACAACTACTTGCGAAGGACTGAGCTTCATTCCATCGGCATCTATGACGCGCAGGCAAAACATGCGTTTCCCGAATGTCTGCCCGTTCCATGCCCATTCCAGAATAATTCCGTAAAGGATTGATATGACAAAATATAAGGCAATAGCCATTCCCTGAGCGAAGTCAGGACTCAAAATAAGGAACAGCCTGACAATCATTGACAAAGCGTTCTGCAAAACCAGAATGCAGAAAAAATCCATTGTCCATGCAAGGCATCGGGAAACAGGCGAAGCCAGATGCAAAGGAAAGGAAATGCCTTCCGGAGTTCTTATCTCAACAATGTTTGTCAATTCAGCGGCGTTCATTCAGCAGCTCCCTTCGACATAGCCTCTTTTTCTTTTTTTCTTCCGGCAAGCCCCAGATAGGCAATCAAAGCGATAAGTTCAACAACGCCCAGGATAATCTTTGCAAAATAAGGAATCACCGGCTCGTGCAGTTGAGACAGGAAAGACTCCACCAATCCTGCCCATATCAGAAGCATCGCAACGCCTCCCGCCAGTGTCACAATATCGTCAATTTTTTCTTTTAAGGCGCGTGCCCTTGCTCCGCGCGGTTTTAAAATGCATCCGCCAAGCACAAGGCCGGCCTGTCCGGCTATGACAAAAGCCGGTATCTCAATAACGCCGTGCGGCATCAGCCAGCCCAGCATAAAAACAGTCTGCCCTCCCATAATAAAATCAAAAGCCACAGCGCCAAGAACAACTCCGTTGTAAAAGAGAACAAGCATTGTGCCTATGCCCCATGCCATGCCCAAAGCCAGGCAAAACACTGAAACTTTTATATTATGCGTCATCAGTTGCGCGGCAAAAGTAGACTGAACGCCTTCCAGGCGTCTGTCCGCATCCATTTTTTCCTCCTGCGCCACTCTTTCGTCGGGAGACTGTTGCAAATGCCTGAATTCTTCCGGGAAAACAGCTTTTTTTGCGTCAGGGTCAACAGTCACCGCAATTCCTCCGAAAAGCGCTCCGAACAAGCTGATTGCGCAAGCGAGCATAAACGCTTTGCTGTTTCTCCGAAAAGCCGCCGGGAACGAATGCGCGGCCCATTTAAAGAGATTAAACTTTACGCGTTTTCCTTTTTTTGCGTATATTTCGGCGTAAGCCCTGGCTACAAGCGTCTCAAGGTATTTCCGGACTTCGCGCTCTCCTGAAAAAGTTGATATCTTTGCAAGGTCTTCGGATACTCTTTCATACAAGTAATAAAGGCGCTTTACATCGTCCACGGAAAGCTTTTTGTCTCCTTCTCGCGCCAAAGTCCCCAGCAAATTATCCAGTTCATTCCATAGGGGCTTTTCCTTGACAACAAATTTTTCAATGTCTAAAATCATATCATCTGCCTTCTCTTCATGTCCATATAGCCGGAAATCAGGTTGACGCTGAGTTTTTCTCTGTCAATCATAGAAAAATGAACGCCGTATCTGGCCATCGCTCGCTTGGTTTCCAGCAAGTCAGCCCATTTTATATGCCCTGCAAGATGCGCATATATATCATCCGGCGTGTCTGCGGGCGATTCGAAAAGCGGCCCCAGAGTTTCATCTTTGAGCATGTTGACCATGCAAAGATGATGTCTGCTTACAAGCGAAATATTTTCGACAAAAGATTCAGCCAGCGAACGCTCATCAAGGTCGGTGAGAAACACCAGCAATGCGCGCCTGCGCAGGTTGGCTCTGACGAAAGAAAATAAAGCCCCGAAATCAGGCGACTTTGCCTGCGGAGCCAAGCCATAAACGGCATCGCGACAGGCTGAATAGCGTCCTTTTCCGCCGCCCGCTCTGATAAAAGTTTTAACCTGATCGTCAAAAGTGATTATTCCAAATAAATCCCCCTGCTTTTCCGCGACCTGTCCCAGAACCAGAGCGGATGCGAAATGATGGTCAAGGTTGGATATTCCGCCTTTTGATCTGCCGCTGAATCTTGAAGTGTCTATGATTGCGTAAATTTCCTGCGTTCGCTCCACTTGATATTCCTTGCACACTGGTTTGCCGCGCTTTGCCGTGGCTTTCCATGAAACAATATCAAAGCTGTCGCCTGGAATATAATCCCTTAATTTTTCAAATTCACGGCCTTGCCCCACCACTCGATGCAGATGCAATCCGCCGTAAGACTTGTTAAGGAACATTGCGGCAAGATTGTTCCTTTCGCTGTGAGTGTCCGGGTACACCCGGATTTCGGAGTCAAGAGGATTTTTCATTCGCGCAGACCAAAGCCCCAACGGAGAAACAACTTCAAACCATGAAAGGCTTACTTTGTGACTGCCTCTTCGCCCGGGAAGGCAGGGGCAGTTAAATTTCATATTTTCATCAGCGCTCAAGCGCATCGAGAACTCGCTTTCGAGCGCTCCCAACTCGTCTGGGACTAACGGAACAAAAAGCAGGTCTGCCGTGATTTTGGCAGGGTTTGAAATAGAAAAAACTAAATTCCCGTTGCGCTTTATCGAAAAACGCGAAAGCTCTGGCAAGGAAAAAGATATTTGTCTGCCGCGCTGCAATGCCATAATCGCATCTATTATGGCGATAACGAAAAGAGAGCCCGTGGCCACAATCAATGCTTGCGCGAAGCCATCGCCATGAAAAGCTGCCGCCGAAAGCGGAAGCAAAACAGCGCACCATAAAATTATGCTCCTCGGGATTATCATCTGGGAACAGGCGCCTCCTGAAGCATTTGCTGAATGACTTCGGGCACGGTCAAGCCCTCTATTTCATATTCTGGCCTCAGAGCCAGGCGATGGCTTAAAACCGGAGAGGAAAGAAATTTTATATCATCCGGCGTCACAAAATCCCTGCCTTGCAAAGCGGCGTACACCCTGCTGCTCAACACCAGAGCCTGAGTGGCGCGCGGCCCGGCTCCGACAAGCACAGAACTGTGTGTTCTGGTCAGTCTGACTATTTTGATGATGTAATCCACCAGTTCCTCTTTTATTTTGACCATTCCAAAAGCGGCCTGAAGCTCCGGCAACGCGTCAAAAGAGAGAACCTGCTTTATTTCGCCCGCGTCAAGCCTTTTCTCCGGCGCGTCGTCATCGAGCATCATCCGCGCCAGTTTGCGCTCATCTTCTTCCACCGGATATCCCATGTCTATTTTTAGCAGGAACCTGTCTTTCTGGGCTTCCGGAAGAGGATAAGTTCCCTCGTATTCAATAGGGTTCTGGGTGGCAAAGACAGTAAAGGATTTTGACAGGATGTGACTTTCCCTGTCGATAGTGACCACGCGCTCCTGCATGCATTGCAAAAGAGCCGATTGGGTTTTTGCCGGAGCCCTGTTTATTTCGTCCGCGAGCAAAAAGTTGGTGAAGACCGGGCCTTTCAAAAGTTTAAAGTCATTTTCGTGCATATTGTAGACATTCGTTCCAGTGATGTCAGCAGGCATCAAATCAGGCGTAAACTGGATCCTCTGCGAAGCGCAATCCATAGTTTTGGCCAAGGTTCTTATCAAAAGGGTTTTTGCTATTCCCGGCACTCCTTCTATCAGCGCGTGCGATCTTGAGAAGATGGTCACCAAGGCCAAGTCCACAACCTCTTCCTGGCCGATAATGACTTTGCCCACTTCCTCTCTTATTTTCGAGAGCGTTTCTTTTAATGATTCCAGATTATTCATTCCTGCCTCGCTTTCGTTTCGATATTATTTTATGTATTCTGTTATATATATTAACCTGATCTTTTTGAGACCCGGACGCATGAGCCAGCTCCTCTATATCTTGAAGCTTGTCTTCCGGGATATGGCGGTATTTTACTGTTTTCTTCCATTCTTTTTCGCAGGATGCAGCCAATCCTTTTTGCGGAACGCTTCTTTTCAAGAGGTTGACCAGGCCAGACGCGTATGTGAAATCCGAATTGACCTTCGCCTGTTCAGGATCGCCGCGCGCGTTTATTCCTGAAACAGAGCACGCGCATTTCCAGACAAACAGCCCGGCCAGCAGCAGGAGATTCAGCGCCAATAATCCAAGTTTATATTTTTTGCCCAGCCATATAATATTTCTGTTTTCCTTAAGGCCGTGCGACTTTTCGTCAAAATATATATGCTTTTTTTCGCCAATCAGATGGGAAAGCAATTTTGTCTGAGGAGCCTTGCGCAAGCCTTCGTTTGAAATAAAATAGCTGGCGGTGGAAATTACAGCCGAGCCTTTTCCAAAATGCCTTTCGATCATAACAGGCTTTCCCTTGTGAAAGTAATGAGCGTTCCAGTCGCCGTTTTTGATTTCAAAACTTGCCGCTGAATAAAAAGGCATGGCTGAAAAACCGTGTTCAGTTCTTGATGATTTGGCGGGCACAGCCTGTTCGGCTATCACAAACAAATGCTTTGCCGCAATCAGCTTGAAGCCCCATTTGGCTTTTCGTTTATTTTTTGCAGGAGCTGCTCTTTTAAGCTTTGCGCCGCAAGCTCTTTTTTTCTTATTCTTTTCTTTTTTGATTTTTTTTGAAGAGCATTTTTCAGATGAGGCAGCTCCGGGTGGAGCTTCTCTTTCGGCGCTGAAAAAGACAAGCAGTCGGCCGCCGTTCAATACAAAATCAAGAAGCTCTCCCCGCTCTGTTATGCGCTCGTCAAAACGCGCGCCTGTCACGAAAAGAACTGAATCTGAAGGATTTTTTATTTCTCCAGGCGGACGCATAAGGCGGCGGACATTTAAGCCGGAAATCTTCGAGAAACTGTCATGCAGCGCCTTGCATCCCAAAGGATCAGAACGCAATGACGAGTAGGCTTCATGAACATCTCCGCGCGAAAACCGCAACTCAAATAACGCAAAGACAGACCAGGCAAACAGCACGCCACCTGAAAGAGCCAGAAAGAAATACAGCGCTTTTATATGTTTGCTTTTCTTCATTGTTCCGTCCGTTTGTTCATTTTTTCGTAATTGTTTTTGAACTTTTCATAAATCTCCATTGTCACTTCATGATCGCCATACCAGGCTCTTTCAAATACAAGAATATTTTCAGAAAACAAGCTCAATAATTCTTTGTCCGAATGCGCGCGCCTCTTCAGCTCTATAAAATATTCGCGGTTTGTCTTAAACCTGGCAATAGTCAACAGCCTTTTATCCGAGAGCATGCTCAACGTTGCCAGAAAAACAGCTCTCAAAGCAAGCCGCAACTGTCCGTCCGCCGAAAGCTCAGACGCTATTTTTATCCAACCGTCCTCTTTCAGGTCGGCCGCGCTTACATTTTCATCATTCAAGTCCGGCAATGTCTCTGGCTTGACAGCTTCAAGCAATGCCCTGTTTGCGAGCATATTTCTTCTGATGCGCAAAAGCATCAGCGCGCAAACCAGCGCGACAAGCAAAATCATAACAAGCAAAAGCCAGACTCCGTGCTGTTTTATAAATTTAAACAAACCGGAGATGCTTCCGCTGTCATGCCTGGATTTCGGAAAAAACTTTTCGAGAAGATCAATGCCGGAGCGTATAAAATTCGCTGTTTTTTTTACAAATGCCTCCAGCATTTCCGCTATAAAATTTGACTTGGCTGTTTCTGCCTTGTCAATCGGCGGCAAGCGCCATTTGTATTCTCTCTGACTTAAAGTCTTTTCTATTGCTTTTTTTAATTCCGAAGGGGGCGTTTTGTTGGAGGCGGCTGTTCCGTCAGACTCCCCCCGCGCAGAAACGCAGAAAAGGAAAAGCCCCAGCAACAAGCATAATTTTGCGCCTCGGCTTGAAATTCTAGCCAGCTCTGCCAGCAGGTCATAGCCTCTTGATGCGGATTCTCCATAGAAAACCCTGATGGCAAAAGCCGCTTTTAGAATAGGGTCGACAAACAGCCAGGCAAGAATAAGAACTATTGACCAGAAGGTAGTGTTGAACACCATCCTGAGAGCAAGCAGCATATCACCGGCAACGCTGAACGCGGAATCAACCCCCAGAAAACTTTTAAGAAGCTGAGGCACAAAAAATATAGCAATTGCAATATTCAGCGCGACCATGATTGAGAAGAAAAAAAGAGCAAGAAGCATAAAATGATTTTGCCGGGGCTTCAAAAAAGCCAGCTTCCAGGAATCCTTGAAAGACTTGGCGAAAGAATCCTCATTTGTCGACGCCAGAACGGCAAAAGAATTGAAAAAAGCGGTTGTGAATCCCACGGGGAAAATCAAAAAAGCCGACACTGTCTGCGCTATCAATCCAGCAGGCTGGACTATGTTCTGAAAAATGAATATCCTTAAAAGCTTCCTCGCAGTCAAGCGTTCGTCTTCTTTGCAGTTGAGAATATTCATTGCGCGAAGGCAAAAAACAGACTGGAAAAGATTTTTCCAGGCAAAAAGAGCTGTCAAAATCAAAACCGAATTTATAATCTCATGTTCCACTGGATGCCCAAGGCTCATGTCGTTTATAAAGTAGAGCAAGCTTATGGCGAATGGGAAAACACCCAAATAATAGACAGGGAGCAATCTGAACGCATTCATTCTGAGAAGATGAAACCCCTCCTCAAGAATATCTGTCGCTGTTTCCCCCGCCTTTTTAGGCTTGTCAAAATTTTTTAGTTTTCTCTTTGTCATACAATTTTGTTTAAATAGAGCTTTGCGGAAAAAATATTAGAGGCCGATTCCCCAGTTTTCATTATTAAAAACAAGAGATAAGTATAATGAACAAACAAGATAATATCAAGAAATAATTTCAAAAGTCGCTGGGCTTGTCTTTGGTTTTTGTGCTGCTTCGTCGTATTATTTATTTAGAAAAACTGAAAGCTTCAAAATTATATTAGCATTGGACTTTTGCTGTTGCCCGGTTAGTTTAAGCATATCAACTAAAAGGGGAGGTTGTTATGAAAGTTGTGGCGTTTAACGGAAGTCCTAGAAAAGGCGGGAACACTGAGATCTTGCTGAGAAAGGTTCTGGCTCCAATTGAAGCGGCTGGGGTAGAGACAGAGCTGATCCAGGTCGGCGGCAAGGCATTGCGCGGCTGCATTGCTTGCTATAAGTGCAAGGAAAATAAAGATTCAAAGTGCGTTATCAATTCCGACATTTTAAACGAATGCATTGCTAAAATGGTTGAAGCCGACGCCATTATTTTGGGCTCGCCCAGTTATTTTTCAGGGATGACTTCAGACATGAAAGCTTTGATAGACCGCGCCGGATTTGTGTCTTTTGCAAACGGCTGCCTTTTTGCGCGCAAGATAGGGGCGGCTGTGGCGGTTCATCGACGCGGCGGCGGCACAAATGTAACGGACTCGATTAACCATATGTTTTTAATGTCCAGAATGATAATTCCTGGCTCAACATATTGGAACTTTGGCGTTGGCATGGACAAGGGCGATGTTGAAAAAGACGAAGAAGCTTGCGCCAATATGCAGGATTTGGGCGAAACAATTGCCTGGCTTGTAAAAAGTCTCCATTCAAAAAAATAGTGAGAACCGCCAAAATAATCTATTCAGTGGCGGTCTTTTTTTATGTCAATCTATTGCCATATTTATGCAGACTGCCGCGAGGAATTGAATGGGCAAAACAATATTTGCCCGAGGAAGGGAATTTTTTGTCGGGATTGATTTTTTTTCATTTATTTTATTCACTTCCCGCCATTCCCATGATCGTGGCTCCCTTTGTTTGCAAAAGGACACCCATTCCGATAATCCTTACATTCCTGAGCACAAGCGTGGCAATTGTCTGCTTTAATTTTAATTATGACTTGTCGTCAGATGCGCAGGCTGCAATAGGTTTGATATTTTTCTCCGTGGAGGCGGCGATCATTGGTCTTTTTGCCTTGATCCTGGGAGTGGTGCTTCAAAAGTTGGATCGACGGGCAAATCAATTCCTCAAGTGGGATCGTTAAGGAGTCTATTCAAAATAACTTGGACATTTGGCGGGAATTGAAGGTGTTTGGATT
>CAZYVR010000141.1:0-13541 GCA_964651145.1 uncultured Victivallales bacterium | reverse complement strand
AGATGAATACTTTGAGAAAATTTCCGGAGGTGTTTGAGATCATCGGAGTGGTTGACGATCGCAATTCAAAAGCCGCGAAGTTTGCAGGACATGAGCTTGCTCCATATGAAGGTCTGAAGTGGATGACGGAAGAGGAGTTGTTCAATGTTCCCGGCCTTCAGGCTGTTACTGTCGAAACTCCGAACCTCGATCTTGTTCCGACTGCAATCCGCTGCATGGAACGCAATCTGGCGATGCACATGGATAAACCCGGAGGCGAAGACCTCGCGCTTTTCGAAAAACTTCTCAAAGGATGCGAGGAAAGGAACCTGCCATTTCAGATGGGGTATATGTTCCGCAATAATCCGGCAATGCAGTGGTGTTTGAAAGCGGTTCATAAAGGATGGCTTGGAGATATTTTTGAAGTCCAAGGAAGCATGAGTCACAATTACGGGGAAGACGCCTATCAGGAATATATGGGCAAATTCAAAGGCGGGATAATGTTCAACCTCGGTTGTCACTTGATTGATTTAATAGCCGCCATGCTGGAACGTCCTGAAAAGATAACTCCCTTTTTGAAATCAACGGCCGGACTTCCAGACACCATAAAAAACAACTGCGTTACAATTATGGAATATCCTCACGCAACCGTGACTTTGCGGGCGTGCAGTCTTGAAGCCAATGGATTAAACAAGCGACGTTTCAAGGTATGCGGGACAAAAGGTTCTGTTGACCTGTGTCCTCTGGAGCGTTTAGATGGTCAGCCTTTGCAGATGAATCTAACTCTGCTTGAAGGCAATGAGGAATATTCCGCAGGAACGCATCTTGTCGATTTCAAGATTATATCGGACCGCTATGAAAATCAGTTGCTGGAACTGGCAAAGATCATTAACGGCGAAGTGAAAAATCCCTATACATATGAACACGATTATCTGACGCAGGAACTTGTCTTGGCCGCGTCAGGATATATAGAATGGCAGGGATAAAAAGGTCGATGGCGCGCTTGTGCATGTATATGGCATTACAGCGGACATTGAATTAAAACAAGGGAAAATAATACAATGAATTTTGAAGGAAAAATTGCAATAGTAACCGGAGCCGCAAACGGTCTCGGAAAATCCACAGCGATAAAACTGGCTGGGGAAGGAGCTAAAGTCGCGGCTATCGATATTGACCGGGAAAAACTTGAAGAAACAAGCAATTTCATTCGCGCCGCCGGAGGCGAGGCTTTGGCTTTTGTTGTGGATATTAAAAAAAACGCTGATGTTAAAACAACTGTCGCTGAAATTATCGCAAAGTTCGGGCACATTGACATCCTGATCAACAACGCCGGGGCTGGCTGGCGCAAGCCGCTTCCTTTTAAGGACTTGCAGGAAGGCGACTGGGAGTGGATTCTGGATCTAAACATTAAAGGAGCTATGTATTTGACTCATGCCGTATTGGATAATATGGTTAAAAGGAAATACGGCAAGATTATAAATGTGGCATCAATTTCAGCCACTTGCGGAATTCCTAAGTTGGTGGTTTATTCCGCCAGCAAAGGCGCCATGGTTTCATTCACCAAAGCCCTGGCAATGGAGCTCGGCCCATATAACATCAATGTTAATTGTGTCTCTCCCGGATTAATTACAAATGAAAAAGTGGCTCCGGCAACCAACGGAACCTTTCTGGGACGCAAAGGCACGGCTGACGAAATGGCTTCACTGATAGAGTTTCTGGCTTCAGATAAAGCATCGTTTATCACTGGCGCTGATTATCTTATTGATGGTGGACGCACCCTGGGGCCAAGAGGAGCATGAAAAAATATTCAAAGGAGAATCAAATGAGACCTTCATTTCTTAACAAGTCGTATCCGGTGATAACCGGAATCATGGGCGGACAGACTCCGCAGGAGTTAATTGCGGAATCAAGAAATTCGGAATTCGACGGGGCGCAGGGCATAGCGATATCTCTTTCGGATTTGAAGCTGGAATTCAGAAATACGGAATCCCTGACAAGCATCATCGATTCGGTAAAATTACCGTTCATGTTCTTTTTTTACCGCGACGACAAGTGGAAGGATTCAAGTGATGACGAACGACAGGAGGTCTTGCTTACGGCCGCGGAAGCCGGAGCTTCCATGATTGACGTGATGGGGGATTTGTACGACCCGTCTCCGATGGAAATAACGCACAATCAAAGAGCCATAGACAAACAGAAGCATCTTATTGACAAGATTCACGCAAAGGGCTCTGACGTTGTGATATCCTCACACATGCAGTGTTCGCGAACAACTGAACAGGTCATTGAGCATATGCGGGAACTTGAATCGCACGGCCCGGACGTTGTAAAAATCGTAACCACCGCCAATACAGAAGAAGAACTTGCCGAAGCGTTCCGCACGACAATGGCCTTAAAACGTGAGCTAAAAACACCGTTTATTCACCTTTGCTCCGGAACATTCAGCCGTCCACATCGTTTTCTCTGTCCGGCTCTCGGAGTCTCAATTCTGTTTGCTGTTCATCGCTACGAGGAGCGCTACGGAATGACTCAACCGACGATAAAAGCAATGAAAGCTGTTCTGGATAATCTCCATTGGAATATTAATGATTTTGTATAAAATAAAAGAAGGCGCAAAACAATGAAAGCAATACTAATCGATTCAGGTAAAAATTTAGTGTGGACGGACGTTCCCGAAGCAACGCCAAAGGAAAACGAAATACTCATAGATATCAAAGCCGCGGCCTTGAACCGCGCCGACCTAATGCAGCGCGAAGGCAATTATCCACCCCCTCCCGGCTGGCCCGAATGGATGGGATTGGAAGTTGCCGGAGTGGTGAGCGAAGCTCCGTCGGAGTGTCGCTGGAAGGTCGGCGACAAAGTCTGCGCCTTGCTCGGCGGCGGAGGATACGCTGAAAAAGTCGCTGTTCCTGCGGATATGGCGCTGCCTGTTCCGGAAGGATTGTCAATGGAAGAAGCCGCGGCGATACCGGAGGCGTTTGCCACGTCCTATTTGAATCTTTGCATTGAAGGAAACATGAAAGCCGGAGACACAGTGTTCATACAGGCCGGAGCAAGCGGACTCGGCATGGCGGCAATACAATTGGCAAAAGCTATGGGCGCGAAAGTAGTGACCACGGTCGGCTCGGAAGACAAGGAGCGTTTTGTCCGGGAACTCGGAGCGGATGTGGTTATCAATCGCAAGAGAGAAAACATTGCGGAAGTCCTGGCGAAACATCCGGTGGATATTGCTATGGATTGCGTTGCCGGTCCCGGTCTCGGTTCGTGTTTGGAAACGATGGCGAGGGGCGGACGCTGGATTGTGATAGCGACATTGGGCGGAACTGTCAGCGAACTGAATATGCTGGATTTTTTCAAACGCGGCGTAAAACTCATAGGAAGCACGTTGCGCAGTCGGACATCAGAGATGAAGGCGGAAATTTTAGCGGGACTGCAAAAGGAATTATGGGACAAATTTTCTTCAGGAAAAATCAAATCTATCATCCATAAAACCCTGCCGATGACAATGGCGGAAGAGGCTCATGCAATCCTGCAAAGGAATGAAAATCTTGGAAAAGTCGTATTGATCAATGAAAGGGAAACGCAATAAAATTCAGAGATAAGACGGATTGTTGCGGTAGTGCAAATACATGACTATTCCCTTATTGACTGTATATCATGGCTGCTTAGTAATGCGGCGGAACCATTCGCCTGTTTTTACTGAGCTTCCACTCAGCGCTGCAAGAGGAACCATCACACTGCTAAGAATACGCTCGGGCCATCGCGCTTCAATAACACCGCTGTCGACATAGTCCAGGAAACTGCACAACATGTGTTTGTCTGAGCCGTGGTGCCCTCCCCCGTTGGTATTTTTTGCAGGGATTGTCTGAGTGTCACCATTGTTTGCGATTATTTTTATCTCTTCAGAATGGAGATCGGCAAGGATTTCTCCCTTTATGCCGAAGAAGTGAAATTTTCTGCCATATGATGAACCAGTCGATGTCAAAGTTTGCGTAAATAGCGTTCCGTTGTTACAGACTCCAGCAATTACGGCAGTATCGTCCGAACCGGCTCCATCTCCATGGCGCCGCCAGCGGAAGTTGCTGGTGTTTCCCCAGACTTCTTCCGCGTAAGAGCTCAGAAGATATTGCATTAAATCCGTATCATGTGTAAGCTTGCCAAGGACAAGCCCCTCTCGTATTCCTGCAAATTTATTGAGAATTACATTCCGCCCAAATCCTATGCCTACATCGCATGCGCCCCGGACGCAGACTACTCGACCTATTGTTTCTTTATCCAATAACTCTTTGAGTTTCAAAGGAACAGGAAAACTCGGCAGGTTCAAGCCTACTTGAAAGACGCATTTGTTTGCTTTTACAAATCTGTAAAGCTCCTCAGCTTCCGTCAAATTTGGAACGACAGGCTTGTCACACAAGACGGCTTTTCCAGCTTTTAGCGCGTCTATAACTATCTGTTTGTGTGTTCCCGGGTAAGTTGTGATTATGATTGTGTCAACATCAGAATGGGCAAGCATATCGCGATAATCCTTATAAACCCTGAGTTCAGGGCAACGAGTGCTTATATTGGCTGGGAAAACAGGATTTTCGCGAGTTTCAGCTACCGCGACAACGCGTCCATATTCGGGTAGTTCGCTAATAATTGTTTCCGCGAGATTTTGCCCTCGTGACCCGAAACCAATGATGCCTATGTTGTGATATTTCTGTTCCATTTTACTTTCCTCCATCGCTTTTTCCAACAGGACACGCCTGAAGGCATTTTTCAATAACTGTGTCTACCTGATTAGGATAATTATATCCAATTACCTGCAGTGGATCTTTTTGAGCCAAGGCTGCCTCAATGCATTCATCTGTCAGTTTTTCCGGGATTGGCAAGTCTGAAACGTCCCATCCTATATATTTTATCCCGGCATCGGGAACCATCCCCAAAGAACGGGACCATCTGCACTTGTCTTCATTTCGTGCATATTTAGCATATTTCTTGCCTGATATTTTTTGTTCTTCCAGATTGTTTGAGCATAAAGCTTTGACAGGACATGCCTTTGCGCATTCCCCGCAGTCAAGGCACAATTTAGAGCCATCATAACTCTTTGTTGGTTCAAGCTCAGCTTCAGTTAAAATAAATGAAAATCTTTGCCTTGGGCCAAATTCAGGAGTCAACAAAAGGCCATTCCTGCCAATTTCGCCTATTCCGGTTGCCGCCGCAAAAGGAGCATTGGCCCGCAAGTCTGGATGCCCAAGTTTTGACCACGCAAACTCCCAATATGGGGCAAGGTTTCTGTATCCGTACTTTGACAAGTCTGCAATTGGAATTGATTTATGTCCTTGTCCCTCCAACCAGTCTGACAGGTCGTGGGCGGCCCACAGAGTTTCTCTGATAAGCTGATATTGAGAGTAACTGTATGACATTACGCATTCGGCAGGCTGCTGTCCTGCAAGTTTGACCATGCGTTCGGGCATTTCAGTCAAAAGAACAACTACTGATTTACAGTTTGGAGCAATCTTTTTAAAATCTATGATTCCTTCTAATTGGCTGATTGTATCAATAGAAGCAACGCCAATCTTATCGATATTTCCCTGGAGAATATCCATATCGGCTGAGAGTTTTATTTTTTGTGTATTATCCGAACATGGAAGCAGAAATTCATTCATATCCGTCAATGGAGCCTTGCAAAACAAGGAATTAGTCGCAACGGGATTTTGCTTTTCTCTGATGTCATCAGATGCCATGCCGGCGATAACTACATTGTCCTTTTTGCTTTTTTTATCAATCACCTCAAATGCAATATTGCCGCCGGTTGACGTTGCTCGGGCAGGACCGCTTTTATCAATATTCCACCCGGCTTTTTCCGTTGCAATATTATTTATATCTGTCCAATCCTGGGTTGCTTCATATCCCAAATCATCAATGTATCTGGCTATATCCATCGCTCCCATCCCCAGTCTCACTTTTGTGGTTGAGGAAAGGAATCTCCGGTTGTCATTGATTGCCGCATCATCGGTTTCTGAATATTCAGGAAGGGTTCTGCCAAGGGTGATTACCCAGTCGAAATTCTCAAAGAACTTTTCTTTCGGATATCCTTCCGCAAATCCTCCTGAGCCATTTGAAAATTCAGACAGGGGGCGAATGGAAATCCTGTCAGCTCCACTTTCAATCGCCAAAGCCTTGACTTTTTTTAAGATGCTTTCAGTGTCAATTGCTGATTTTTCTTTTTTTCTCCGGGGAGCTGCGGTATACTTTTTGTCCCAATATCTGACTGGCTTGGACATGCAGAACCTGAAACAATTGCCGAATTCTCCGCCAAGCCTGGGAACGCCGCCTTTGATTATTTCATACAGCTTTTCCTCTGTTAATTCCTTTTCTTTATGAAGCTCACTCATGTCCAGGGCAAACTGCTCTCCCCACAGGCATCTGTAACGGTCAAGTTTTGCATAACGGTACTTTTTCCCTTCAATATTCACCTCGTCATGCCCGCCTTCCAGCAGCAATTCTTTTGTGTAATTCCGGCCGGGGCATTTTGATTCGCACATGCCGCATCTGTCGCAAAGCGGCGCGCCGGAATAAAGGGGATCGGACTTTAAATCGGCGGATGTAATAACCGAAACCAAACGGTTTCTCGGTCCATATTTATATGACATGGACATATTATTCCAACCAAATTCTCCCAATCCAGCCGCGACAAATGCATATCTATGGCTGAAGGATGCAGTATTTGTCGAATTAATGTCTTTATAAGGTCTGTGACGCCAAAAGCCAGTGCATGAAAACGGAATTGACGGGAATCCCTGCTTTTCCAGAAACCTGGTAAGCCTCCAACTGATAGTGTCAAGTTTTGGAATCATTCCAAGCTGAAACGGCCCGCTGTAATTGCTGTTGGGCAAACCGCCCCATTCCACGGATGCGTCAGGATGATGAATAGAAATGGCAATTACCGATTTAGCTTCCGGCAAATGCGCTTGCGGGCGCAGTTTTTCCGGAGCTTTGTCCCATCTTGATATAGGAGCCACCCCTACAAGATCCGCGCCTAAGCGCAAGGCTTCATTTTTTACTGCCATAGTAATTTCATTTGTCATTTTTTTCTCCTGTTTTTAAATCCACAAAAAGGTAATTATTTTATATATTTATTGATTTCATCAGAATATCTTATATATTGCTTGATAGATAAATTATAAGGTTAAATATGAAATATAACAAGAGTATAAATGTTGCAATTAAGGGTAATAATTTTGCATCAATAAGAGACAGGATTTCTTATCGTCCGCCAAATTCCGATATGCCTGACCCATTAGGAGTAAGAAGTGTGGGATGGGCAAACATCCCCTGCGAAGCAAGCACGTTTGAGCGGAAAATTGAATTTGCCCAAATAATATGGAGCATTGCCGGCATTGGCGTTATGACGATCAATGGGAAAGACTTTGAAGTGCGCGCAGGGGAAGGAGGAATATTCTTTCCGGGAGACATGCATATGCTTGCCGGGGGCGCCAAAGGCTGGACTTACCGCTGGTTTACCCTTGATGGAATTTGCGCGTCATCAATTCTTTCTACATTAGGACTGAGGCAGAAACTACTTGCCCTGGGGGAATGCCCTGAAAATGATTTTGAGCATCTTCAGCAACTCGTGGCGCAACCTGAGCCGAATGCGCTGCGGAGCGCCTCATCATTGGCGTATAGCATTCTGTCAGGAATGTCCAAGGCGTCACTGACAAGCTCAAAAAAAACCAGCGAGAACAAACAGATGAAAGAAGCTAAGAATCTGCTTGAAAAATCCATCTCCAATCCGACTTTTAGTGTATTGGAAATAGCCGATCAGTTAAAAATAAATCGATCCGCTTTCTCCAGGGCCTTCAAAATTTCCACTGGAATATCACCCAAGGATTATCTTAATTCACTGCGCATCAGCAAGGCGGCTTCCTTGTTAAGAAACACCAATCTGCAAGTAAGCGAAGTATCCATGCAGTGCGGCTTTAATGAAGCAAATTACTTTTCTAAATTTTTCCGCAAATATATGCATGAAAGCCCGCTGGAATTCCGAGAAAGGAGAACACCGTAATTTAATTTCGTTCGAGGATAAAAAGTAAACAGTTACCTGCCAAGAAACCCTATCCTTGTATTAATGCAAAATTATTACCCTTAATTGCAACATTTATCCTCTTGTTGAATTCCATATTTAACCTTATAATCTATGTATCAAGCAATATATAGAATGTTCTAAATAAATCATTAAATGATTACCCTTATTAAAGCTTTAAGAGCAGGAGAATACAGTCATTGAAAAATCTCTTCAAGCTTGTCCGGTTGGAGTTAGATGGAAAAGATGGATCGGAAAACAAAATCACTACCAGTTTTTTTTGCAAATAGGGGCTTGACAAAACATGTAAAACCCTGTAAAATTTGAACATGTAAAATCCTGTAAAGAAACGAGCGCAAAATGAAGACTCAAATGATGCCTGCATATATGCGAATAAGGCAGTATCTCATACAAAAAATATATGCCGGAACCGTTGGCGATAAGATACCGTCGGAGAAAGAGCTCTGCAAAATTTTTGGAGTTATGCGCCCGACTGTCCGCGTCGCGCTGAAAGGGCTCATTGATTCAGGAGAGCTTATCGCAAAAAAAGGAGTGGGGGTCTTTATAGCCAGAACCCCATCCCAACCTCTCGGGAAACCCATTGGAATAATTATCGGCGACGGCCGTTGCGCCTCACACGGGCATTTGGACTCGTTGCTTCTCTCTGGAATTCTGTCGAAATTGCCCAGGCATGGATTTTCATCTACTTTTCTGAACCGCTCTGAAGATCCAGAGCAGTTCCCGAATGCGGTAAAAGCTCTTGGTCTTAAGGAAGTGATATGGATCGGGCCGGAATATGAGTTGCTTAAGCTTTTTCGCCGTGATTGCCCGGATATCAAAATCGTGGCCGTAGGGCACTGTGCTGCTGCCGCTCGCCAAAATCCTCCGCCGGAAACGGACATCGTTGACGGTT
The DNA here is from genome assembly GCA_964651145.1 of uncultured Victivallales bacterium. Taxonomy (GTDB): domain Bacteria; phylum Verrucomicrobiota; class Lentisphaeria; order Victivallales; family GWF2-45-14; genus CAZYVR01. The sequence continues at coordinate 4,584 of CAZYVR010000141.1, read as the reverse complement.
ACGCGGTGTGGGATGTTTACGAGGAGGCGCTTCGCATAGGAAGACATTTCTTTTCCAAAGGAATGAAAAGATTCATCTGGGTCATACTAAAAAATTGCAAAGATGATTTTGACGGTTATGCGCACGGCTTCGAAACTGCCGCCAAAGAATTCGGGCTTGATCCGAAAAAGGCGTGGAAATGCGCAAAGTACGACAAGATATCCCCAAAAAACTTCAAAGATATTTTCTCCAACGGGCCTGTCGGAATTTATTCTCATGAGCATTTTTTCCTTGAGCTTGACACTTTTGCGAGGGATAAAGGGCTTGTCTTCGGCAATGATTACAGGATGCTGATAAGGGAGTGCCGAGTCAGCTGCCAAAATCCGGATGTCAAAACAGACATCTCATATTTTGACTATAGAGATATCGGAGTCCGGGCGGCGCAGATCCTTGTGTCTCTTCTCAAAGGAGAGCAAAACACAGAGACACAAATCAAAATAGCCACTGACATTCTATGCTGGAGAGCAAATAAACAGAAGGGATTGTTGTTATGAGGAATTTTCGCATTTTTACACTCATCGAATTGCTCGTTGTAATAGCGATAATAGCAATATTGGCCAGTATGCTTTTGCCTGCTCTGAGCAAAGCCAGAGGGCTTGGGGAAAAGATCTCCTGTGCCGGAAACCTCAGACAGATTTACGGGGGAGCTCTGCTCTACACGTTGGACTGGGACGGCTGGCTTCCACCGACTTCAAGCAGTGAGAGCTATGTGGTTAGCTCGGGAAGTCCTTGTCTGGTGTTTATCAACGAGTATCTGAGACAGAATTGTCCGACGCCTTATTACTGTTACACTTTCTCTCAGCCGGGGGGGCTTTATTTTTGCCCGTCCATAAGCAAAGCCTCCGATTCCCCGTGTTGGGACGGGAGTGCCGAAGGAACCGCTGGGTATTTCTCAAATTATGTTGTGACTCATAAACAGAGGACTACAGACATCAAAAGTGGAGGATGGATTTTCAGTGATTCTTCCGGCAACGGAACTTGTCACCGTAAAATCGCAATGATAAAAGAGGGCTCCGCAATGATGGGGGAGAAATTCTATTATTCCACATATTCTGACAGGAATACAACCACCATTATTTATCAAAACGGGGATTTTGACTCCTCCAAAACGCCCAAAATAAACAAATACGCGCTTGGATGGATACACCAAAACAGCTCAAATCTTGTATTCAAGGACGGACACGTCCAATCTTTGCGCTATAACGGGCAGTCGCTTTTTGACACAGACTTTGTCATAAGATAATTAAAATTAAAATTAAAAATAAGAGGTTGTTAGATGAGAAGAATTAGAAAAGCAGCATCAGTTCTGGCTTGCGCCTGCGCAGCTCTGCTGTGCCAAGCGCAAACAGAGGTCAAAGAAATCACAGATCCCAAATTTTACAGCGCCGGAAAAATGTCAGCGTCGGAAATCGACGCGTGGATGCACAAAGAGCTGCCTCTTGAGATTTGCGACATATGGGCAGGAAAAAAAGAAAGAATATATCTGAACGGCGCATGGAAAATAATGAAACTTTCCGGAACAGCATCGAACCCCGAGAATAATTTCGGAGAAAAACACGGTTTCGCAAACAAAGCTTATAAGGATAAAGCATGGCTCAACCAACCAGTCCCGTGGATGTGGAACCTGTCTTTTCCAAATGGAAAGATAAGCAATCTTGACTTTGCGGGGATTGGCTGGTACCGCAAACATATAATGATACCCGCGTCCCTCAAAGGCAAACGTCTGATAATTCACTTCGAAGCGGTTGATGATCATTGCCAGGTTTTTGTGAACGGCAAGAAGGTGGTCGAACACAGAGTCATTAGCCTGGATTCGCCGCTCTCATATGGGCCAAGGCACTCAGAAAGCTTCAGCTCCGATATCACAGACAACGTAATATTTGGAGAAAACAACGTTATCGCCGTTAGAATCTATGACAACGGCAAACACTTCGCGTCCTGGCATCCCAGGGAAAGAGGCGTGGGAGGAATATGGCAGGAGGTTTATATTGACGTCGCCCCGAAGATTTATTCTCTTAAAACGCTTATCACGCCAAACCTTAACAAATCAGGCGTCCAATGCAAAAGTTTTATCCGCAACACAACGGGCAAAACAGTATCCGCCGAGCTCAGCGTAAAGTTATCTCCCTGGAAATCCGCGCGCTATAAACTGTCAAAATTTCCAAAGCAAACAGTTCCGGCTGGAAAATTTGAATTGAAGCCGGGAAAAAACGAAATAAGCTATTTTATTAAAATTAAAAAGCCGGCCCTCTGGAGCCCGGAAAAACCGAATCTCTACCGTTTTGAACTCCTTGATGGGAAACTGGGAGTGATCGGTCAGGAAAGGTTCGGATTCAGGGAGGTAACAGTTGGAAAGCGCGCGATTTTAATCAACAATATCCCGGTAAATCTGCGTTGCGAGCAAGCTGTGTTTAACTCTTGGAACTGTGCTCCGGGATATACAAACGTGAATCGCCTCGGCTATATGAACAGGGAGAAAATGATTGAAAAATGGATTAAAAACGCCCGTTCCGTCAATCTGAACATGGCAAGAACACACAGCATGCAGGAGCCCCATAATTATCTGGAAATAGCCGACGAGATGGGGGTCATGATTTATCCAGAGGAGCCGTATCTGCTCAGAGTTCCTAACTGGGAAAAGGATGTTTTTGACGGCAAAAATCTCACTGGCTTTGTTAAAGAGAAAATTAAAAACAATGTCTTTGCCGCTTATAACAATCCGTCTGTTGTCATGAGAAGTTGCGGCAACGAGGTGTATGATCAGGATCTTTATGATTGCAAAATCATTAAAAACTTCAAAAATTATCTCGAGCAGGTCCGCGGTGAATATAAAAAACTGGACCCGACGCGTCCTGTGACATCATCTTCCGGCAGATGCGCCACGGAAAAGTCATGCAACGAGGTCGGAACACGCGCATACGGATTGAGTTTCAATTACGCAAAAAGTGATTTCCATGACATCCACAATTACCAAATGACATGGGACGGGCTTATCTTTGCCGAATATGACTCATGGCCATCCTCATACAAGAAACATTATGAGGCGCTACTGCTGGATGACGGGACAGAGAAAGCTGTTTTTAACGGAGAAACTTTTATCTCAAGCATGCTGGGGCCATGGCATGGTGGACACAAGACGCTGTTGAAATTTTTCACTCCACATATAAAAAATGGCGTTTTTGACAGAAAATGGTTTGTTGACAACTGCCAGATCGTTCCTCCAAAGATTCAGGATTTATTGAAAGGGGAAGTAGCTTTTGCCACGGCGGCGCAGAAGTTCGGATATGCGAATTCTATTTTACCGGATAGGTCGCAGCTTACTCATGCCAGATTTATCAAAGATTTTATAGAGCAGACACGGCGCATGCGCGATTATTGCGCAGGATATGCTGCAAACGCAAGCCATTTGTTCATCGCCAGAACTGCGGACAGTAAGCTGTGCGAACCAACAGCTTCATACGCAAGAATCGCCAACCAGCCAGCCCTTGCGTGCTTGGATCTGAAGTTCAACAAAGACATGTTTGCGGGGCAAAAGAACTCAAAAGAAACAGTTTATATAATAAACGACCATGAAATTCCGCTGCGTAATATAGAGATAAAGATATCCGCTCAAAAAGAGAACTCCGGGAACAAAATTGCTTTTGCGTCAGTGAAAGCCGCAGTAGCGAAGCCGGGGCAGATGCTTAAAGAGCCTTACAGTTTCCGTTTTCCCGACAATGCGGAGAGCGGAAATTACAAACTGACTCTGGAGTTTTACGCAGACGGAAAAAAAGAGGGAGAAAACTTTTACGAGAATATTTACGTCATGAATATTAAAGATGTCAAGCTCAAAAACGCGGAGGCCGCCAATGGCAAAAAAATAGGCGTTTTCATTCCGAGCGGAGCAAAGGATTCAAAAGGCGTTAAAGACCTTTCCAAAATTCTCGAAGCGTTGAAAATTCCATCGGCAAAATTCGCGGAGTTCAAAGACGTCAAAAATTTTGACATTGTTATAATTCCCCCGAATGCGTGGAAGAAAAATCTTGACGCTTCCGGTCTCTCAAAATGGCTTGATGACGGCGGCAAACTTATTTGTTTTGAGCAGAAAACACAAATCAAAAGTCTGCCTGGAATGATACAGACCACAGGGAATTACGGCTGGACTGTTGAGCCTATTGTCCCGTCACATCCGCTTTTTACGGGTCTGAAACAGGAGAACTTCCGCCTTTGGAACGCTTGCGCAAATAAACCTGACAGCAAGTGGCTGGTCAATTATGCAGTTATGCCGCTTAATTATGGAGCGCTGGCCTCTTTCGTGAGCGTGGGAAAACGCTCGGTTATGGCGGCGGCAGACATGAAAATAAACAAAGGCCGTTGTCTGCAATCACAGTTTATCGCCGCTGAGCGTTTCATGACTGACTCAGTAGCCACACGTCTATTGCTGAACATTTTTGATTACACTCTCGGGGCATGGAACAAAGCAGAAGCTCCGGGAAGCAAAGACTCGGATTCCGCCCAGTTTAAGATAAATAAGAAAAAAGCATTCTCTGTAAACCTTCGCCCCTT
>CAZYVR010000140.1:0-13554 GCA_964651145.1 uncultured Victivallales bacterium | reverse complement strand
TTTGATGATTCAAGAGCCACCGGGATTCTTGCCGGATTGAGCATGGGGCCTCAAGAGCTTGCCAGCATAAACCGGGTGGAGATAGCCGCATGCGGCACCAGCATGCACGCCGGGATGATGGGGGAGTACTTTTTTGAAGACCTGGCCGATTTGCCCACTGAAATAGAGCAGGCCGCCGAGTTTCGCTACCGCAATCCGATACTTACGGCCAACACGCTGGTTCTGGCTATAAGCCAGTCGGGTGAAACTGCGGACACTCTTGCCGCTGTGCGCGAAGCCATTCAAAAAGGCGCCATGGTTGCAGGCATCTGCAATGTTGTGGGCTCCACTATCGCACGCGAAACAGGGCGCGGACTTTACCTCCATGCAGGGCCGGAAATAGGAGTGGCTTCCACCAAGGCTTTTACTTGCCAAGTTGCAACCTTGCTTACTATGGCCTTGAAATTCGGAAGAGGGCGCAGGCTTTCGCGTGAGCAGGGCGTGAAAATCATTGAAGAAATAAGAAGCATTCCCGACCTTGTGAGCCAGACGCTTGCAAAGGCCGCTGAAATAGAGAAGATAGCAAAAAAATACGCGAAAGCCAACAACTTTTTCTTTATAGGCAGAGGCTACCTTTATCCTGTGGCGATGGAGGGAGCATTGAAGCTGAAGGAAATCAGCTATATTCATGCGGAAGGATACCATGCGGCGGAATTGAAACACGGCCCCATAGCTTTGCTCGAAGAAAGCGTCCCTGTGCTGGCCCTCGCAAACGATGTCCCGGGCAAGGATAAAATAATAGGCAATATTCAGGAATGCCGGGCAAGAAAATCGCCGACAATAGCGACAGCAACCGAAGGCGACAGGGAAATTGAAGGACATGCTGATGATATCATCTGGATACCGAGATGTTCCAATTTAGTGGTGGCTATCCCAACGGTGGTGGCTCTTCAGTTATTTTCGTATTATGTCGCAAAGGAGCGCGGATGCTCAATTGATCAGCCGCGAAACCTGGCAAAAAGCGTCACGGTGGAATAGAAAAAGAAAATGACATTTATTTATAATATTCTTTTTCCATTTGCATTTCTTTTTTTCATTCCGGGAATGATTTATAAATTGCTGCGCCGGCCTGGACACAAGAACACTTATCTTGAAAGATTTGCCTTGTACTCAAAAGAAGCCGTGGAACTCCTGAAAAAAAATCAGGGAGCGGTGTGGGTGCATTCTGTCAGCGTAGGCGAAACAATGATAGCTGTGGCAATGATAAGAAAATGGCAGGAAATCAATCCTGAACGGAAGTTTGTCCTTTCGACCACTACCACGACCGGCCAGGCGCTTGCCCGCGAAAAGGCGCCGGACGGCGTTGCCGTTTTTTATTGCCCCATTGATTTTATTCTTTTTGTAATAAAAGCGTTCAAGCTTATCAGGCCCTCTATGCTGGTTATATTGGAAACAGAAATATGGCCGAACATGATATCTGTGGCCAAAAAGAAATCAGGAAAAGTCGTCCTGGTCAATGCAAGAATGTCTGACAAATCAGTAAAAGGCTATGTCCGTTTTAAGGCTTTCTTCCGCCCGGTTCTGGAAAAATTAGATTTTGTCTGCGCGCAGACTGAGGATGACCGGAAACGTTTTAACACTGTGGCGCCTTCTTTGTCAGCGCATGTCTGCGGCAATATGAAGTTTGACCAGAAAGCCCCCGCAAACCTTAAAGAGATTGACTTGAGCTATTGCTTCGGGAGCGGCAGGCGTTTGACCTTGCTGGCTGCCAGCACGCACCCCGGCGAAGAAAAGCTGATAGCTGAAACCTACCTCGAACTGAAAAAAGAATTTGTTGAACTTAAACTTGTGATAGTTCCGCGGCACGCTGAAAGAGGCAACGAAATATCAGCCGCGCTTAAAACTTTAAATATTCCCTTTCTCAGAAGGACTTTCGCTGAAAAAACGGATAGTCCGGTTGACTGCCTTCTGGCTGACACAACCGGGGAAATGCTTTCTTTTATGAACCAGGCCGATATTGTCATAATGGGCAAAAGCCTGGCTGGACACGACGAGGGGCATAATCTGATAGAACCGGCGCTGCTTGGCAAGCCGATAGTTTCCGGGAATGTTCTCAGAAATTTCAGATTTGTGCTTAACGCGCTGAAAGAAAAAGACGCCCTGATAACAATAGCTTCTGATTCGGAACTCGAATTGGCGTTGAAGCGTCTTTTAAAAGACGCTTCGCTTAGAGGAGAGCTTGGAGAAAAGGCAAAAGAGGCTATTGCCAGTCACGAAGGAGCAACAATCAAAACGATACAACTTTTGGAGGAAAACCTGTGCAGAAAATAACACAAATCAGCCGCGCGCGATGCGGAGAAATAACACCGCAAATAAAGGCTGTGGCCGTCAAAGAAAACCGCGACCCTGAATTTATAAGAGATGAAGTCGCTGCGGGCAGAATCGTAATTCCGGCAAACATCAACCATAAAAATCTGCTTCCCATCGGCATCGGCAAAGCGCTTTATACCAAAATAAACGCTAATATCGGCAATTCTTCACTTTCGAGCTGCCCCGGCAAAGAAATCGCAAAACTCAACACTGCGTTGAAATACGGAGCCGACACAGTAATGGACTTGAGCACTGGCGGAAACATTCATGACATACGCAGCCAGATAATAGAACACAGCACAGCTCCCATAGGGACAGTTCCTATATATGAAGCCATAAGCAGGCTGGAAAATCCGAATGATCTTAGCGCTGAATTGATTATGGATGTCATCAGCGAACAGGCCGAACAAGGCGTTGACTATATGACAATACATGCAGGATTGCTCCACAGGCATGTGCCCATGGCCGCAAAGCGCCTTCTTAAAATTGTCAGTCGCGGCGGCGCATTGATCGCGCAGTGGATGAATGTGAACAAAAAAGAAAATCCTTTTTATGATAATTTCGACAAGATCCTTGAGGTCTGCGTTAAATACGATGTGACATTGTCGCTTGGCGATGGACTCCGTCCGGGATGCCTTGCGGACGCAAGCGACGAAGCGCAATTCTCTGAACTTGAGGTTTTGGGCGAGCTGGGAAGGAGAAGCCGCGAAGCTGGCGTTCAGGTCATGATTGATGGCCCGGGGCATATCCCGTTCAACGAGATAGAGATGAACATGAAGAAAGAAGAGGATATATGCGACGGGGCTCCATTCTATATTCTAGGGCCGGTGGTTACAGACTGCGCGCCTGGATATGACCATATAACAAGCGCAATCGGAGCCACAATGGGAGCTTATCACGGCGCGGCCATGCTTTGCTATGTTACCCCCAAGGAGCATCTGGGGCTGCCAAATGATGAAGACGTCAGAAATGGAGTCATAGCCTATAAGATAGCGGCGCACTCGGCTGATATCGCCTTGAATAAGCCTCTAGCCAGGAAGCGCGATGACGAAATTAGCAAAGCCCGTGCTGAATTCGATTGGGAAAAGCAGTTTGAACTGGCTCTTGATCCCGACAGGGCGCGTGAGTACCGCGAGGAAGCCTTGAGAGAACAGAATGAAGGAAAGCCTTCAGGCGAGAATGCAAAAAGTGACCACTGCACGATGTGCGGACCTGCCTTTTGCTCAATGAAGATCAGTCAGAATTTGCGATAGAGCAAGTCGTGAAAAAACTTAACTGATGCAGTTTTTTACCGCTTTCACAACTTCGCCTGGATGGAAGGGCTTTTGCAGATAAGCGTTTATTTTTAGATCAGTGAATGAGTCGTCGGATTCAGGCGGCAGAGCGGATATGACGATTATTGGAATGTTTCCAAATCTGTTGTCATTGTTCAGATAACGGATAACCGCGACGCCGTCCACATATTCCATTACAATGTCGACAATGATAATGTTGGGCGCGCAACTCCCGAGAAGCATGCAGGCCTGCACGCCATTTGATGCTGTCCAGACAGCGCACCGCGGAAACTCTGTCTTTAATATGCGCTCCAGAAGCTCTCTTATGTTTTTGTCGTCATCCACAATAAGGAAGCGCAGTTTCTCGCTTTTGAGAGCCTTGTACTTTCCTGCATTGTATTTGTCAAGAATCATCTGGAGTTGTTTTTTTCTGAAAGGCTTTGTTATAAAGTCATTCATTCCGGAGCTTAGGCAATCTTCTCTGTCGGCATTCATGGCGTTGGCGGTAAGCGCCACTATGGGCGTTTTTGAGTTTGCGCAATCAGGATTGCCGCGGATTATTCTTGTCGCGTCTATTCCATTCATTCTAGGCATCTGGCAATCCATGAATATGATGTCAAAAAGCTGATTCTCTGCGGCTTTTATTGCTTCAAGGCCATCCGTTTGTCTTTGTCACTTTGCAGCCAAATTTTTCAAGAATTTTTACAGCCAGAGCCATATTTACTGAATTGTCCTCAACAATGAGAACATTGGCCATGTATCTTTGTCCATCGTCTCGCTGAGGCATGTTCTCGTCAATGGATCGGGTGCTGTCAAGATCCAACATTTTAGGGTGATGTCCAGCATGATGCAATGACCATACGATGGACAACGCTTCTATAAATTCCGAGGGTTTTATTGGTTTGTTCATAATCACAGAGAAGCCCAGGGACATCAGTTTTTCGCGCTCTGCATTTGAAACCGAACTGAGCATCATCAGCAAAACTTGTTTAAGTTTTGGATCGCCTTTTATTCTTATGGCCAATTCGGTTCCGTCCATCTCTGGCATGTGATAATCAAGCACTGCCACGTCAAACGGTTTGCCGTTTTTCTCGGCTTTTCGCATTATTTTAAGCGCGTCTTCGCCCGATGAGCTCATCACGCAGTCGATTTTCCAGTCAATCAATTGCTCTTCCAGAATTTTTAGATTGATCTCATTGTCGTCTACTGCAATTACTCTGAGTCCGTGCAAGTCAACCTTTTTTTGCGAAGAAAGCAGTTCGCCCTGCGCTATGGGGAATTCAATGTCAAAGTAAAAAACGGAGCCTTTGCCTAAAACGCTTTGTACGTTTATCCTGCCGCCCATTATGTTGACAAGACGCTTGCAAATGGCCAATCCTAATCCTGAACCGCCAAACTGTCGGGTAGTTGAGGAATCTGCCTGAGAAAACTGTTCAAAAATATGCTCAAGCTTTTCTTCTTGAATGCCTATTCCTGTGTCTTCAACTGAGAAATTGAGCAAGGTTTTATTCAAATTTATATATTCGCAGAGCACGTCAAGGATCACATGCCCGGATTTTGTGAATTTTATTGCATTTCCTATCAGGTTTATGAGGATCTGTCGCAAGCGTGTAGGATCAGCCACTATTTTGCGAGGGACATTAGGGGTAATGTGAACAATTAAGTCGAGCGCTTTTTCATCAGCCTTCAACTTCATAGTTTGCACAATGTTTTCTATCTGTTGGTATAGATCTATTTGCTCGGGCGCTATATCCAGCTTGCCTGCCTCTATTTTGGAGAAATCCAGTATGTCGTTCAATATTGCCAGCAGAGATTCAGCGGATGAATATATAGTGTTGGCTTGCGAGCGCTGTTCCTCCGTCAATTCGCTGTCCAGAATCAGTTCGCTCATTCCCATTACCGCATTCATCGGAGTTCGGATTTCGTGCGACATGTTTGCAAGAAACGCGCTTTTTGCCCGATTTGCGGCTTCTGCCTGATTTTTTGCCACAGCCAATTCTCTTTCTGAGTCTTTAATAAGAGAAATGTCCATGAATATTTCAAGCATTGCGAGTTTTCCGTTCAGCATAAGCGGGATTGTGTTTTTCATTATTGGAATATTATTTCCTTTTGCAACAATCAACTCAGATTCTTCATTCAATATTGGCAAAAATGTGTCTATTCCTTCAGCAAAAGGGCATACTGTGCGATGATGGGCGAAAATATTCCCACAAGGCATGCCTATCACTTCTTCCTCGCTGCTCGCTTCAATAAGATGGCAGGCCATTTGGTTTACCTTTTGGATTTTTCGATCTTTTCCGACAATGACAAGGCCTACTGGAAGAGATTCCATAATAGTTTCAATGTTTTCCTTGGCTTTGTTTAATTCAGAGCTTGTGCGGAGCGCCTGGATGGCAACGATGCCCCCCAGAGTCAACACAATGGCAATAATAAAGATAATCCAGATAATTTCAAAAATATAAAAAAAGTATTTGTCGTTTTTGATTGTTGCCTTTATTGCTTCCATGTCGATGTTTGCCGAATAGAACAGCTGATTTGCGTGTTCCGACATTCTTAGAAAAAGTGGGGGAACTGTTTTCATAAAAGACTCAAGCTCTGACATCGCAATGCTCAATGCGGGCATGTCGTTGTTTTTCTGAATCAAGTTTCTTTTCTTTACTTTTTTCAGGAGAATGTCCAGCTTTGAGTCAACATCAATCAGCTTGGGGCGCAAGTTGATTATTTCCAACATAAAGGAATCTTCGTTTTCGCTAGTATAGTCAATGCGTCTTGTTATTTCATCATGGGTTTCGTCATTAAGGAGCTCTGTCCATTTCAGAGTGCCTCCTTTTTCCAGAACCTTCAGGGCTTCTCTTATTTTTTTGACGGCTTTGCGTATTCTGTCTGCAAGGAAATGTATTTCATGAGGATTTCTGGCGAAGGCTATTCTGAAAAAATCAGCTTCAGTCTGCATCAGGTTGTTGACTATTTCTTCGCCCAACTTAATCCTGGCGCGCTCGTTGTCGAGCTTTGCGTCAATTTCCTTGATCTGATCTCTGAAATAATAATGTGAAATAGACACTGAGGATATGCCAAATATAAATATTCCAAGCAAAAGGCAAATGTAAAACGATGTTGATTTATTTGACATTTTATTTTTATTGGAATCCGTGTTTTTTAAAGATTTTGCGTCCTTTTGGCGAACAAGCATAATCTATAAATTTACTGGCTGTTTTTTTATTTTTTGAGAATTTTAAAAGACCTATCAATAATTTTTTCTTTGTCGCATATTTTTCGCTTATTCCCAGAGCTTCCAGAAAGGTGTTGTTTTCCCGCTGGCATGAAATGGCGCGCCAGTTGATGACTATATCCGCTTTTCTGTCCCGAATTGCCTTGGTCAGGTCTTTTGAGTCGGTGGTGAAATATAAAGCTTTTTTGTAGGCTGACTTTTCTATTCCTTTTTTGCTTAGGATTTTTTGAGTTTCTTTTCCTATGCTGCCCGTCTCCGGATTGCCCAAGACTATTGTGTATTCCGGCTTCAACAACTCGTCGAGGTTGGCTTTTACCTTTTTCGGGTTGCCTTTTGCTACCATCATTGCCGCCTGATTGTAGCCGACAAGCAAGGGGGCGCCTATGAGAAGGCCGTCTGCCTTGCATTTTTGCATATAAGTTTCACTTCCCGGCAAATACAAGTCGCCCAGTTTATTGATCTTTAATGACTGCAGGAGATTGCCAGAGGCGCCTTTTGCTATTTTTATGATGCAGTTGTTTTTTTTTTCAATGATTTCCGCAATTTCTTTCATCGGCCGGATCATTGTAATGCCGCAGTAAATGAGAAGTTCGCTCTTCTTATCCGGTTTTTTCTTGCAACCGGGAACGAGGAGAGTCGCTATTAAAGTTATAAGCAAAAAAGTTTTCTTTAACATAACATTTAGCCCTCGTCTTATTCTTTGCGTGTATATCTCTATTCAATGAATAAACTATACATGCTTAATCGAGCATGGTCAAAGGGCGTTTGTATATGTTTGTGAGTGGGGAATCCTTCAGCAAATGAGGCTTTCGCTAAACTCAAAATCAGTTGTCATTGGATGTTTGTTTATTTATCGCCAGCTTTTTAAAAAACTCGCTCCAATTGCCCCATAGGCGCGCAAGTTCATCGCGGTGAACCCAGCCTTCCACGTTGTCCGCGCGGACTCTGGCCCAGTTCTGACGTTGCTCTTCTATATTGACAAGCTCGCCGTCTTTGAGCTTGAAATCCGCCTTTCCTGATTTTTCCGACGGGAGATTGTATACGGGCGCATTGTTGACAATGATTATAGCCCTGCTGGAGCTGTAGCCGTTGTAGTATTGGCTTATGGACGCAAGCAGGCAAATAGCGATGCACAAGGCTCCCGGAGCCAGCATTAATATCCATTTTTTCCCGGGAATAGCGCGTCTCAATGCCAATACTATTCCACAGAAAAGCCAGGCAAAAGCCGCAATCAACATCCATTGATCAGGCCTGAATGAAGCCCTGAGTTCAAGTAGGAGCTCAAAGGGGTTCCGGGCAAGTCCGGCTTCCGGCAAAAAGAGTTTTCTTCTGACATAATTCATGTTTTCAAAAATATCCGAGTCACGCGGGGCAAGTTTGCGCGCGCGCTCATAGCATACAAGCGCTTTGGAGAAATCGCCCATTTGACACAAGCAATTGCCCAGATTGTACAACAAGCCAGGATCGGGGTTGCGAGGATTGATTTTGCTCTTGTAATATTTAGCGGCCTTTGCAAATTCGCCTTTGTCGTAGGCTGTCAAAGCCTCGTCTGAACTTTTAATGGAAGCGCTTTTGCTTGCCGGCTCAGAAATTTTTTCTCCCGCAAAAATGTTGAATGGCAGAAATAATATGACGATTATTGCCGCATATCTTTTCAGAGCTTTGTGAATTCTATTTTTCAATTCGTTTTTATCCATAGTTCCGGCTCCTGGCATATAACTTGATTCGCCAATATGCCCCAGGCAATCGGCCAGTTCGCTGTCTTTGACATTTTCAACCAGCTCGGACGCGGTTGTGCCAGGCGGCAATGCAAGCAAGTCGTTTAAATATGGAACAACATCTTTGCAGACTACGTCGTCAAGCTCGTCGGGGGATGCGGCCTTAAGTCTTTTTAACACAGAGCCCCGCACGGCTTGAGCCGCCAGTTTTCTGCGCAGTTTTGGATCGGAGCTGAGTTTTTGCCTGCGATAATGAAGGAGTTCGCTGATGAGCCAGAGCAACGGAGCAATCACAAGCAGAGCAATTAAAATAACAAAATAATTTCTCCGCAATGGGACCGCCACTTTCCCCATGGGGCTCTTTTTTAAATAAAGAATGCCGGATTTGCGCTGTTCTTTTTCGCGGGTTTTAGCAATGGGTTTTTTTGCGGTTGCATTGTCTGAATTGAGAACCACCTGGCCGGAAGACGAACGGTCTTCCGATTTTTTAACTCTAATCTTTTTCTTCAAACTGAAATCTTTGTACGCGCCTAAAACCGTTGAAAAAATGGATGTGAAAACGTCAATATTCGACGGGCCTTCTTCGAGGGGGATCATTACGTATCTTATTTCCACTCTCTGAATTCCGTCTGATATCTGTGTTTTTTTGTCTATTTCCGGAGGATAGAGTCTGAAGCCGGGAATTTTCAGTTTGGGAGCCGTCAAGGTTTCAAGAGTTCCTTTTCCGCGAATATTCAGCGTCAAGGTTATGGGTTCTCCAACTTTGTATGTCCCGGAAGAAAGCCTTGTGCTTACATGCCAATTGCCAACGAGACCCAAAAAATTTGATCCATCAGGCGGTTCCGGCAAGGGTTTGACCATTATTTTGATTTTTTTCGCCACAGCTTTATGCGAAATGACCTTATAGCGATTAAATGGATCCATGATCCCGCCAAAGCCGCTGAATAAATCATCATCTTCAAAAAGGCTGCGTCTTCTGTTTCTTTCGCGTGGAATTTTTATTTGGCAATTTTCCACGGCAGTTATATCCAATGCCCCTTGCATAATAGGACGGAAGGCGGTGCGGAAGGCGTAAACATTGAACGTTTGCCCGTCAATGCGCTCGGATAATTGACGGCAAGGCGCAAACTTGTCACTGTCTTTGTTGATTTTGCTGTAATCCTTGAACACCGCATTCTTTACATCTATTTCAGGCCATGAAAGCTGAATGTTCATGCCTTTGTAAACATATATCCTTATTTCGACAGGAACTTCCTCGCCCACAAAAAAATCCTCTTTGTCGGAGAGTACAGCCAGCTTTGCAAACAGGAGGTCTTTCATTCCTGCCCCCTTGCCTTTGCTTTTGTCGCCGGAGTTTTCGACATTAAAGCGCCGTTCGTAAGCTTTAAACGTGAAAGGTTCCGTCTTGAGTCTTTTTCCGCCCAGTTGGATTTCGATGGGAGGGATGTTGTAAGTTCCTTTTTTCGAAACGTTGAAAGTGTATATGGACTCGGCTGTCGTAACTGTTTTGTAATTAATTGTGCTGGAGCGCATGCTTCGGCTTGCTCCCTGACTCCAACTTATCCCTTCCACTTCCGGAAATCTAATGACCACCGGATAGGCGTTGTCAGATGAGATGCGCAATTGCGCAGGTTCGCCCACATTTACCGGTTGTGGAGATATTGCCAGTTTCATTTGGGCGGCAAACGCTCCAGTTGCGACTATAAAAGACAATGTCACAGCAAACATGTATTTAATTATATCCAAAATTCTATATCCTTTATATTATACCGTTGTGCGTTCTAAGATAACTTTTAGAACGCGCTTGTCTATTAATTTATAGTTTTACCAGTCTTTTTCAACGCCCCTGACTTTGTAGTGTTTTTTCTGTTTTTCTTTTATGGCATCGCGCAGGCTTTTTTCCTGATTTGCCATTATTTCAAGCAAGGCTTCTGCCTGTTTCTTGTCAATTTTCTTTTCTTTTTCAGCTTTTTGAGGCTGAGCTTTCTGCTGTTTTGGCTTTGGCAATTTCTGGTCGTTTTTGTCTTTATTTTGTTTGTCCTGTTTATCTTTCTTGTCTTTGCCTTTTTTGCCTTTGTCCTTCTTTTTGTCCTGTTTCTTTTTATCCTGCTTATCGTTGCCAAGGTGGTCAAGAGCTTTTTTTAGGTGTTCTTCTGCTTTTTTTCCCTGATCTTTTTTCTGCGCTTCTTCTGCTTTCTTCAACTCTTGCTGCGCTTTTTTAGCCGCATTTTCCATCTTTTTCTGTTTCAGCTTTTGAGCTTGTTCCTTGAAGTCGTCAACAGCTTTTTGGGCTTCTTGTCGAGCTTTGTCTGCTTTTTCTTGAGGGCCAACTTTGTCCTGAGGTTTGCTTTTCTTTTGATCTTGCTTCTTTTGATCTTGTTTCTTTTGATCTTGTTTCTTTTGATCTTGCTTCTTTTGATTTGATTTCTTTTGCTCTTGCTTGGCTTTTTGAGTTTTCTTTTGAGCTTCTTTTTGTTTTTTCTTCAGTTCTTCTATCATTTTTTTGAGACGCTCTGCCATTTGTTGGTCATTGAGGAGTTTTTGCTGATTGACGGCAATATTAAGCGGACGAACTTTTTCGACTTTATTTTCTTTGTCTTTGTTTTTGGGGGCAGGCGATTTATCCTGATTCGTCTCCAATTGAGAGCTTAAGCTCATTGACTGAACATACATTTCTTCGGCTTTGCTCATTTCTTTCATTGCCACATCAATATTTTTCAATGCGCCGTCCAGATTCTGCTGCTTGACCAAGCCAATAGATTTCATTAGTTCAGCTCTGGCTTTGTTGTGTATTATAACGCCTATGTTCTGATAAGACCTGCCCCTTGCATTCGGATTTTTTCCTGAAAGGTTAATAGCCTGTTCATAAAATGCAGAGGCGTGTTTGCTTTTTTTCTTCTGCAGCTCCAAGCCCTTGTTGAATAGAGCTTCAGGGTTGTTTGCATCCTTCGGGTCAATCGCAGGGGGGGCTTCCGGTGTTATCGGCTGAGACTGAGTTTTTTTGGGCAGCAAATTTGCTCCGCTTGCTGGTATTCCTTGAAATTGTTTTCGGGGAGGCTGTTGCAAGCCCGGCGCTTGAGCTGATGCATTATTGGCAGCGCCAAATGAGAGGAGCATAATTCCTCCGGCAAGAAGCGCAGCTTTTTTGAATTTTGTTCCATTTGAGCGTCGCTCGGAAATGCTCAGCCAGGCAAGAAAAAGGATGATGGATATCAACAGCGGAAAATGAAAACGCTCTATTGGCTTCGTGCGTTTGCCGCTGCCAAAATCTTTGGGAACAAGAGACTGGACTCTTTGAAGCACTTCCTGCAGGCCGGCATTGGCGGCTGTCGATCTTACGTAAATGCCGTTGGTGTCAAGAGCAAGTTTGCTTAATTGGGGCTCGTTCAGTTTGCTTTTCACCAGTTCGCCTTTTGAATCTCTAAGAAATGCCACCTTGCCGTCCTTGCTGCGAATTGGTATGAGTCCTGGCTTCGCCGGGTCTCCTACGCCAACTACGAAAAGAGGTATTTTTTTTGCCTTGAGTTGAGCCAGGACTTTTGCGCTGTTGCCGGTTAGCTCGTCGCCATCGCTTATCAGGATTATGGCGCGATGCCCGCTTTCTGCCGCTTTAAAAGCCAGAAGAGAGGTTTCAAGCGCCTTTTGAATATTTGTTCCGCCAAGCGGAATCGTGTCTGGCTCAAGCTCGTCAAGCACCTGGAAAAAACTGGTTTTGTCAGAGGTCAGCGGGCATTCAAGAAAAGATGAGCCGGCAAAGGCTATCAACCCGTAGCGGTCGCCATAGGGGTCGCTTGCCAATTGACGCACAAACCATTTGGCGTGGTCGAGTCGGGACGGCTGGATGTCTTTGGACAACATGCTTTTAGAGACGTCAAACGCAATCAGTAAATCCCGGCCTTTTCCCGTAAAAGGCATAATTTTCATGCCCCAGTAAGGGCGCGCTGCCGCAAGCATAAGGAAAAACACAGCGACAAGAAATATAACGAAGCGCAGGAACCTGCGCCCTTTTGACAATTGAACATATTCAGGGTCGTCTGCTCGCGAACCCAGCGCTTTTGACAAAAATTTTGAGCGTTTAGTTTTGGCTCTCCAGTAAAGAAGAGCCAGCAAGGGAAATATCCACAGAAGATGCCATAGCGCCTGAAAGTTCAAAAAACTCATATGTCCGCCTCAAATTATGTTGTTGCCAATATGATGATAATATATCATTTTAAATACAATTAACTATTAAGACAAACAAAATATTGAAATAGTTCAGTCAATTCTCAAAAAAAAAGATTTTTTTATGCAGATGCGTTTTCATTCAATTTATTGTTGTTAGTCTTTTTTATGATTTTTGATAAAACAGATTCCGCCTGATTCATGGCTTCCGGCTCTGCCAGAACCAGCAGACTGTCTTCCGGGGCAATCACAATATCGCTGTTGGGGATGAGGAACTTTTCCTTCCTTCTTATCAGGACTATCAGAGCCCCTTTCGGCATTCTGGCTTGGGATATTTTCCTGCCTGCCAGAGCTGAATCTTTCGAAATTTCAAATTCCCGCATTTTCGATTGGTTCGATTCCCTCTCCTGTTCCGTCGGCTCATATTCCAACGGATATCTGGGTTTTGGCGGCTCCCCGCTGTACAGATTAAGCCATTTGGCAACCAGTCTCAGTGTTTTTCCCTGCAAGACCACAGAGGTCAGAACGATAAAGAACACTAGATTGAAAATCATTCGCGCGTGGACATAATTTGCCATCATAGGGAAAGTTGCAAACACAATAGGAACCGCTCCGCGAAGACCGCCCCAGGATATGAAGATCTTTTCCTGCAACTTTAATTTGCTTCGAGCCATAGTCAGGAAGACCGCGGCGGGACGCGCGACAATAATCAAAAAAACTGACAAGAGCAGGCCGCTTCCGGCTACGGGGAGAAGCTCCGATGGAAAGACCTGCAGGCCCAGAATCAAAAACATGGTTATTTGCATCGGAGCTTCTCCCCGTA
>CAZYVR010000139.1:0-13571 GCA_964651145.1 uncultured Victivallales bacterium | reverse complement strand
AAATGTATCTCTCTCTATTTAAAAAACTTACTTTTTTCTGGACAGACCCTATCTACGCCACCTCTTGGCTATTTAAATTTATCAAAAATTAGCGGAGCCATTTTGAGAGAGTGGCTGATGTAATTGGATATTTACAGAATGGAATTGCATGTTCTCAGCTTCAACTTACATTAATCTACACAAACGATAGGAATGAATTATGGATAAATTGGATTTACAGTCAATACTAAATCAAGAAGAATGTGAATTTTTGGAGTTCAAGGTACAGTATCACGATAATACTATGAATTTGTTACACGATATTTTATGTTTAGCTAATTCATATTATGACGGCACAAGGTATTTACTCTTTGGAATTGAGGATAAAACTAAAAAAATAGTTGGAGTTGAAAATGATTCTAACAGAAAAGTAAATGCACATTTTCAAGATTTACTACGTGAATCCAACTTAAATAGGATACCCTCTGTATCTTTAGAAACAATAAAAATAGAAAACCATGAAATTGATATATTGATTATTAAAAATCGACCAGATAAACCATTTTTTCTCCTAAAAGATAAAAATAACCGAAAGGGAACAATAAGAAATGGAGTCATATATACCCGCTTAGGTGATACGAACACCCCTCTCAAAGAGACTGCTACAGAGGCAAATATAGAAATGATGTGGAGAGAGCGATTTGGATTTGATTTACCCCCATTGGAACTGTTCAACAAAATTGTAGAAAACCCAAATGATTGGGAAAAAAGTTGTGATGACAATTATATTTATCACCATGAAAGACCAGAATTTGTAATAAAAGATGGGGAAACTATAAATCCAAATTTTAATGAACCATGGACAGATACATTTCACAATGTCCAAGCTGACTCTTTTTATGTCTGTATATATTACTTAACCACATTGTTGTTGAAAGTGACTTTTGTGAATTGCGATGAGGGACGCTATAGAATTCCTCTTCCTGTAAAAGTTGACGATAAATTTCACATTGATAGAAATTCCATTGAATGGAAAATTGCTCAAATATATCGGCAAGATTATCCTCTCGATGAGCAACGATTACAAACACATGGAATTTATTTAATCTAATAAATTTAATCGTAACGATTTATATACTGCATATTTCAAGGTTTTTTGTGCAAGCATTCACCCTCGAGCCTAATCGAAATCATGCTAACACGTGGCTTTTAAAGCATCCTGGCGAGCTTTTATAAAACAGGTGCCACTATGGGCATCTCCTTTATTTTTAGGCGATTGCATTTAAATTATTGCACTTTTTTTGTACAGCGTTGCAATACTTTTTGTTCGCTGTCGCGTGATTCATTTATTCCTTTCACTTTCGGCTTTGCCGAGCCGGGATTCCGCCCCGGCAGGCGTCCGGATAAAATCCGGTTTTTTTACAACTGCGTTGAGCTTTTTTTTTAAGTGGCTTCGCCGCCAACTGCGTTGAGCTTTTTTTTAAGTGGCTTCGCCGCCAACTGGGTTGAGCTTTTTTTGCAGGAATTGATATCTCTTTTCCTCTTTTGGACATTCTCTTTTATCCGCCTCCATGTATAATTAAGCATCATCTTAATAGGGAGGCTGTTGCCTTCGAAAGGAAATATCATGGAAATATTGTCATTAAACGGCGCATGGCAGGTCAGGTCATCAGAAAAAAACAGCGAATCTATTCCTGCGAAAGTCCCCGGTTTGATTCATACCGACCTTATCAATGCGGGCAAGATTGAAGATCCTTTTTATCGCGACAATGAACTTGACGTTAAATGGATTGAAGACAAAAACTGGATTTACACCCGCGAATTTGACGTCGACAAAGAATTTTTGAAAAATGAGCGAGTTCTCCTCCGATGCAAAGGACTTGACACGTTGACGAAGATAAAAATCAACGGGAAGCTCATTGGCTTAACCGACAATATGTTTAGAAGCTACGAATTCGACGCTAAGGCGTTGCTGAAAAACGGAAGAAATAAAATTGAAATAAGATTCAACTCAGTCTTCCCTTATCTGGAAAAAAAGCAGCGTGAGCATAAATATCCAGCCCGACACGAAGTTCTTCAGCCAGTCGGTTTCAATAAACGCGACTCCGGCAGTTGGATACGCAAAGAACAATGCAACTTTGGCTGGGACTGGGGCCCGGCGTTGGTTACATGCGGAATATGGAAAGACATCGAACTTGCGGCTTTCAGCAACGCGCGAATAGCCGATGTTGAAATACGGCAGACACACGCCAACAAAAAAGCAAAACTGGACATTGCCATTTCTCTGGAAAAGGGGGGAGGCTCAAAGCTTTCAGCAAAAATTTATGTTTCATTTAAAGGCAAGGACCTTCAAGCCGAGACAATTGACATAAAGGGCAAAAAAGGCGCCGCAACGTTTGACATTGACAATCCCGAGCTCTGGTGGCCCAATGGATTGGGCGAGGCAAATCTCTACGATGTAAAAGTCGAGCTGTTCGACAAATCGTCAGAGCTTCTGGACTCCGCCGCAAAAAGGATAGGACTCAGAACCATGAAGCTTGTGAGGGAAAAAGACGAATGGGGCGAGTCGTTCTGCTTCGCGGCAAACGGCATCAAATTCTATGTAAAAGGCGCAAACTGGATTCCCGCGGACTCATTCATAACCCGAATGACGCGGGAGCGCTACAAAAAACTCATCGGCAGTGCCGTCGAAGCCAACATGAACATGCTGAGGATATGGGGCGGCGGCATTTATGAGAATGACGATTTCTATGAACTGTGCGACGAAATGGGAATCTGCGTATGGCAGGATTTCATGTTTGCATGCACAGAGTACCCGGCTTTCGATAAGGAATTCATGGACAATGTGCGCATAGAAGCCGAGCAAAACGTGAAGCGCCTGCGCCATCATCCGTGCATTTCCTTCTGGTGCGGAAACAATGAGCTTGAGCAGGGGCATGTGAAAGAAGAATGGTCTGGATGGGCTATGAACTGGAAAGATTACGGGGAGCTTTTCGACAAGCTGTTGCGGAAAATCGTTGAAGAGCTCAATCCTGAAACATCGTATTGGCCTGGCAGTCCTCATACGCCAATGGGCGACCGCTGCGACTACAACAACGCTGAGTCAGGCGATGCTCACCTATGGTCTGTCTGGCATGGCCGCCAGCCATTTGAATGGTACCGGGAGTCAGAGCCCCGCCGCTTTGTCAGCGAATTCGGCTTTCAAAGCTTTCCCGAGCCGAAAACCGTTTACGCCTACACCGAAGAAAAAGACCGCAACATAACAAGCTGGGTAATGGATCATCATCAGCGCGCTCCAATAGGCAACGCCGCCATAATGAGCTATATGCACGACTGGTTCAAAATGCCCAAAGATTTTGACAGCGTTCTATGGGCGAGCCAGATTCTCCAGGGCATGGCAATCACTTACGCCACCGAAGCCTGGCGCAGAGCGCCGCAGTGCATGGGATCGATATACTGGCAGTTAAATGACTGCTGGCCCGTGGCAAGCTGGTCATCCATCGACTATTATGGCCGCTGGAAAGCTCAGAATTACATGGCAAAACGCTTTTACGCGCCACTGCTTGTCTCCGGAGTGGAAGACTGGAAAAAGAGCTCCGTCGACATTTTTGCCACAAGCGACTTGCATGGAAACACAGCCTGTGAAGCAAAGTGGACCCTTACTGATGTTGACGGCAATGTTTTGACCGAAGGGGCAAAAAGCGTAAAAATACAATATGGAAAAACCAGAAAAGTCGAAACGCTTGATCTCAGCAAATATGCGAAAAATCTTCATGGCCGCAATCTGATGCTCTGGCTGGAGCTGACGCGCGAAGGAAAAACAGAATCCAGCAATCTGGTCACGCTCTACAAGCCTAAGTCAATTGAGCTCAGGACACCCGCCATAACAGCTAAAATATGCGAAGAAAGCGACGGATCTTTCAGCGCGGCTCTCAGCTCCGACAAGCCGGCCATGTGGGTTTGGCTGGAGCTGGAAAACTTTGACGCCGTCTTTTCAGACAACTTTTTTCATATGCGTCCCGGGCGCAATTTAAGCATAACTTTAAAGCCTGACAAAAAACTGAATTTGAAACAGGTCGAAAAAGGGCTTATAATCAGAAGTCTCAGGAGTCTATACTAAACTAAATAACATTTTAATACTAATATGCGGGATGCCGACGATAAGATGTTCGAGGACAAATTGCTCCTCATGTTGCGCCAGCGCTTCGCCACCGGACAGGAAATCAGGCGCCTGCTTTATATATATGCGGGCGCTCCTGATTCTGACAGCATGCATTCTGTCAGGAAATCTGTTCCCGGCGACTGTGTCCTTTTGTATTTCTATCTTCCGCAAAGCCATAATTTTAAAAAGTGTTGCAAAGCTCCCAAAAATGAATTAACTCTGTCCATCCCATTTTTCAAAGAAACGGCGCCCGATCAAATAATGCTTATTGCATCCTGCGTTAAAGCTGAAAAAATCATTTATGCGGGCAGTCAGGAATCAAACGCGAACAAAGAATTGTCATTAATAAAAAAAGCCTCGGACAACGCCTTGTTAAATCTGCATAATGAAAGAGCTGACAGATTGGCAAAACTCAGAAGTTCCATCCAGAATATTCCCTTGATTAAGCGCGATGGAGCCTTGTTTCCCCAAAAACCGAATCCGCCTCTTCCGGCAATAATCTGCGGAGCGGGCCCATCCGCGTCATCCCAGGTGTCTTTTTTAAAAAAAATATCCGACAAAGTCATAATCATAGCGTCGGGAAGAATGGGACAGTGGCTTTCTGAAAGAGGAATAACGCCTGACTTTATTGTTCAAATCGATTATGAGTCTGAATGCGACACTCCATGGAATCCCTCCCCTGAAAGCGCCCTTGTGGCTACAACGGGAGTGTCGCCCGCCAATGCGTTGTCTTTCCGCAAAATAATCTGGATTCGCGGCGACTCCCTTTTCTTCAACAGATATCTGGACGAATGCGGAATAAAGCTTAATTCCTGTGAGGTGTCGCGCACCTCGACCGTAACCTGCATTGACTTTGCGCTGAAATTGGGCTGCAAAAAAATGGCTCTGATCGGCAATGATCTGTGCCTGTCAGGCTCCGCAACGCATGTTGATGGATATTATGGAGGCAACGCCAATCCCTATTCGGGAAATCTTTTTGAGATAGACGGAAACAATGGGGGGAAAGTATGGACAAACCATGCATTCGAAATTTTGCGGGAAGCAATAAGAGACTTCATAGCAAAGGCAAAAAGCGAACATGAAGGCTCAGAAATATACAACTGCGCAAGCGAAGGAGCTCTTATTGAGGAAGCCAAAAAAATATCTCTGGAAAAATTCAGTGAAAAATTCATTGGCCAAACAGACAAGAAAATATCCATAGAGCCCCGGCAAAACAAAGATGCGGGAATAGACATTAAATCCATTATTGAGCCGTTCTCAAATTATACATCGATAATAAGGGAACAAATCAAATGCTCGGACAAACTTCAGGAAGAGCTGAATTCTCAAATGCCGGACATGCCAAGCATAAACGGAATGAAAAGAGCAATGGCAATGATGCAAAGAAAAGAGCAGGAGCTCATAAAGCAAGCCAACGGAGTTAATTTTATAGCAGCCATCAATGAAACAGTTGAAGATATATTTTCAGAAACGCCGCAATCCGCTTCAGCTCCGGCAAACATTCGCCCCGCGTTAACGCTGGACCTTTGCGATGACCTCGCGGGAGATTTTCAATATGCTGAAAAACGCTTAAACGGCGAGCATGAAGCCGCGTTAAATCGGCCTTGCACTACGCTGTTTGCGGCATTCAGGAATTTTGCGGTGTCATTTATTGAGCCAAAAAATCCCGAGCTTGCGCAGGCTCTGAAAAAAGACATATTCAGCAAAGAGGAAAAAAATTATCGCATTTCCGAAGCGGGCCGGGATCTGCCTATAGTTTACACATTCAACGCCGATGGAACAGCCCTGACTTTTCCGGAAAATAAAGAGGCAATCGCGGGCGAAGTTGATAATTTTTTAAAAAGCTCAGAATATGATCCGTCAAAATGCGCTCTCATAATTTTTGCCCCTGGCAACTGGCTGACAGTTGAGGCGTTTGCAAAAAAATATCCAGAATCGGAGCTGATGATAATAGAGCCATGGCCGGGGCTGTTGTCAAAAATTATCAACCACAGCATATTCATGCATCGCCTTCCTGACAACACAACGGTTGTTGGAATTCATGAAAAAATGGGGAAATGGAAAAATGTATATGACGAAACCATTGACAAATGGAATGCCCGCAGCAAGCGCATTCTTTGCCTGCGCCCGGCCGACACTTGGCGACTGCCTGAAATAAAAGAGCTTTTCAACGCTCACTTTTCCAATTTGTAGAAACTGTTTATGCTGTTCGCCACTCTCGCCATGTCCTCTTCATTGAATCTTGAGTCCAGTGGAATCGAAATAAGGCGGTCATATAAAGGGTTGTCAAGCGCCTCATCCGGCCTGGGCCAATGCACTGGAAGAAAAATTTTTCGGCTTGAAAGATATTCCCTCAAAGAATTTCTTGCATCAATATCCAAAACGCAAAAAGAATAAAAATCTGTCTGAATTGGAATGACTGAAATCTTGAGCAAACGGCTTAATGCTTCATAATTTCTCCGTCTTATCGCGCATTCATCCTCAAAGGAACTGCAAAAATCGAGAATAACTGGCATGCTTTCGCTTGAGGCGGAAAATATATCTGTTTGAATTTCCAGTTCAGCTTCGCCCTTCTTAAAGAGCGACAAATACTCACTTTCTGAATGAGTTTTTTTATAAATATATTCCAGCTTGATTCTCTTTGCCCGCATTTTCTCCTCCACAAACCTGGCAGGTCTTGTTTGAACAAGCGCGTTGTTCAATGGAATTGTCGACTTTAAAAGGCTTCCGTCCGCAGCTGCCGATATTTTTCTAAAGCTGTTAAAGCCTACCCAGTTTTTTATCCCGCTGACATTCTCAACTTTCGGCAGAAAAACGCAATCTTCCACAACAAATTTATCAGGCTCAACGCTGGACAGATCATGCCTGATTCCAAAGTAGTCAACAACATAAATGGCATCGTATTCCTGAGCTTCCACTGTTTCCCAGTTTATTGAAAGATCTTTGTTTACTGTATAAAAAGAAAAATTGGCGTCTTCGCTCCTGAACACGTCAAAAATCGTTCCGCAAAGAAAATCAGGCAACAAAAAATTCATGTCCGCAAACGGTTCGCTTCTCAGCATCAGCCTCAAAGACGAGCGGCCAGAATCAGTCAGATATTGCGACAAACCGTGTTCCGGCTCATTGGTGTATTCTATTTCGCCGCCTATATTTTTCATAATGCTCCGAGTTTCTGCCCCTGCGGTTTTCTAAGGCATGTAACGAGTTTTTCATCAACCACATCGTCTCTTTCCAATAATATGCGTTCGCGATATTCTATTTCAAATCCTATGCCCAAGAAGATCTCGTCAAGCTGTTCTCTTTTAAAAAACGTAGTCAATCCGCGGTTCACAAAGCTGCCTTTGGTTATGTCCGTGTATGTTTTTTCCGAGATTTTCTTTCCATGTCCAAAGCTGGATGTGTTTTGCCCAAAGACGCAAGTCAGCAAAAAGCCGCCCTTGTTCAGCAATTCAAAAAGACCTTTGTATGCCGAAACCATGCGCTCCTCCTTATTTTGGAACAAGGAATAATGATCAAGGACAATGTCATACTTCGACTCCAAAGACTTGCCAGGCTCTGTAATGTCCCCCAATACAGTTTCTATCCCGGAGCGCACGCCAAACTCAGCGGCAAGCGCCTTTACGCGGTCTAGTCCAGCCGGAGCTCCGTCCATTGCAGTGACAGCGGCGCCTTCCCTGGCCATGAACCATGAAACAGCGCCTTGCCCACAGCCAAGATCCAGAGCCTTGATCTTTTCCATTTTCAACTTGTTTTTGGAACGCAGAAAAAAACGAATGGCTTCTTCAGAAGGATATCTGCCCCATTCTTGAGAAGAAAACAATTCATTCCAGATTTTTTCGCCGTAAGACTCCATCTTTTATTTCCTGTATTTTAAAATAAATTTTGAATATTTCTCTTTCTTCTCAGGATTTTTTTCCTCCCATGCCTTGCACAGCTTCTGATAAATATCCTGATTATGGATTTTCTTTCCAATATAAAAATTCATCCTCTCCTTTGAAAAAGAAGATTTGAACTTGAACAGAGAATCGTCCTGGCAAAAGCCGCCGCCAAGATTAAATTTTTTGCAGCCTGCTTCAGCCAGACGCTTTATCGCCGCATCCAAAGCCAGATTGCCAGCGCCAAGATTGTGAAAATTGTCATCGCGCGCGGACAAATGATAATGGGCGTATTCGCCGCAATGCAAAACCAATATTGAAGCTATAGGGCTTCCATCATGAAGAACCTCCACAATAAACTGCATTTTTCCCAGACGCTCAAACATTTGCTGAAAATAGGACCAGTCAAAAAAGTAAAAGCCATCGGCTTGCAGGCGCTTCATTGTTTCTTTGTAAAGATCATAAAACCTTTTGTAAGAATCGAGACCAGTCGAAAATTCCGCGCTCAAATTATTCTTCAAGGCCTTTCTTATCATATTGCGGTTTCTGGAGGCATAGGATTTCTCCCATATAGCGTCATGCCCCTGCGTCAAGTCAAGCCAGACTGTTTGCCTGTTCAAAAGCACATCCATATGATTGCTGGAGAATTCATGGTTATTCAAAAATGGATGAAAACGCGCGAATTCGGCAACAACTCCGCTTTCAATGCAATGCTGACTGAAAGCTTCGTAAAAAGCGTCAATAAACGTCGCGTCGCAAGAAGAGCTTATCACTCCATTGTAACCGTACGCCCCCTGTATATCGCAGTATTCGCATTCTGAATCCAGCAAGCCAAGACCGCTGACGGGAGTCGCGATAAATGGATAAAGCGCAAGGCGCTCCTTGTGCCTGAACACAAAACAACGAATGAATTCCTTCCCGGAATTATGGCAAAGCTCATAATATTCAGGCAGAAAATAAATGTCGCGTTGACTGCTCGGCAATTCCGAGAGCAACTCGCGCCATCTTTTCTTTGATTGCAGATCTATAATTTCATAATCCATGATGGCTTTGAACTTAGCCCGAAGCGCGTGTTATTTCAACCTTGAGCCGAGCAGGAAAAGCCCGGAAGTTGCGAGGAATCCAGCTTTCAGCCCATTTCCCGGCCGATATGTCACAAATATTTAAAAAGCCTTGCAATAAAACACAAATTCCTGTATAATAGTTAAATGAGCAGTTAGGCTTAATGTGTCAGAAAGGCCATAGTGCAAATAAAAAACAACAGCGTTTCTTTCAATATCTGGACCAGCAATGTCCAGAATGCTTCCAATGAAAAAAAATACATGAAAGAAATAGCCTCCGGCTTAATCGCGCCAACTGATGATCCTGCCGGAACAGGCATTGCAGCGCGCCTTCTTGCGGATATCCATGCGGAAAACTCAGCTTTGCGGAATGTTGACTCCAGCATATCCGTGGTTCAAACTTCTCAGTCATGGACATCTCAAATAGGCGACAGTCTCCAACGGATGAAAGAGCTTGCCATAGAGTCAAAAAGTGGAACCCTCTCTTCCGCCGACCAGGCAAATCTTGCGACAGAGTTCAAATCGCTTCAGAATGAAATAACCAGAATAAGCTCCAAAGAGACAGCGGCAGCTACATTTAATGGAACAAAGCTTCTTCAAGGCGGGGACATAAAAGTCCAGGCGGACGTGGGAATTGACCAGACCATTAACTTGGAAATGGCAGACCTCAGCGACCAGAACAACGCAATAATAGGAGAAGTGGTCACATATGACAACACCGGAGACGCGCAAATAACAGAAGTTCACTGGAATGAAGTGATCGACTCCGCTAACGGACTGCAGATTTCAGACGAAAAAGCAATTGGAGTCATAGACGAAGCTATTGAATACGTTGCGGGCTCTCAGGTTCAAAACGCAACGGAGCTTGTGCGACTGGAAGACACGCGCGAAGCCCTTATGAACAATGAGGCAAATCTGCGCGAAGCCCAATCCAAAATAGCCGACGCCGACATAGCGTCGTCAATAACCAGTCTCAGCAAAGAATCGATACTAAAAAAAGCCAGCCAGGCGATGCTGGTTCAAGGCAACAACCTTTCAAGCCTGGTCATACTGGACCTCCTCAGGTCTTAAAAGTTCATTGTTATTACCCATCCTTACTCCATTTATGCGCATATTCTTTAAATTGGGATACATTGGGCTATTTCTCAATAGGCTAGAATAGCATATTTTAGCTAAGAATCATTGACAATTGGGCTTTGTTAGTTTATATTGGGCTATAGCAAACAGAAAGAAGCTATGCCAATGGAAACTAAAGAACAAAAAAACAGCTCTTTCCCTAAATATCTGCTGCTCCGCGACAAGCTGAAAGAGCGCATTTTGAAAATGGAATTCGCGCCCGGCGAAAAGTTGCCGACTGAGCGCGGACTCGCCGAAAGCTACAAAGTCAGCAGAATGATTATTCGTCAAGCCATTGACGAACTAGTGAAAAATAAAACTCTCATAAGGTTCAGAGGACGCGGCACTTTTCTGAACCCTGACGCGATTGACGGCCGAGTTGATACAAAAACCAAGCCTCTGGGCTTCTTGTTTGTAGGCCCCAGCAACTTGGGGCCTTCAAACTATTTGAATGACGACATCGTCTCTGCGCTTTCTCAAGAGCTCTCGGAAAACAACAGCCACCTTGTTACTATGTCAGTCAGCGAATCAAGCCGTGAGTGGGCAGAATTTCCGCATCCTATCCGCGAAGGCATTATCGACGGAATATTTATAAGAGGCGGGATATCTGCGGAAATAATCAACATGCTTGCAGAAAAGATGCCTGTCATGCAAATAGGCAACTATGTTCGCGAAGCTGATGCAAAAACAATTCTCCCGGACAATATGGAGGGAATCCGTCTCGCATTTGAGCATCTTTATAATCTTGGGCATCGCAGAATAGGCTATTTTGGCGGGCCAGTTTCACATCTAGCCTACTGGGAACGCCTGCAGGGATACAAACAGGCTCTTGAAGAGCATAATATGATATTTAACGAAGAAATTGCCCACGTTTCTCCTGAATTTGGCAATACTCCCTTTGACAAAGTAAGAGAATCTTTCAAAAAAGTCACAGCCATTATATGCGACAATGAAAACAAAGCCTTAAGCGTCATCAAACTAGCGCATGGAGCAGGCTTGTCAGTTCCTGAGAATATGTCAGTAACCGCCTTTGACAACACAGCCATTTCAGAGCTTGCCAGTCCCTCTCTTACAAGCGTTTCTTTTGACAGAAAAGAGCTGTCCCAACTGGCAGTTCAAAATTTGAGGGAAGCAAGAGGCGAGAGCAAATGCAAAATAATACTGCCTACTGAACTAATAAAAAGAGAGTCTTCCTCCGCGCTAAAAAACTAACTCTTTGCATCTTAATCATATTCATAATAATCATAAAATAAAAAAGGAAACAAAAATGAGCCTCTGCCTAAATTCAAAAATTTGCGCTTTTTTGGCAACGACAATGTTTTCTGTCGCTGCAATCGCCGCAAAAAAACCTTTTGAGCCAATACGCGAAACAGATGGAATTGCCCTGTTCAGCGCAAAGAAAATGGATGCCGCAAATATATGCCGAACAGGTCAAAAAGGCGGAACAGCTCCAATTATTAAAAGCATTCAAAAAGGAGTCAACATTTCATTTCAAGGCGCAAAAGGGCGAAGTCTTGCCAGTTTTCCAACAGACATAAAAAAGCTTGACGCTCTGCTTAAAGAAAACGCTCTCCCTTGTGGCTTAAAGCTTGTCATCGACTATCCGCACAATGCGTATGGAAAACTGCTGGTTCAGACAACATTTTCTGACAAAACGATGCTTGCCCGTGAAATAACTTTGGAAAAAGGCGCAAAAGAATATGTTGTGGACAAGGGCTTCAGGCGCGCCGGACATCCACCGCGCTGGAACTTATTGAGCAAGGTATCCCTTATTGCAAAAAAAGGCGGGAACGGATTGAGTCTTAATTTAAAAAAGATCATTCTTCTTGAAAAAGAAAAAGAAAAAAATAAATTCTCTTCAAAGAAGTTAAAAATAAAAGACATTCGATTAGGCAAAGAAATTTATCCGGCAAAAGGAAAGATTTCATTTGACGGGAAAATGGATGAGGAAATATGGGAAAACGCTGTCAAGCTTGAAGATTTTTACTGGGCTAAATCAGGGGATTATGTATCAGGCAAAGATTCTCCATTCTCTGTCAAGTTGGCCTATGACGAGGAAAATTTTTATGTTGGAAGTGAGAGCAGCCTAAAGGCTCCTCCGATGGCCAATGTTTTACAGGCAGACGGGGGTGTATGGCAAGATGAGGCAATCGAGTATTTTTTCAGCAACGATAATGTTGACAAGCAAAAAATCCAGTTCGTGACAAATGCAAAAGGCACAATATTTGACTGCGCCATTGAATATATACCCAATGCAGAGCGCAATAAAATAAAAATAAGCAGAAACATAGGTCATGAAAAAGGGATGATTTACGACGGCGGAAAATGGTCTGTAGAGATTGCATTTCCTTGGAGCGAATTAAAAATAAATTCCCAAAAACAAAGATTTTTCAGTTTTCAAATAGCTCAAGACTATCCGAAAAAAAAGGAAGCTCTTTGCTGGAGAAAGCCTATAGCGGGAAGATTGCCGAATGAAAAAGGCTTTGGGATAATAACTCTTAACAAATCGCCTTTTGGCTCCGGAAAAATAATTCCGGCAAGCGTTATAAAAACAGGCGAAGGCGAGTTTGCCGACTTTGCTCTTGAATGCGAACTAAACGATTTTGCGCCTGGAACTTATAAGGCCACAAATACATTGACTAGCCCAGGCAATACAATCATCCGCAAAAGCGAAGACATAAAAATAAGTTCCAAAAAACAAAAAACAACCTTCACTTTAAGGTCAGCAGTCAACAAAGACGGCATTTATACATATTGCCTTTCCCTCCAAAATAAAAAAGACGATAGCCGCACTGTGGCGATCAATGTTGAAAACTCAATAGAGTACGGCGACATGTTTGGCGAAAATATATTAATACCCGAGCCTAAAAAAATGAGACTGGAAGGAGGCAAATTTATTGCGGAGAATTGCCCCGCCATATATATCAGCTCAGAGGCAACGAAAAGAACACTTAAAACAGCCCAAATATTTGCGCGGAAGTTCTACGAATTTACAGGAAAGCGTCTGCCGATAAAGAAGGTTGACAACCTGAACAGCAAAAAATCAGGAATCATAATGCAAATAGATTCCTCCCAAAAAGCTCCACCCAAAAAAGAAGGCTATCGACTGGTCATAAATAAGGACAAAGCGGCAATGACAGGACATGACGAGCCTGGACTCTATTACGCAGGAATAACATTTGTTCAACTTCTCAAAAATTCCATGCAAATAAAAAAAGGCCATCCTGTCCCATGCGTGGATATCTCAGACTGGCCTGATTTGGAGCATCGAATGGTTATGCTTCATCATCCGACAAGATTAAGAAAAAGAGCATTTAAGGAACATACTTGAGAGTACCGAGTTCTTGAGTCAGAACATCAGGGCGCAAGGACGCGCGG
>CAZYVR010000138.1:0-13614 GCA_964651145.1 uncultured Victivallales bacterium | reverse complement strand
ATAAGAATTGAAACAAAAAAAAATAATCTATTTATATTTTTAAAACTTTCATTCATAATGACACCTAATTAGTCTGTTTTATCTGTATAGTCAATAGGCATGTAAAATTACCCCCCTGCCCGCTGAGCGGCAGATAAATTTGACCCCGCCAAGAAAAAAAATAACTCACAACGTCACCTCCTTCAAGCTGAATTTCCGCTTTTTTTAGTTCAAAGCATTTTTATCTGGGTTCCTGAAGCAATCAAGAAACAAAGGGAATAAAAATGAGCAAAGCAAATGGTTATACCGGATTGACTTTGACGGCAAAAGGGTTCCAGATCACAGGCTCATCCCCGGATCAACTCGACGAAGAACCAGAAATTCAAAAGTTGAAATAAATGCTATATTGAAAGAATCATTTGTGGCAAAAAAGTGGGGGGGAAAACCGCCATTTATAACTCCTGAATAATAAGAGAGATAAATGGCGGGAGCGACGGGACTCGAACCCGCAACAACCAGATCGACAGTCTGGTACTCTAACCAATTGAGCTACGCCCCCGGTCATGAGCTGTAAATAATACAGCCCAGAAATTATATTGCAAATTAAAAAATATATATTTTTGCATTTTTTTTATTTTACGACAAAATGACGGCTGCTCCAAAAATCCAATGCACGGGCGCGGAGGCAACATTTGCCTGTTTTAGCTTCACTTTAAAACAGCCATCAACTCTGACATCAGGCTATGCGGGCTGCCGTACAATCTGTTATATTCCAACAGCTTTCGGCTTCGCCGCCCAGCTATTCCGCCGCTGAATGGCGTCTGGACAAAGTCCGGTTTTTATTCCGACTCAGTCGGCTTTTTTATTTTTCAGGACTTTTAGCTGCTCCATCCAAAATACGCGCAACGCCAAGGCACAATATGATGTTTTCAGGACACCGAAAAATAAAAAACTTGCCATATTAAAAAACTTGTGTCATCTTTGCTTAGGGGATTTAAAAAATGAAATGGATAAAAAATATAGAAGGAAGCATTCCTGTCAAGTCGTGGTGCGATCAGATCGAGACCGAGGCTATGGAACAGGCTATAAATCTTGCAAAGCATCCTGCGACCTTCAAGCATGTCGCTCTTATGCCGGACTGTCATGTTGGATATGGAATGCCCATTGGCGGAGTTATTGCCTGCGAAAACGCAGTGATCCCAAATGCGGTGGGTGTTGACATCGGTTGCGGAATGGTCGCCGTTGAAACAAATATTCAGGCGGAAAAATTTTCAAAAATAAAAGACCGCAGAACGATTCTTGACGCGGTAAAAGTCATGGCTCCACTCGGCGAAGGACATTCTCATAAAGCAGAACAGCGCTGGGACGGCTTTGACAAATACCTTTCCTCGATCCCGCAAAGCTCTAAATATGATTGGCCCGCAAGGCTTGACATGAAAAACCTCGGCACTCTTGGCGGCGGAAACCACTTCATCGAATTGCAATCTTCCGAAGACGGGATGATTTGGCTGATGATCCATTCCGGGTCTCAAAATCTGGGATATAAAATAGCTGGCTATTACCACAAAAAGGCGAAAGCTTTAAACGAGAAATCCCACTCGGAGTTGCCATCTAAAGATCTGGCATTTCTGCCCGCTGACAGCGAGCTGGGAAAGAATTACATAAGGGATATGAACTTCGCCCTTGATTACGCGTTGGAAAACCGTCATCGGATGATGGCCTGTTTCAAAAAAGCTATTGCCGCTTTTATCCGAGAAGTAGAGTTCATACGGGAAATAAATATTCACCATAACTATGCGGCTCTTGAAAAACATTTCGGAAAGGACGTATGGATTCACCGAAAAGGAGCCACCTCCGCAAAGGACGGCGAAATTGGGATTATACCGGGGAGCATGGGGACGTCTTCGTATATTGTTAAAGGGCTTGGAAATCCGGAGTCGTTCATGTCATGCGCTCATGGCGCGGGACGAAAAATGGGACGCGGAGAAGCGTCAAGGCGTCTTTCCATTGAAGATTGCGACGAAGCAATGAAGGGAATCGCTTTTGACCACTGGGGCAAGTTCAAAAGCAAATGGAATAAAAAAGGCGACAAAAATCTTTTTGACCTGAGCGAGGCTCCGCTGGCCTATAAGGACATCGAAGAAGTCATAGAGTCAGAACTAGACCTAATCGAGCCCATTGTCAAGCTTTGGCCCCTCGGCGTAGTGAAAGGGTAGGTAAAAAAACGGATCGCTGTCTTTTTTGTCAGGCTAATAATAAGGTTTAAGCAATTTGTGTTTGACGGAGGACGCCTTTGATCACAATAGCGACTCCATCACGCTTTGCCGGACATTCATTTTGACATGCTCCACAGCCGCGACAGACGTCGGCTTTTACCACTGGCCGGGGCAGGCCGCCTGTGCTTTTGTCTTCTTCAATTGCCTGATATGGACAGTATTCGTCGCATACCATGCAATACTGATTGTCTGTCCAGGCTAGGCATGCGGAGCGGCGAATTTCCGCAATTCCTATTTGGCAATGTTGTTTTTCCATCATGGAAAGATGTTTTATGGCTCCAGTGGGGCATGCCTGAACGCATTTGTTGCAGTCCTGCTCGCACACTCCCCGCGTAGGATTCATATCCGGAAGAAACCACTCGGCAATATTTGCATTTTGAGGCAACGGGACGTTCAATATGCCAGTCGGGCATGCATTGACGCACGCATAGCATCTGATACATAGCGTTGAAAATTCGGAGATGGAACCAGCGCCGGGCGGGAGAACAGGAAACTCTTCATTTTTGTCTCTTGCGCTTATTCTCGGCAATACAAAAGCGGCGGCTAAGCCAGCAATTATGCCCGTTATTATTTCTCGTCTATTTCGACTGAATCTATGCTTGATCGACGATCCTTTCAGCTTTATTATGCTAAAAAAGTATCCAAGCGGGCACACATGCGAACACCATATCATAGGCTGTATAAAAGACAGCGCCAGAAAAACAAGCAGAATCATCGCGGGAATAGACGCGCCGATTGTGAAAGACAGCTTGAACATAATGCCCAGGCGGCTGAATTTTGACAAAGGATCAAAGGCAAGGAGCAACGGGAATCCGGCAAGAGAAGAAAAAAGCATTGTCCAAAATATGTAGCCCGCAATCCTGACTTTGAGTATGTTTTTGTTAAGGCTTTTAAGCGAAGCAAGACGATACATTGTTCCCACCGGACATATCCAATCGCAAAAAAAACGTCCCTTAAAAATGGCAAGAACGACCAAGGCTGACGCGCCAAAACTCCAGGCAATCTCCGCGAACCAGAGACGTTGAGCAATGACAGCGTTAAAAAATGCCAAAGGGCTGGCATGCGGCATTATCCTCAGTCCCCATGCAGGCAAAAATTCTCTGTTTGCGATGAATTCATCAGAAGGCAAAGCAAATTCAAGCATCCATTGGGGCAAGGGCCCTGAAAGTATCAGGAAAATAGAACATGCCAGCATTAAAAGCCTTGCGCTCCATTTTAATATTTTTGCTTTCCGTTCGTTCATGCCTCGACTTTATGAATATTCATCTTTGAAATTTCAATCGGACCCAACCCCATTTGATTGGCTATTTTTATATATTTGACTTTTGTCGGGGAATCATGAAAGAGCATGGAAGCGTAAGCGTCGGCGCTCACCTGATTTCGCGAGACAATCAAAAGATCGGGAGTTTTCATGTTGGAACTGGGTCCTTGCGGACCTTTGTCCATCATCAAGCGGGTAGCGTCTATTATAGTCCATGTTGGCTTCATAAAAGTGCAAAAGTCGGCAATGCATTGATTGAGGTTGTTTCTGTGCCAATACCCTCTGTCTTTTACAGCTCCCATCCAATTTTTCATTGCCATGCTGAGCAACGCGCCCTTGTGATGCTTTGCAACTGGCATATTGACAATAATATCTGAATCAAGAAACTGTTTTGCAACATAAGCTTCCTTTAGTTTTTTCCCCTTGGGTATTTTTACTTCCTCAAAATATTTGGAGTTTGACTTCAGGTCGATCATTTTTGCGTCATTTTCCTGCGCGGCGGCCAATATTCCGCTCTTCGTGAAAGAATGCCTTGCCGACGAGCATGGATTTTCCGGTATGACTATGTTTTTAACGCCGAGTTTTTTGCAGCCTTTTATAAATTCGCCCACAAGCTCCGGATGGGTGTTTGCTCCTGTTTCAGGAGAGCGCGCCCAGGCAGAATTGACCTTTAATGCCAAAGTATTTTTACGGGCTCCGAATCCGCCATTTTGTTTGATTATCTTGAGACACTTTAGCATCAGCTTTGCTTTGTTTTTGCCATGTATAACCCAAACATCAACCATTGGATCTTCATCAAAGCCCAAAACAACAGATGGAGCCAAAGACAAAGCCGCTCCTGCAACAATGCCGGTTTGAATAAAGGCTCTTCTTGAAATGCAATTGCAGTCAAGCGACAGGATGTCATCTTTTTTAGTCATGCTCAGCCTCCGTTATAAATATATTTTGGAATATAATATGAAAAAATGGCTTGCCTGTGTCTAATATACTACCCTGTCAAGGCTTAAGTCAAGCGCTTTAATTTTCAGTCGCCAGACTTCAAAGCTCAAGCTTCATCGGCAGATAAGCGCGCATATGCTTGAAACCCAGTTTTTCATAAAAAGAGCCTGTTCCGGGCTCGCCAATCAACCCGATCCAGTCCACATCGCTTTCGCGAAGGCATTCAATAATTGCAGAAACTATTTTGCCGCCTATCCCCTGCCCTCGAAACTCTGTCAACACAACAACGTCCTGAATATATGCGTCGCTTGCGCCATCGGACAACGCGCGTCCCATGCCGATCATTTCGCCATCAAGAAAAGCGCCCGCAAAACAGAAGGATCCTTTTATCATTTCCTTAACAAAGGACTGGTCGTAGCTTGCGTCCCACCATCCAGCGTCCTTATAAAGCCGCACAATGCAGTCGGTGTCCGCGTCGCCTATGATTTTTATTTGTAATTTTTTATCCATAATCTCTTCAAAAATAGACGAGTTTGTCGAAAAGGTCAATTTTTATTCACATTTTGAGCGCGACAAAACTTGATATCAGACCTAAGCTGTTGCATTATAATGAGAATTCAGGGATTTATATAAATTAAGAGATTCTAAATATTATAATGAGTATAGAGAGCAATTCAAGCAAATATCCGAAAGATGAGATAAACCTGTGCCTCATGAACAAAGTGATGAGACACAGACTGCGAAATCTTTGCGCGGGAGTTAAAATGACCGTAGACCGCATTTCGTCAACCACAGCAGGAACTCATCCGCAAATCCCTTCCAGATGCAAGATTATAGCTTCCGAGCTGGATAATCTGGAACTTTTTACTGAGAGAATGGATTTGCTTTTCGACGCGCCGCCCAAGCATGAAAGAAAATCTCTTTTTGAAGTGATTACTGAACTGCGCGAGTTTTTTTCCAAAAGTTTCGCCTTCAATTCACTGGAATTTGTGGGAGCCGAGGAAAATATTGTAATAGAGCATGGAACATGGATCTTCATCGCATTGAAAGAATTGCTTAAAAACGCGGGCGAAGCCTCCGAAAATAACGCCGCAATCAAACTGTCATGGACAAAAGGCACAGGCCTGGAATTTTCAATAGCAAACAGCTCCGGAAAAATTCCGGATGAAATTCCGATTGATCCGCCAGCTCCGTTCAACACGCTCCGAAGCAGGCATGACGGCATAGGCTTGGCCATTGCATGGAGATTCTGCAAAGAAACAGACTCCGAAATGACAATAAACAACAACCTCGACGATGGCGTCGAAGTAAAAATCAAACTGCCCCAAAAGGAATTGGTTGATGAGTAAAGAAAAAACAAAGATTCTTATTGTTGAAGACAATCTGCTGGTGAGCTCCGCAGTCCAGGACATACTGGCGGACGAGGGCTATGAAGCAGTAGCCGCTGAAAACGGCAAGGACGCAAATAAAAGCTTGGGCAACAATGCCTTTAAGGCAGTTTTGCTGGATATGATGCTGCCAGACACCACAGGAAAAGAATTGCTCAAAAAATGGAAAAAAATATATCCTGAATTGCCTATTGTCTTCATGACTGCACATGGCGATGTCCCCACCGCCGTAGAATGCCTCAGGCTCGGAGCATATGACTTTTTGCCTAAGCCCGTTGAAAAAGAGCTGCTCCTGAAAACAATCCACAATGCAGTAAACATGACCGATATGACAAAACAGGTCACCGTGCTCAAACAATTGTCAAAACGGGAATCGAATTATTCACAGATGAGCGATGTCATCGCCGTTTCTCCCGTTATGCTCAAAACTTTTGACATGTTGAAAATCGTGGCAAAGAGCGATTACTCATGTCTCCTTATAAAAGGCGAAAGCGGAACCGGCAAAGGACTTCTAGCCAGAGCTATACACAAATTGGGCGGAAGAGCTGACAAGCCGTTCGTGGAAGTAAATTGCTCCGCCCTCCCGGCAAAT
This sequence comes from uncultured Victivallales bacterium, assembly GCA_964651145.1. Lineage (GTDB taxonomy): Bacteria > Verrucomicrobiota > Lentisphaeria > Victivallales > GWF2-45-14 > CAZYVR01. Next base: position 7,179 of record CAZYVR010000138.1, on the reverse strand, counting down.
CTCATCGAAAGCGAACTTTTTGGACACAAAAGAGGAGCGTTTACTGACGCCAAAGAAGACAAAATTGGCCTCTTCGAAATGGCAGACAACGGGACTCTGTTCCTTGACGAAATTGGAGACATGGACTTCAATCTCCAAGCCAAGCTCTTAAAAGTAATGGAGGAACAACAATTCCGAAGAATAGGCGACACCAAGGATATTTCTGTAAATGTAACCATTATCGCCGCCAGCAATCAGGACGTTGAGAAATTGGTGGAAGAAAATAAATTCAGGCTCGATCTCTACTATAGACTGAATGTCATTCCAGTGGGGATTCCTCCGTTGCGCGACAGAAAAGAAGATATTGCCGCTCTGGCTGACCACTTTATTAAGTTTTTCTCCAGAAAATTCGGGAAAAATATCCAAGGCTTCTCTCAGGACGCCCTGGATGCCTTGCGCGCATATCCATGGCCAGGCAACGTCCGCGAATTTCGAAATGTGGTCGAGAGGGCTTGCATCCTGACTCAGGGTGAAGTCCTTGATGACCTAGAAATCCTCTTTCCGTCCGCGGCTGTAAAACATCCTCAATTCAACAAGGATGGCGAATTTGAAATGCCTGCCATGACATTGGCCAAAGCAGAAAAACTGGTCATAAAAGCAGCAATGAAAAAAGCTAAAGGCAATAAAAACAAAGCCGCAACCTCCCTTGGCTTGCATCGCACAACACTTTACAAAAAACTTGAGGAATACGGCATCGCCGACGATAACGAAGCTTGACATCCTCAACACAACAAGAAATAACATGCTTGCAATGAAAATAGTCTTTATCACAGATCATATGAAGTTTTCAGGTGGACGACGCCTTATGTTTGACTACGCAATCGCTCTGGCTGAAAAAGGACACGACGTGGAAACGCTTGTGGAAGAAAAAAAAGGGGAACTCGCCGATTATATCCCAGTGAGAGTCGTGCCTGAGCTCTCGGCTGAAAATATTCCCGATTGCGACCTCATTGTAGCCACAAGCCCCAAAGAAGTAAGGCAAGCGCATGAAGCCGACAAAGGCAAAGTCGTTCATTTCTGCCAGGGCTTTGAACTCATAGACCTTGAACAGAGAATTTCAGGACAGGTGCTCCCGCCACGATACGAGGGCCGCGGACTGCTGCATGCGCTACAAATATTTAAAAAGAAGATTGGCTGGAAAAAGAAATTTAAAAGGTTTGACGACGTATATAAACTTCCCACAAGCCTGATAGCCATAACAGATCCGATGAAGAAACAACTTGAGGAGAGATACGGAAGACACGTCGACATTGTTCGCAACGGCGTGGATCTTGAGACTCTTTATCCTCGTAAAAACTGGACTCCCGAAAAATTCACTAAAGAAAGGCCAATGAAGATTATCAACATCGGTCCTATCGAAGTGACTTACAAAGGCATCCCCACAACCCTTAAGGCGATAAGCGCAGCCAAAGAAAAAAATATCCCAATAGATTTTACTAGAATAACTCCTATTTTAGCGCAAAAAGAAGAAAAAACCGATCTCCCATATAAGCTTTTGGTTTCTCTTCCGCGCGACAAATTCTGCGAAACTCTCAGGGAATGCGACATTTACCTATCTAATTCCACAGAGCGAGAAGGCTTTGGTCTTCCAGCTATGGAAGCGCTGGCGTCCGGACTTATTTGTATTCTAAGTGACATTACTGCATACCGCAGTTTTTCCGACAGGCGTGACCACTGCATATTTGTGCCGGAGGGCGACTCAGCGGCCACGGTTAAAGCCATAGAAAAGATTTACAATATGCAGCCTGAAGAAATATCTAAAATGCGCGCAAACGCCCTGGAAGTTGCATCTGGATTTTCACATCAGAAAGCATGTTGCGAATTTGAGCAAATTTTGCAAAAAATATTTAATGAAAAATAAAATTTAATTTTCACCTTGTATTTTCGACAAGCTCTTTTAAGTTATACGCTTGTTTTACGACAAGTGGGGCATTAGCTCAGTTGGCTAGAGCGACACACTGGCAGTGTGTAGGTCATCGGTTCGAGCCCGATATGCTCCACCATCCATCTTTTTTTGCGCCGAAGTTATCGGCTTTTTGATTTGCGCTATATCCCTTTGTACCAAAGGGTTTAACGAATTTCAAGGCCTCGCGGAGAACGCTATGTCTTCCCCTCATTTTGATGATTTCTCCTCTTTTTTTCTCTGTTTCTCCGTTTCAACTTGACCAGTTAAGGGCATAAAAAAAGAGAAAAATTATACATATAAAGCTTATTATTAAGAACTTAACACCTCTTGACCGGAAAATAGAGGTTTGAGAAAAAGTTTAATTTTGATGAATATGCTCTCAAAAAATACGAAAAGGATTTAAACCGGAGTTATGGGGAACTGCGTATTTAGCCTCATTTCTTTTGATTTATACCCCTACTTGACGGGGGCGCTTATTTCGGCGCGTTTGGAGTAGGATACTCGAACTATCTAATAAATATATCAATAAAAGTGCCGACCTCGTGACCGGAGAGGGTATGAGTGCGACAAATGATTTGGTGTCCAAATTCAGCAAGAAGCGGAATGGTCACGCTCTGGGATTTTAAGGAGGATTGGCAGTGACAACAGAAGAAACGTTGAGCGTGCCTGGAAATCCGTTATTAAAAATTCCCTTTTTTCGCCCGGAATCCGCCGAAGAATGGGTTCGTGATAAATTTTACTCGGTGCATTGTTGATTTCGGATTTTGCAATCATAATTCCACAAAGCCAAAGCCCGCTTCTGGCTCAATGGATTGCTTATATCGAAGAGCCGGGCTCGGAAAGTTGTTATTTCGAACCATTTGCATTCATGAGTCCCAAAATGAGCAACTAAAATCAATAAGGATTTTAATAGTTTCAAGCTTTTTTGTCCTGCGCTGTTAATGTGTTAATTTTTTCGTTTTGTTGAATTTTGTGTCTGGAATGGGATAAATAGAGTTTAAGCCAAATTCAACATACTGATTAAGTCTTTTATGGTAATTAATCGCAAACCCATATGTTGAAATTCTTCCATGCCTAGCCCCCCAGTCATACACTAAAGAATCATAAATAAATTCAGCACCTTCAATCTTCATTTTTTTCATGTTTCCAGTCAAACGGAAATAATAACATTCAACTAGATGATAGCCCCCCTTATTCACAAAAATATACACTCCTCGCAACTTTAATCTGCCATCAAACCAAGAAACACGCCTTAGAAGCCCTCGGCTATCATATTCCCCATAATAGTATTCAGTTGGTTTTTTTTCGTTTTTATCAAAAAAGATAGACATTACTGGAGCGTGTTTATCATTATACCATATTTTGCAGTATAATTTTTTTCGCTTCCGTTTTATTAAATATCCATCCGACATTCTTCCATTTATAAAATTCCATTCATATATGTATTTCGCTTCTGGTTTTTCGTCTTTTATGAACCATGGGAAAGGAATCCAAAAATCAAAACGTTCTGGAAAATATATGCCTTTCATCTCCTTGCTGTAAGCATCACAATAATACGTTGAAAGGATTCCGCCTTTGGGGCGATGTTCCACCCGTGTTAATTTCTTTATACAATTTACTATATTTTTCAATTCCGCTTGAGGGTAATTATAGGTGTCATTGTCTTTAAATCTTCTAGCAAGAATATCGCGCATTGACGTAGTCAGTTTCTTTTTTCTCTTATCCGCTTCGGTGCGTCTTTCTGACATGCGTTTCAGCGCTTTATACTCACTGGCAGTGTTGCCTGGTCTTATAAAGTCAACTTCATTGTCCGCTGATAAATTAGAAAGTGAAAAGGCAACGCCTGCTGACAAAAATAAAAAGAATTTCTTTATCATCTCCTCCTCCGCTGTAAAATGGTTAAAGTTTCTATTTTTAGAAACCCGATTTGATTTTTTCTTTATATTCTGCCAATTTGTCCTTTAAAAGGGCTTTATATTCCTTAAGGCGGTCGGCGTTTTCTTTGAAGAGCTTTTCCTTATCCTCTACATTTTCTTTAAGGGCGGCGCTGTATTTTTTTAGTTTTTTCTCTTGTTTGCTGTAGTCTTTTATAGAGCGAAATTCAAGGTTGTCGTTATATTTTTCCAGGATATCTTTAATTTTCGCTATAAGTTTTTTATATTTGCTTATTTTGCTTTTATATTTCTTATTCTTTTTCTTGAAATATTTCAGAGATTTCTTGAGCTTTTTATCGTCTATATATTTCAGATCTAATTCAGGGTACAAGGACAAGGCTTCCGAGATGCCAGCATGAATCTTCTTATATTTCTCCAATTTGCAAGCCTTGCTTGACGGGGCAGAGTTATTTTCTTGAATGTTTTCTTCTGCCTTCTTCTTTGGGGACGTTTCCGTCTTGAGGGAAACCTCAGGCTCTTTTTCACGCAAACGCTCCGGTGCTTGCTCTTTTTCTGTTTTTTGCAAGGAAGGGAGCTCCGTTGGCGGATTTTCCACTACAGCAACAATAGGGCCGTCAAGCGCGGCGCGTCTGGAAGTATTTTGAAGGCCTTCCGGCAAATCTTTGAATCTTACGAAACTTGTTCCACGCTTATGTTCTACCGTAATTCCATCCACTTCTACATATGCTATTGTGACATCCTCGTAAAGGCTTCCATTCTGGTCCGTGAATGTCTCTATTTGAGTTTTAGATATGCTTTTTATTGGGCGGAGGATGTCATTGTCAAGGTTAGACGTGTTTAATTGCGTCCAGCCTGTATTGTGGAGGACAATTATCCTGTCTGGGAAGACTTCTATTATTTCGCAATTGAGGAGCTCTTTAGCGTTTTTGTCTTTTATGTCAAGAGCACACAGAGATATGGCAAGCAGAGATACAATTACAGTCATCCAAAATTTCATTGCCGCTTTTCTGACCTCTCATTAGAAGATTAATTTTTCATAGAATATAGCACATTATTTAGGACTTGATGAAAAAAATCAAGCGGAATTGACATAATCAAACGCACTTTGCTTTAATACATTTCAAGCCTGACAGAAATCATAAAAGTTCAATTAATTTAGCGGAATGGGAAATTACATTTATTTTAAAAAACCAGAGACATAATTTTCATAAAGCTCTTTACAGATTCCATTACTGACAGATCTTTTTTTAATTATATCTTTGATATCCAGCTTTAATTCCGAAATTCCAATTGAGGATTCCTGGGGTTCTCCCAGAAGCCACTTCATTTGTTTTTTCGACAGTGAGCCTATTTTATTTTTGCTTAATGGTGGAATACTGTTTTTAGCTCTTAAATTATTGAAAATCATTAACCTTGTGTTGGATACAGCAATTCTATTTAAAAAGTAACGGCGAAGAATTATAAAAGTTCTTTTGTCTTTAATGACATCAGAAAAACTGAAAAGATTAAAACGCGAAGCTTCTTTAAACTTTCGATCAGTCTTTAGAGTTTCTAATAATTTCTTCTCATCTTCAGTTCTTGCTAGACAAAAATAAAAAAATAGGTGACCAAAAGATTTGATTTTTTGGTCTTTTTCCAACTCCTTCCCCGTTTCCAAATATAACTCCTTAATACTTTTAATTTGACCTTCAGGTCTCTTAAGAGTAATAAATTTATAAAATATATTTTTTGTCTTTTCTAAATTATTTGAAGATATTTCATCAAAGTACTTCTTGATTTTTTCCCAGTCACATTGCTCTTTGTTTTCTTCGTTAAGCTTAGCTACAATATAAGCTGCCAATAACTGCAATTCATTTCTCAACAGGTACGCTGGAGGAGATTTAAATTTTATATTTTTAATACTTTTGGCTATATCTGCTAAAAGCTCCATCTTGACATCAATTGATACGCTCGTTGAAATTTTGCGATATATAAGGTCAATATTTGAAAGAGCGGACAAATCTTTCTTGTGAAAATCTGTTTTCCCCTCGTTCAACTTAACAGCCAATGCATCTAAAGCAGTAATATCCAACGTTAATTGTTCGCGATTTTCTGTCGCTTCTGCAAACAAGCAACAAAACAAGGCACATACTATTAATATCTGTATTTTCATTTAATTACCCTTTTTTTTATTATTCTTCAGTTAGTTTTTCTATTAATTTATTAATTTTCTTACAAGGTATCCATTCACTTTGGTCTGAAGCTTCCCATGTTTTATCCATATAGTATTTGTTGACACATATTAAACCTCGTGTTGAGCTTTTTCCAGGGCAAGATGTTTGAATTCGCGAAAGATGTCCTAGGCCCCAAATATCAATGCCCAGAATAGTAGTAATTTGATCACCACCATCCGTCTGCCAGTCATATAAGTCATTAAGATTCCCAGTTAAGTTCATCCTATAGACTATTGGTTTGCCTGTTGTTGTATCAAGCCTTGTAAATATGAATAATTTGCTCTCCGCATTTGTGTAACCTATCCCAAGGTGAAAATCGTCTCCAGCTCCAAAAGATATTGATTCATTGCTTTCAACTGCAAAACGTTTTGTTGTTGCTCCCGGATTATTATTGTACCAATCAACCATGTTCAAGCTCTTAATCATTTTTCTTATGCGGACTTTCCATTCGCTGGATTTTTTTATTTTTATTGAAGCATCGTTCTCGCTATTATAAGTATATCTTTTTACTGTGGAGTTGGTTAAGCCTGGATTTTTGCAACCAAGACCATTTCTCTGGTCATATCCTCTCAGGCCAAATTTATAATTGGGATCTGGAGCATAATCTAAGATTTCACTTTCAACGCTATCGTATGTATCAAATCCAGAATATCCCATAAATTTAGCAACATTCTCAGCTCCTATCTCAAAGTCTCCGTAGCTCATTACTCTCAATTTCCATTTATCCACTAAGTCTACGCAATACTCATACTCTTCATCTGAAATATATCTTAATTTAAAATTCAAGCCTTTAGTATATTCTTTCTTATCCAGTTCCTTATTGCCGTTTATATCAATACCAAAATGTATATATGCATCATATCCTGTATGTGAGGCGATTTGAGAAGATGGATTTGTTATTTTAATCACCTTTTCTTTTCCTGTAGCAAAACTTCCACTTTTATTATCAACTGTTAGGTCATTTTCTGTTACCTTCCAGTAAACAAATTTCCCCATTTCAGGTGGCTCAAAATCGACCTCAATCTTGAATTCTGGTTTACCTCCAATAACTATTTTGGGTTTATTGTGGGCGGATAATCCTTTTTGACCGCCATCTTCATCACCTCTTAAATTAAGTTCATACATA
>CAZYVR010000137.1:0-13647 GCA_964651145.1 uncultured Victivallales bacterium | reverse complement strand
ATATAAAGACGCAGAGAAAGCTATGATTCCTCGGAACAAAGCGCAGAAGAGGCAGTTTTTCTAGGCAAAATTAAATTATGGGGCATCTCGCTTAGCATTGGCGGCGTTCTTTTCAGCGGCCTGCTTATAGGACATTTCAAGCTAGGGATGAACTCGGAAGTTTTAGAGTTCGTTAAAGAGTTTGGTCTTGTGTTGTTTGTCTATACTATTGGGATACAGGTAGGGCCGGCTTTTTTTGCCTCTTTTAAAAAACAAGGACTCAAGCTTAATATTCTTGCGGCTGGAATTGTTTTTCTCAATGTGGCTGTCGCGATTGCCGTGCTTTTTATTTCAAAACTTCCTGCTTCGATTGTCGTGGGAATTATGTCCGGGGCTGTCACTAACACCCCAGGACTTGGAGCCGCCCAGCAGGCTTTGCGTGAAGTCGTTCCAGGCAATTCCGCAATCTATGATCCGGGCCTGGGGTATGCAATGGCTTATCCTTTTGGCATATTGGGGATTATATTGACTATGCTTGCCTGCAGAAAATTTTTCAAAATAGATCTAAAAAAGGAAAATGCAGAATTTGAAGAGGAGCGCTCCCAAAATAGCGGAGCCCCGTCTGAGTATAGCCTAATCGTCACCAATCCGCGAGTTGTGGGACGCAAAGTGGAAAAGATAAAATCGCTTGTCCAGGGCGAACTTGTTGTTTCGCAATTGCTCAGAGATGGCGTGGCGCAGTCTCCGAATGAGAATACAGAGCTTTGGGCGGGGGATATTATTCAGGTTGTTTGCTCCAAAGAGCAATTTGACGATTTGGCTATGCTCGTTGGTGATATTTCAGGATATGATTTCAATTCTGGAGCAGGAAGCCTTGCCAGCAGATCGATTATGGTGACCCGGAAGGATGCTTTGAAAAAATCAATAGGCGAGCTTGATTTGAGCGGACGCTTCGGGATTAACATAACTTGTATTGAGAGAGCGGGAATCGAAATGCTCCCGATGGCGTCGATGAAACTCTGTATTGGCGATGTTGTTTGCGCGGTTGGAGCAGAGAATGTTCTGATGGAAGCCGCTGCCGAACTCGGTGATTCTGAAAAAGATTTGGAGCATCCCAATATTGCGCCGATTTTTATAGGAATAGTTCTAGGTTTAATTGTTGGAAGTATTCCGCTTCAAATTCCCGGACTTTCAGTCCCCGTTAAATTGGGCATTGCCGGCGGTCCATTGTTGGTTGCAGTAATTCTGGGCCGAATAAGACGCATAGGGCCGCTTAACTGGCATTTGCCCATGGGCGCAAACCTTATTATGCGGGAATTGGGCATTACTCTGTTTCTGGCATGCGTCGGCTTGAAATCAGGCGGACGATTCCTTGAGACGATTATAGACGGCGATGGCTTCTACTGGATGGCTCTGGGAGTTATGATAACAGGCATTCCTCTTGTTATAATTGCTTTTATTGCAAGGGTTTTCTTGAAAATGAATTTCCTTTCTCTTTGCGGCCTTTTGGCTGGCAGTTGCACTGATCCACCAGCTCTTTCCTTTGCTTATCAAATGGCTGAATCCGAAGCTCCGGTCATATCCTATGCCACGGTGTACTCGCTTGCCATGTTTTTGAGAATTGTAGCAGCCCAGCTTTTTGTCATTCTTTTTGCAGTTTCTTGAAAACGATAAAAAAAATAGCTTTGCTTCTTGTATTTTTTAAAAGAGAGGCATAATTTTATTCACGTTTAGAGCCGAAAGGCAATAATAATAACATTTACAGAGGGGGGCTGGGGATGACTTTTACTCAATCATTCGTCGCGATGTGGCATAACGTCTTGAATTATCTGCCAAAATTTTTATGGGCTATGGTGGTTTTGGTGGTGGGATGGCTTCTTGCTGTTTTTATCTCAAAAATTGTTGACGCGGCTATTCGCCGGACTTCGCTGAACAAGAAATTGACAGGCGTTGTTGCCGATGATGAAACCAAAAGGTCGGTCAATGTTGAAACATGGATTTCTAAAGGCGTTTATTACTTTATGCTCCTGATTGTGCTTGCCGCATTTTTTCAGGTTCTAGGTCTTACCGCCACTACGGATACCCTTTCCCGCTTTATTGACAGAATAACTTTATATTTGCCCAATCTTTGCTTTGGAGTCATTCTGATTCTTGCGGCTTGGGTTATAGCTGGTTTTCTTAAAGCTCTCATCACTGGAAATTTGAGCCTTACAAAGCTTGATGAAAAGCTTGCCTCTGAAATTGAAGACACTAAAAAAGTGCCTATTTCAAAAGCTATCGGAGAAGCCGTTTACTGGTTGGTTTTCCTGCTTTTTATTCCTTTTATTTTACAAATTCTCAGGCTGGAGGGATTGTTGGGGCCGATTCAGGGAATGTTTTTCAAGATGTTCAATTATTTGCCGAACCTCTTGGTTACTGCTTTTGTTCTGATTGTAGGCTGGCTGATTGCCCGGATAGTGCAAAAAGTTGTGGTTAATTTTCTTCTTGCTCTTGGTTCCGAGGAACTAAGCGACAAGCTTGGGCTTGCCACAGTTATGGGGCAGAAGAAGCTTGCTCAGGCTCTTGGCCTTATTGTTTACGTGATTGTCTTGATTCCTGTGCTTATTTTGGCCTTGGAGACTCTTAATCTTGAAGTGATAACTTTGCCTTTTAGTGACATGTTGAACAAGCTTTTGGGCTCTGTTCCATATATATTTGCTTCAATAGCGATGCTGCTTGTCGCTTATATTGCGGGAAGCGTTCTTGCTCGTCTTGCTGCCACCTTATTTTCAAGTTTCGGGTTTGATTTGATCCTTGTAAAGCTTGGAATCGCAAAGGATGCAGAGCCAGGAGCCATTGCGCCTTCCAATGTTATCGGCAAGCTGGTTCACGTGGGAATTATGTTCCTTGCCGTTACAATGGTTTGTGAATTGCTTGGATTTAACACGCTTGGAGCTTTAATTGTCGATTTTCTGTATTTTGCCGGACGTGTGATTGTTGCGGTTGTAATCTTTATGGTCGGCATATATCTGGCCAACCTTCTCGCGGACATTTTAAAAGGCAAAGGAACACAGTCGGAACTGCTTGCATTTCTCGCCAGAGTAGCAATTCTGGTTTTTGCAGGAGCCGTTGCCTTGCGTCATATTGGGCTTGCAAACGAGATTATCAACCTTGCCTTTGGACTTCTTCTTGGAGCAGTCGCAGTTGCCATAGCTATTGCTTTTGGGGTTGGCGGCAGAGAATTCGCGGCGCGCAAGCTCAAAGAATGGGAAGATTCAATCAAGGAAAAATAAGCGGAAGCAAGCTTTTGTTTTTAATAAGTGCGGAGAGGTGAAAGCCTCTCCGCTTTTTTTAAATTTGTTGTGACATCATAATCCCCAAGGTCATTATCTCATTCAAAATTCAATCATTTTTTCTAATCTCCGAATTATAAATTTGAATTTGTTTTTTCTAGGGCTCCTCTCAAGTGATTAACTGCGTGGCTATCTGCGGAGAGGCGGGCCTTGAGGGGCTTCGTCTTGTGATAGGTATCCGTCTCTGTTTCTGTCTAATTTGTCAAAGTGATGCGATGGACCGTCGAATTCACTTTTTGAAACTTTGCCATCTCCATTTCTGTCGAGGCGTTGGAAATGGCGGTTTAAAGAATCGTTTCTTTTTTGTCTAAAATCAGAGCTTCGGGATGAAATTCTTGATATATTATACGGATATTTCGATTTGTCGATTGCGGGTTGTTTCAAGCGCAGTTTTGCGGTTCCACCTCTTACGCATCTGACATAATTATAAACTCTTCTTGCGTCGCCCTGAGGGCCATGTCCCATTTCCGGTTTTCCGGTTTTTGGGTCGCTTCGTTGCGCTCCGGCTCCGTGGACATCCATAATCCTGCCGCGCATTTGCCCCAAGGCTCTTCCGAATGCTACATAAGTCGCGCTTTTTCCAGGTGACGGACCATCAAGATGAGTGGTGGAGGTCCAGAAATACGGAAAATCCTTTATGTCAGCCTCGTTTTTGATCCGGGTTGTCTGAAACACAGGGGCGATGGCGGGCGATTTTGTTGTGTCGGGCGAACGTGAATAATCGACAAGATATTGGAGTTCTTTTGCGTTGGGCAGGCGCCAGTCAGAATGTCCGGCATATTTCAGATTTTCCGCGAATTTGAGCGCGGCTTCCCAGTTCATGGGCTTGCCGCTGTCTTTTTGCGTCCACATTAGCCCTGTGGCTTTGTCGGTAATTGTTCCATTTCCATTGTCGATGAACTGATTAAAGCCGTATGGTTTTCCGCGGACATACCTCGCAAAGAATTTTTTCCTGTCCCTGTGACTGCCGCGCCTCTTGTAGCCGTAGCCTTTTATTCTGCCATCGGCAAAGTTGACGCCGAATAATGTTTCATCGCCGTTCATTGTTGTGCTTGCATATTTGGTGTTGGTAAGCCATTGCGCGTCAATATATCTTTCACCGCAGTTGGTGTCTCCATATTCAAAGTCGAAGTAGTCCGTATTGATGAATGGTATAGCATTTGCCGGTATGGCGCCCGTGGCGGCTCTTCGGCTGAATCCCGTATATCCCCTGAAGTCAATAAGTGAATACAGTTCTTTAATGTTGGGAACTCGCCAATCAGAGTGTCCGCCAAGCGTCATTCTTTTTGCTGTCTTTTTTGCCTCGGTCAGGCTGACTTTATTTTTGTCAACAGATTTAGACCACATCAGACCAGTGTTCAAATCGGTGATTGTTCCATTTTTGTTGTCTTTGTAGGCCATAGGATTGCTTGCATATTCAGCGTCTTGTCCGAAAAAAGCTTTGCTTCGCTTAGGATACTTGATTTGTCTGGTGTTGTTGTAACATCTGTCTTGTCCGGTATCTACGATAGGGCAAGGCGCATTTTTTTTGTCCTTTGCCTTGATTATGTTCGTTGAAGCTGTCAGGCAAAGAATTGACAAGATAAAGGTGCATCGGATTCTAAGCATATGCATAATTCCATTTTAATTTGATAATTAAATGTAATCCTACGACGATTAATTTCAAAGCTTGCTTCGCGCTATACATCAATTTTTTGTATTAGCTCTGGCAGTATTTCGCTTAAGTCGCCATGCAGAGTCAGGTCAGACATGCTAAAAATAGGGGCATCCTCATCTTTGTTTATCGCTATTATGAGGCTAGAGTCCTGCATTCCCGCAAGATGCTGTATGGCTCCTGATATGCCGCAGGCTATATAAATTTCCGGATGGATGGTCACGCCTGTTTGTCCCACTTGATGCGAGTATTCCAGCCAGCCGCTGTCCACCACTGAGCGGCTGGCGCCCAGTGCCGCGCCAAGTTTATCCGCTAGCTTGCGGATAAGTTTTATTCCCTCTGGCCCGCCTGAGCCCATTCCTGCTGACACTACAATTTTGGCGTCAGATAATCCGCCGCCAGTTTTCTCGAAATTTTTCTGCTCTATTATTTTTTTGACTGCTGAGGGCATTTCTTTGGCATATTCTATTATTTCAAGACTTTTCGCTGGCCTGGCAGAATGGTCTTGCTTGAAGACATGCGGCCTTACTGTTGACATTTGCGGGAATGTTTCGCAAATTATTGTTGCCAGAATGTTTCCCCCGAATGCAGGACGTGTTTGATGGAGCTTTCCTGTTTCCGGTTTTATTTCCAATTTAGTGCAGTCTGCGGTTAGACCTGTTTTCAACAAGGCCGCGACTCGCGGCATAAGGCTTCTGCCTTTGATTGTCGCCGAACCCAGAATTGTTTCAGGTTTATGCGCGCGAGCGAAATCTGAAATTATTTCTGCAAACATTTCGTCATGAAAGTTTTCAAGTTCAGGTCTATCGGCAATATAAATTTTAGAAATCCCTTTATTTTTCAGGACTTGAGTTGTTGCCTGCAATTTGCTTCCAAGCAAGACGGCCGCGACTTTTAGGCTCTTCTGGCTCGCAAGCTCGAAGGCTTTAGCGGCAAGCTCGAAGGTGGCTGGAGATGCATTGTGGCCGACTGTGTCGACAACAATCCAAATTTCATTATTTGTTTCAAGGCTATGGTTTAAATCAAAATTCATGAGTTACAGAATGGCAGTTTTAGTTTATGAGGCAAAAAAGAGGAAGCAGGCAACTCTCCGCTAAATTTACCCTAGAGCTTTGAGGCTCTGATATCGTTTTTGTTCAGAGGTTGATACCTGCTTCCATCTATATATATTATATAAGGATTTTTAGAAAAAACAAGCCCTTTTTCTTCAAAAAAAAGCAGCTTTTTGCTTCTTCTGCAAGGCGATGGAGCCGCCAAAAGTCCTGAAAAATAAAAAAGCCGGACAATATCCAGACAATATCCGGGCTTGCTCCAGCGGAAAACGCGCTGGTAGCCAAAGGCTAAAGCTGTTGGCATATAAGAAATTAGGCGATAACGGGCATGTGAAAGTCTGCAGTTTATTGGGATATGAAGCGACAACAAGTTTTATTTTATTGTAGCGACAACGCATTGAATTTTTGGAGCCGCCATCATTTTATAAAGATGCGTTTTATATATGAAAAAAATTTTGATTTACAGGCAAAAAAAAACCGAAAGCAGGGAACACTCCGTGGAGATTTACATTTAGAGTTTTGCAACTCTGATTTTATAATATTCAGAGGTTAACACCTGCTTCCGTTACTTTTATAATACAGGCGTTTCTTGAAAAATCAAGTCTTTTTTTAATATTCTGAAGTTTTGCAGTTCGTGTTTGGTAATGCTCGGAACAGCCAAAAGTCCTGAAAAATATTGAAAAATAAAATTTGACTTTATAGGCTTATATTAAGGAAGTTAGAATATGAGGCAAAAGTCAAATAATAGAATTTTTTTTGCTTGATATATAGGCATCTATGATTAATTTACGGTTAATCAAGCCTTTTATTTTTCTTTGCGCTTGACGATTTACGTAACAGGAAAATCGCAGGACACCTGTAGTAGGACTGTTAAGGGGATTTGCAGAAAATGCCGACAAGTCAGAAGCACAGAGGGAAGCATCCAAAGGATGATGAATTGTTTTCAGGCTCTAATCTCGACCCTGTCCGTTTGGCAGTGGGAGAGCTTTCCTGGCTGCTGTCTCGCGGGTATTCGGGCAAGTCAGCGTTGACGCTGGCAGGCGACAGGCATCGACTTGCCGCAAGGCAGAGGATGGCGGTTGAGCGTTGCGCCTGTTCCAATGAGGCGCGCGATGTCAGAAAAGCCAAAGCTGTTGCGATTCAAGATTGCAGGGGCGAAAAAATTGTTGTTGACGGCTACAACTTGCTGATAACTGTTGAGTGCGCATTGTCGGGCGGCATTATATTGAAAGGCAGGGACGGCGCCATTCGGGACATTGCCAGCGTTCATGGGACATACAAGCGCGTGGAAGAGACAACTCCGGCTTTGTCCATTATATCCGAGACTTTGACGGAGCTTGGCGCGGCTGGTGTATTGTTTCTGCTGGACGCGCCTGTTTCGAACAGTGGCCGCTTGAAAGCGCTTATTCTGGATGACAAGTCGCTTAATTCGGATAATTGGGAAGTTATGCTTTTGAACAATCCGGACAAAATGCTGGCGGAATCAGATATGGTGGTTGTCACGTCTGACAGTTGGGTTCTTGACCGTTGCCGTAGATGGCTAAACTTGGCGAGTTATATAATATCCAGGCGAATCCCGGACGCTTGTGTTTTGGATATGGAGCCGGAGGCCGTGAATGGTCAAAGCTAAAAAATGTGCATTTTTCCCTTTATGCTATTAGCAATTTCTGCAAGCTGAATAATATTCTTAACAGCTTGAGAGCCGTAGGCGGCCATAAACGGAATTAACTTTAAAATTAAGAATGCGCTTGCGCATGAAATAATCATAATATGTTTCAGCAGAGAAATATAATAACGGCAGTTGAACTTGGGACAACAAAAGCTTGCGTCCTTATTGGAGAAGCCGAAGGCGGTGACGATATAGTGATCATCGGGCACGGCGAAGCTGCGATGGACGGCGCTGTGGTGAAAGGCGAAATAGTGGACATGGACGGCGCCTTGGAAGCCCTTTCGGAAGCGCTTGACGAGGCTGATAAATCGGCTGACTGTGAAATCGATCGTTCCAATATTTATATTGCCGTGACTGGCTCTGACATTCAGTCGTGCAGAGGCGTCGGCACAGTTCTTGTCAGGAATGAAGACAATAAGGTGACCGAGAATGACATAAACGAGGCTGTCCAGAACGCGCAGGTAAAGCCTATGCATCCAAGCAAGGTCATCATAAACACTTTTGACTCCTATTATATGCTTGATGGCGCGCGCCAATTGCGCAATCCGCTGAATCAGGTGGCCCACAAACTGGAGGCGTTCATTCATTTAATCTACGCAGATCGCAACAGGATAAGAAACTTTGAGAATGCGCTCCGCGATGTGGGGTTTGAGGAAGGCGATGGAACGTCGGTGTTCAGTGCTGTTGCCGCGGCGTACGGAGTGTTGAGCGACGCTGAAAAGGAAAATGGCGTATTGCTTATCGAAATGGGCGGCGGTTCCACTGAGTTCATTGCGGTTCATAACTATGGAATTATTGCCAGCGGTGTTTTGGGGGTAGGATTTGACCATGTGGCCAACGACTTGTCCATTGGCCTGGATCTGCATATTTCACTTTGTCGCAAGCTCTTGCTGGAAAATGAATTGCCGAAGGAGCTACAAGAGGGCAGCGCTTTTATAAAGGTAAACGAAGTCAGCGCCGGTTCTGCAAGGAAATTGCCGATAAGCTCAATTGAGCGAATTATTGATTTGCGATTGCGGGAGATTTTCGGAATAATCAAGAAAGACTTGCAGAAGGATAATCTTTTGCATAATTTGAGCTGCGGCGGCGTTCTTTCCGGCGGCGGAGCTTTGTTTCCGACTACACTCGAAGTATTTAAAAATGTGATGGAAATACCGGCAAGAGTGGGCACTCCGCTTGGCGCGAACGGAGCCGTCACTGATATTGACTCGCCGCGCTACAGCGTAGCGTGGGGGCTTTTAAAGTATGGAAATGAAATGCGCAAGGTTGTGGGAGCCAGTGGCAATCGTTCTTTGTGGGAGAAAATGTTGAGCGGGATGGATAGCATGTCAACGCCTATTTTTAAAGGCTTTTCAAACCTTAAAAATTCAATAAAGTTTTAATAATATGTCCGAGAAAACAATAATTGACAGAGTTGTGGTGGCCGGACTTGGCAGTTCTGGCGTCAAAATAGTGAACAGACTCTCTGGCATCAAAGAAGCCGCATGGCTGGATATTGTCGCCATCGACTCTGACGCAGACAGCCTTGCCAAGTGCAACGCGGGAAAAAAGCTGTCAGTCGACCCTGACTGGCGAAACGGTTTGGGCTGTGGCGGGGACGTGGTAAAGGGACAGCGCTCCCTTGCGCGTGAACGAAGCAAAATAAGGGAGCTGATAGAAGGAGCTTCGCTTTTGATTGTGACTGGCGGGCTTGGCGGCGGCACATGCACGGGTGGAGCCCCCATTGTTGCCAGCGAAGCGAATGCCTGCGGCATTCCGGCAGTTTTTCTCCTCTCCATGCCGTTCGTTTTTGAAGGGCACAGCAAAACTAGAACGGCAGAAGATGGGATCAAAGAACTTTTGCCTATAACTGACGCGCTTCTTTCTTTGCCCAATGATCTGCTTTTTTCGTCATTGGACGCAGCTTCTCCTGTGGAAGAGGCTTTTTCAAAAGCCGACGAGGAAATGGCGCGCGCCATAATCGGAGTCTGCGAAATAATCAGGTGCGACAACTTGCTTTCAACAGATTTTTCCGACTTTAAGTCAATATTCAGCAACAGCAAAAGCGTTTGCAGCATCGGCGTGGGGTTGGCGGACGAGCAAGACGGCTTGAACAGATGCCACATAGCCATGGAAAGAATGCTTGAGTCGCCATTTTTGGGCGGAATAAAACAGATCAATTCGGCGGACGCTGTTTTTATTACTATTACCGGCGGGAAAGACCTCAAAATAGGGGAGATGAAAAAATCCCTTGAAGCCATCGCCAATTTGACAGACAGCAACGCCAGATTGATAATCGGCGCAAACACTGATCCGGCATATGAGAATGCCGTTCAGTTGACGGTTATAACCGCTCAAGTTGAAGGTCTCGCCCAGAACGTTGACAAAGAGCAGCAACAGGTGATCAGTCCGGTTATTTCCGGACCGTCCCTGAAAAAGCAGGCGGATGCCTTTGCTGAGTATGAACAACAGGAACTTCCGCTTGTCCAGATTTCAAGAGGGATATTCCTTCATGCCACTCCGACAATGCACGATGGATTTGATTTGGATATACCGACTTTTCAGAGGGAAAATATAATCATAGACAAAGGTGATTAAAGCATTGCCGGGTCGCATCAAAATTTTAGTCCTTTCTTTTTCTGCCTTTTGGGTACTGTTTTTCTTTGCGGTTTCATGTTCGCGTCAGCCATCAAAGGCTCCTTCTGTCGATTCGGCTTTGGCGTATTCGCTTGTTAAAGCTTTGGTGGGATTTGGCCCGCGCCCTTCGGGCAGCGAGAATAATTTCAGGCAAATCGATTTCATTGCAGAAACTGCGTCAAAATTCGGAGCTTCCGTTAAAGTGCAAAAATTTGCGGCTCTTACTCCATGCGGAGAAATGCAATTTGCAAATGTCATAGCCGAGGTGAAGGGACAAAGGCCGGAGTTTTTAATTGTAGGCAGTCATTTTGACACTAAAAAGCTAGAGGACGCTCCTGATTTTATTGGAGCCAACGATGGAGCTTCAAGCACGGGATTGCTCTTGGCCATGATAAAGGCAATTGTCGATTCAGGGGAAATGCCTCCGTATTCTTTGCGCCTGGTTTTTTTTGACGGCGAGGAATGCATTGTTCAATATGGACAGAATGACGGACTTTTTGGCAGCAGGCATTACTTGGAAAGCCTTAAAAAAAATGGAAGCTTTAAAAAATGCAAAGCTGTCATTGTTTTGGATATGATTGGGGATGAACATTTGAATTTGACTCTTTCAAGAGACACTCATCCGCTTTTGGCAAAGGCTTTGTTCAAAAGCGCTGAGAGAATGGGGGCTGAAAAATATTTCAATTGGGGCAATGCCTGCATCCTGGACGATCATTCTCCATTCCAGGAGGCAGGGACGCCAGCCATTGATGTTATCGATTTTGAATACGGACAAGGCAATATGTATTGGCACACAAAGGCCGACACATTGGATAAACTCAGTCCTGCCAGCCTTAAGGTAGTGGGAGACTCTGTGTTGGATATGATATGGCAAATTGATGATTTTATGAAATAAATAGTTTGCAATATTTGAGCGTGCACATTATATTTCTACAGTTTAGGATAACTTATTTTTTTTAACTGACTGGATCAGGGAGGTCTATTATGTCGTCACTTACTTTGCCTGTAATTATCACTGGCGTAGTTATGGTCGTAGCGCTTATTGGAATGGTAACATGCGCCAAGAAGCAAAGAAGCTATCCAGCCGCTCAACCTTTAGCTATTCTTCTGCTTCTTGTTGTTGTTGGGTGTGGCATAGCAATTCTTTTTCAAACTGGAACTCTTGGCTCAGGCGAGACTGAGAAGTTGATTGCAAATGAATTGAAGTTTGCAAAAGCCAAAGCCTATGTTCTTGGCCAGGATTTGAAAGTTGCGTATCCTGACGTGAAGGTTTTGATTATTGCCGACAGAAATTACGAAAAAAGCAAACGCCAGCAAGAGCTTATCCAAGGCTTGCAAGATGGGCTCGGCTCCACCACTCCTACGGTTGTTGACACACTCGAAATCCCCAAGGACAAAAAAATGGGGCCGGAAGAGATGGATATGATGCCGTTGGAAGAGATTATGACAGCCAAAGAGTTTGACGCTGTCATTGACAAACACCCTGACTGCATGCTTGTCGTATCTATGATTGGCTTGCCGCGCGATGCAAATAAAATGAAGTTTTGGAAAAAAGAAAAAGACGTGCGGCCTAAATTGGCTTTGCTCAATGGCGACATTCATAGCATGAAAAAAGCAATAGAAGCAGGGCTTATTAGCGCCGTTGTTTCTTATTGCCCGGGCGTTAAATTTACTGAAGATCCATGTCCGGAAGATCCGAGGAAAGCCTTTGAACTTCGTTATCTTTTGATAACTCCGAAGAACATTGATGAAATAGTAAAGAAATATCCAAACATTTTCCAGCAATAGGAAATTGAAATATTAGATATTGAAACTTCATCCGCAATCGCCGGATGAAGTTTTTTTTTCGCATTTTACTGCTATATTTTCTAAAAAACGGATAATTCAATAACTGGAGAAATTTATATATGTCTGAATTAGATGATTTTAACGCTAACATGAACAATTTTACACCGCGCGCAAAGAACGTGCTTGTGCTTGCTCAAAAAGAAGCGGAACGCTTCAATCATGACTATGTCGGGTCCGAGCATCTTTTGCTTGGCCTTATTGCCCTTGGCGAAGGCGTTGCGGTCGCAGTCCTGAGATCAATGGGGCTGAATCTTGACAAATTGCGCATAGAGGTTGAAAAACAATCTGGCGTTGGCGGCCCAACCAAGCAGGAAGGTCTTCCGCCTTTTACTCCGAGGTTGAAGAAAATTATCATTTTGGCGGCCACAGAAGCCAAGGCTATGAATTATAATTTTATTGGAACCGAGCATTTATTGTTGGCTTTGTTGAGGGAAGGCGAAAGCGTGGCCGCCAAAATCTTGCGCAACATGAAAGTTGACGTGGAAAAGGTTCGCAGAGAAATAATAAAATCGCTAGACCCTAACTATTTGCCTGATTCAGATGACGATAATATGGGCTTCAAGTCACCGTCCGGCGTTGGCGCGCCTGCAGGTGACGAGGAGAATTATAACGCGCTGAGCGCATTCGGGCGGGATTTGACCGAGATGGCCAAAGAAGGAGAGCTTGATCCAGTCATAGGCCGGAAAAACGAGATAGAGCGCGTCGTGCAGGTGCTTTGTCGGAGAACCAAAAACAATCCGGTGCTCATAGGCGAAGCCGGTGTCGGCAAAACTGCCATCCTTGAAGGTTTGGCGCAGTCCATTGCTTCAGGAGATGTCCCTGATTTGTTGCTTGGCAAAAAAATATTTGCGCTTGATTTGCCGCTCATGGTGGCCGGAACAAAATACAGAGGCCAGTTTGAGGAGAGAATAAAAGCGGTCATAGACGAAGTTCGCAATTCAAAGAAAGTCATTTTGTTCATTGATGAACTGCATACTATTGTCGGGGCAGGCGGAGCTGAAGGCGCAATGGACGCCGCAAATATAATCAAGCCCGCCCTTTCACGCGGAGAACTACAATGCGTCGGAGCCACAACAATGGATGAATACAGGAAGGGCATTGAAAAAGACGCGGCTCTGGAAAGACGCTTCCAGCCTGTCATGGTGGAGCCGCCATCAGTGGATGACACTATAAAAATCCTTGAGGGCCTCAAGGATTGCTATGAGAAACATCATCGTGTGAAATATACAAGCCAGGCTCTTCGCGCGGCGGCGCGCCTTTCCGATCGCTATATTTCCGGCCGTTTTCTGCCTGACAAAGCCATCGATGTAATGGACGAAGCCGGAGCCCGCGCCAGGATTTCCGAAAAAAATCCTTCGCCGGATGTCAGTCATCTGGAAGATAAATTGAAGCAAGTGAACACTCTGAAAGACGAGGCGATTGCCAACCAGAAATTTGAAGAGGCCGCAAAATGTCGCGATCAGGAAAGAGGTCTGAAAAAAGAGCTTGAAGATATTA
>CAZYVR010000136.1:0-13658 GCA_964651145.1 uncultured Victivallales bacterium | reverse complement strand
GCGTTGTCTGACGGGCAACAATCTCTTGATGCCGATGAGTTTAAGAAGTTCATGAAAGACCTGGGCCCTTTTGTAAAGGCCGAAGGGCGCAAGTTATAGTGTTTGGAAAGGAGCATCATGTTTTTTCATAAGGACATAGAGGCATTGCCAGTCGAAGATTTGAGGATTCGCCAGCTTGAATTGCTGAACGGAAGTCTTGAAAGAGCCGCGTTGTCGCTATATTATGGAAAGGTCTTGAAAGAGGCCGGAGTATCAAAATTGGGGTCGCTTGACGAAGTCAGCAATCTGCCTTTTACCGGCAAGCAGGACTTGAGAGACCATTTTCCGTACGGAATGCTGGCGCTGCCGCTTGATGATGTAGTGCGCATGCATTCTTCATCGGGCACCACCGGAAACCCGACCGTTGTGTTTCACACAAAGCGGGATTTGGAGTTATGGTCCGATATTGTTGCGCGCAGCATGTACATGACCGGGCTGAGAAAAAGCGATGTTTTTCAAAATATGATGGGCTACGGTCTGTTTACCGGAGGAATAGGATTCCATTATGGAGCGGAAAAGCTTGGATGCATGATTATTCCCACTGGGCCGGGCAACAGCAAGCGTCAGATATGGTTTTTGCAAACATTCAAGACTACGGCTATTCACATCCTGCCAAGCTACGCTTTGCGTTTGCATTCATTTTTCGAGGAAGCCGATGTCGACCCGATAAATGACCTTTCCCTTAAAATTGCCTTTGTGGGAGCCGAACCGCACACAGAAGCTTTGCGCAGGCAAGTGGAAAAGCTTTACGGGCTTAAGGCTTTCAATTCTTACGGGCTTTCCGAGATGTGCGGGCCCGGCGTGGCTTTTGAATGTCCCGAGCAGAATGGGATGCATATTTGGGAAGACCAGTTTTATCCGGAAATAATCGACCCGGATACTGGCAAAGTCCTGCCGGACGGCGAGGTGGGCGAGCTTGTTTTGACTTCTCTTTGTCGTGAAGCTATGCCGCTTCTCAGATACCGCACGCGCGACCTTACACGCATAATCCCCGGCGAATGTCCCTGTGGAAGAACACACGCAGAATTGACCGCATAACAGGACGCTCCGACGATATGCTTATAATCAACGGCGTAAATATTTTTCCGATGCAGATAGAGCGCACGATTATGGATATTCCCGAAGTCGGCACGCATTATCTTATCGAGATTCGCAAGGAGAATCTTCTTGACCGCATTTGCCTGAAAATCGAGGTGGACGCAAGCATGTTTAATGGCGCTCTGTCTGAGCTGGAGCGCTGTCAGAGGAAAATAGCGGAAGCTTTGAAATCGGAGTTGGGAGTTAGTCCGCGCGTGGAGCTTGTTGAGCCGGGAACGCTTCCTGTCAGCGAAGGCAAAGCCAAGCGCGTGGCGGACTTGAGAAGCAAAGACGAGATTGCATAAATTTAAGGAGGCAAAAAATGGCTGAACATATTTCAATATTCATGCAAAATGAACCTGGAAAACTGGACAAGATTACCGCTATTCTTGCGGAAGGCGGCATTAATATTCGGGCTTTCTCCATTGCCAGCAGCGGAGAATTCGGAATACTTAAGATGCTTCTCGATGATTCGGGGAAAGCTTTTAAACTTCTTTCCGAGCGTGGCTTGACAGTTTCCAAAAGGAAAATAATTGTCTGCCTTATTGACGATGCGCCGGGAAGTTTTCACAAGATGCTTTCAGTTTTGGCCGAAAATAATATGAATATAGAAGACAGCTACGGTTTTCTCATGGAGAAGAGCGGCCGCGCGGCGATTGTTCTTGAGACGGAAAACATGCCGGATGTCGAGAGAGTCTTGAGAAGCAATTCAATTCAAATAATGAAGGACGAAGAGATTTTTTCTCTTTAAAATACTATTAAGTTAAGGAATAATCGCATTATGGAAAAAGTTCTTATTTCAGGCAATGAAGCCATTGCCCGCGGAGCATACGAAGCGGGTGTAAAAGTGGGCGTGGGATATCCAGGGACTCCTTCGACGGAAATACTGGAAAATTTGTGCAAATGCAAGGAAGTCAAAACCGAGTGGTCAGTGAATGAAAAAGTGGCTTTGGAAGTGGGGCTGGGCGCTGCTTACGCTGGCGCAAGAACCATTGTCACAATGAAGCACGTGGGACTGAACGTGGCGGCCGATCCGCTTTTTACATCATCCTACACCGGAATAAAAGGCGGACTTGTCATTGTTGTGGCAGACGACCCGGATATGCATTCATCGCAGAATGAGCAGGACAGCCGCCATTATGCTCGCGCGTCCAAAATCCCCATGCTTGAGCCTGGCGATTCGAACGAAGCCAGAGATTTTGTCAAGCTCGCGTTTGAGTTGAGCGAAAAGTATGATACGCCAGTGTTTGTCCGCGCTGTCACCAGAATGTCGCATTCGATGTCGATAGTCCAGCTCTGCGAGAGAGTGGAAAAAGAAGTCGGCGGCTTTGACCGCAACCCAAAAAAATATGTGATGATTCCCGGCTATGCCCGGGCAAGGCATCAGGTGGTTGAGAAGCGCGTTCTTCAAATGACTAAAGACGCTGACAAGCTTTCCATTAATTTTGTGGACAAAGGTTCAGTTAAAAAATGCAGAATCGGCATAATCGCCTCCGGCATTGTTTACAATTATGCGCGCGAAGTTTTTCCGGAAGCTTCGATTCTCAAGCTTGGCATGGTCAATCCTCTGCCGTGGAAACTTATCAGCGATTTTTGCCTTTCCTACGAAGAAATTTATGTGCTTGAGGAGCTTGATCCGTTTGTTGAAGATCAAATTAAGGCCCGCGGATATGAAGTGTTCGGAAAAGATGTTTTTCCAATTGCAGGCGAATACAGTCCGTCCATGATTGCCGACAGGCTGGGCAAGGAAAGCGACAGGCCGCAGATGAATCTTTCAATGGAGCTTCCGCCGCGTCCGCCGTCATTGTGTCCGGGCTGTCCGCACCGCACGGTCTTTGCGGCATTCAAAGAAATGGACTTGACTGTGACCGGAGATATCGGATGCTACACGCTTGGCGCGCTTTATCCTTTTGGCGCAATGCACACATGCGTTGACATGGGCGCAAGCGTCACTGTTCCGCAGGGAATGGAAATGGCCACTGGCGGCGACGGAAAAACCGTCGCGGTAATAGGTGATTCCACCTTTGCGCATTCGGGCATCACCGGGCTTTTGAACGCGGCTTACAATAAGCGCCACACTGTGCTGGTTGTTCTTGACAACGGAACAACCGCCATGACGGGCATGCAGCCTAATCCTCTTTCTGGCAAGACTATAACAGGCGAAGCCACTGTGGCTTTGGATTATGCCAAGCTCGGCGAAGCCGTTGGAATAAAAAGCGAAAACATAAGATTTGCCGACGCTTACAAGAAAGAAGAAGTGGGGGCAGCTCTGAAAGACTCGCTCGCTTCTGGCGAACTTTCCCTTGTGATCGTAAAAGGCCCTTGCGTCATTCTCCGCAGAAAAATGAAAAAACAACAAGCATCTTAAAATTGAAAACAGATCAACAATGAGCAATAATATAATAAATATACTGATGGTTGGCGTTGGCGGCCAGGGAATTATCCTTTCAAGCAATATTCTTTCTCTCGCGGCAATGCGCGAAGGCAACGATGTGAAGAAAAGCGAAATACACGGAATGAGCCAGCGCGGCGGCTCGGTTTTTAGCCATATCCGCTTTGGTGAAAAAGTTTATTCGCCCGTCATCCCTGCAGGCGAGGTGGACATTCTTCTTTCGCTGGAAGCCCTTGAAACATTGCGATGGGCCGAATACACTTCGGAAAACACAAATGTCATCTACATGAAAGACCATATTCTGCCAGCCGGACTCGAAACTTACCCCGAAGGAGTGGAAGACGAGATAAGCAAAGTCTTTAAAAATGTTAAGAGCATTGATCCCAAAGACCTTAAAGGTAAATTGGAGAATGTCAAAAGCACGAATGTGGCTTTGCTGGGAATGCTTTCGAAGCA
Source organism: uncultured Victivallales bacterium (assembly GCA_964651145.1). Lineage (GTDB taxonomy): Bacteria > Verrucomicrobiota > Lentisphaeria > Victivallales > GWF2-45-14 > CAZYVR01. Next base: position 9,694 of record CAZYVR010000136.1, on the reverse strand, counting down.
TATTCCAATTAAGCAGGCATCATGGGAATACGCAATCGAAAAATGCGTTCCTAAAGGGACTTTTGATGTAAACCTGGCGGCATTTGAGACAGGAAAGAATCTATGAAGGAGAATTTCAAGATATGATATGGGACAGGGAAAAGGAGACTGCTTCGCGCGAGGAGTTGACCGGACATCAGGGAGAGGCGCTGAAAGCGCTGATCGGAAAAATCTACGCAAATGTGCCGTTTTATAAAGGAAAAATGGACAAGGCCGGAGTCAAACCATCGGATATAAACGGCATTGAAGATATATTAAAACTTCCCTTTACCACTAAAGACGAGATGCGTCAGGTTTATCCATATGGCTTGCTTGCCGTCGAAAAAGAAAAAATAGTGGAAGTGCACACTTCTTCGGGCACGACTGGCAAGCCGGTGGTGGACGCATATACACAAAAAGACCTCGACATCTGGTCGGAAGTTATGGCCAGGACTCTTGCCATGGGAGGAGCCACATCGGAAGACACGATCCAGAATGCTTACGGTTACGGCCTCTTTACCGGCGGACTTGGGGTTCATTACGGAGCGCGCAGGCTTGGCGCAAATATTCTGCCGATATCAGGAGGCAACACCAGGCGGCAGCTTGAAGTAATGATAGATTTTGGCAGCACAGTTCTGACTTGCACTCCTTCCTACTGTCTTTACCTTGCTGAATACGCGCGCGAAAATGGAATCGATTTTGCCGACTTGAAGCTGAAAACTGGATTCTTTGGCGCGGAGCCGTGGAGCGAAAGCATGAGGGATGAAATAGAAGCCAAGCTCCATCTGAAAGCTCACGACATTTACGGATTGACCGAAATAATTGGTCCAGGCGTGGCTTCCGAATGCGAATGTCAGAACGGACTGCATATTAATGAAGATCATTTCTATCCGGAAATAATCAATCCCGAAACAGGAGAGCCATTGCCGGATGGCGAAAAAGGCGAGCTTGTCATTACGACACTCACCAAGGAGGGCTCGCCAATTGTCAGATACCGCACTCGCGACATTACATATTTGATGACTGAAAAATGCCCTTGCGGACGAACTTTCAGGAAGATGCACAGACTGCTTGGGCGAACCGACGACATGCTTATCATCAGAGGCGTGAACATCTTTCCGTCGCAGGTAGAGCAGGTCTTGTTCAAGATCGAGGGAGTTGAGCCGCATTATCAGCTTTTGGTTGACAGGAAGGGCAGCCTTGATTTGCTGGAAGTTCGTGTGGAGATGAACGAATCGATCTTTTCAGACGAAATAAGAAAGCTCGAAGAACTGGAAAAGAACATAGAAAAAGAGCTTCATTATTCTCTTGGCATTCACTCAAAGGTAAAACTGGTCGAGCCCAAAAGCATAGCCAGAAGCGAAGGGAAAGCCCAGCGAATAATTGATAAACGCACAATTTTGAACGAGGAGCAATCATGATTATTAAACAACTCTCGGTTTTTTTGGAAAACAAAGCAGGACGAATTTACGACATTGCCGCCGCTTTGGGTGAAGAGAAAATTAATATCCGTTCGCTGACTTTGGCCGACTCGTCCGAATTCGGCATATTGCGCCTTATTGTGGACAACGCCGAAAAAGCTTGCGCCAGCCTTAAAGAAAAAGGCTTTTCAGTGGGGGTGACTTCAGTTGTGGCAGTTGAAGTGCCGGACGCGCCCGGTGGGCTTGCTTCCGTTATGAAGATTCTTGATGACGCCGGAATCAATGTCGAATACATGTATGCATTTGTGGAAAAGAAGCATGACAGCGCAATCCTTATTATGCGCTTTGACAACTTGGAGAAAACAGTCGAGCTGCTGCTGGAAAAAGGCTTGAAAATCCTCAAGCAAAAAGAAGTCTTCTCTTCCTGAGACTGTATTGCAGCCGTTTGATCATCTTGCGACGCAAGATGATCAAACGGCATTAAAGTTTGCCTATGCCAAGTAAAGTATATGAGCGCAGTTTTCACATCTTGTGAACGCGCCTTTGCGTGCTTCGGTTGTCGTTTGCGGCATCAGTTTTAGATGGCAATTTCCGCAGTTTTCGCCATTTACTTTTGCAACCGGCACGCCGTTGTTTCTTTTCAGGAGGCGCATGTAGTCATGAAGTATAGGCGTTTCCACTTTTGAAACCAGAGCGGCGCGGCTTTCTTCAATGCGTTTTATTTCCTCTTTCAATTCAGCTTCAGTCTCTGTCATTTCGACTATGATGCCTTCCACTCCTTTTGCTTTTTCGATGGAGGCTTTTTCCAGCTTTCTGAATTCTGCCTGTTCAGCTTCCTGATCGTCGTAAAGCCCCAGCATCTTTGTTTCCAAGTCGCTTATTGCGCTCTTGCAAGTGTCCACTTCTGAGATAAGGGCTTTGTATTCGTTGTTTTTCTTTACCATCGCAGACTGCTGCTGAAGCTGTAAAATCTTATCGTTCTTGGCGGTTATGGCAGACTCCACTTTTTTCATTTCCAGCTCTGTCTTCTGGTAGGATGCTTTGCTTTCCTTCAATTGTTTCTGTTCTGCTTCAAGCTCGTCTTGCATCCGTTTCTTTTCCGTTGGCAGCATGTCCCATCTTATGGTGAGGTTCCTGATGCGCAGGTCAGCCTCTTGCAAAGCCAGCAGGTTTTTAATCCAGTCTTTCATTGTCTCTCCTATTTTTATATTCATAAATAATTGTTTGCCCATATAATAAAAAAACGGGCAAAAGCCCGTTTGATAATCAAAATAAATTAGGATGCGCAGGTTTCTCTTCCGCGGTCTCCCGAAGGCTCGGCAAACCAAAGCGGTCGCGCGCCTTGTCGGTGGCGACCCGTCCTTTCGGAGTGCGCATTATGTATCCCTCCTGAATAAGGTAAGGCTCATAGACTTCTTCAAGAGTTCCGTCTTCTTCGCCCACGGCCACGGCTATGCTTTTCAGACCCACCGGGCCGCCATTAAATTTATAAAGGATTGTCTCAAGTATCCGATTGTCCCATTCATCCAGTCCGTCGTCGTCTATGCCGTTCATCTTCAGGGCGTCTGAAGCCACTGGCTTGGTTATGAAGTTGTCGGCTTTTACCTGAGCGTAATCGCGGGACCATGCCAAAAGATTGTTTGCGATTCGCGGGGTTCCACGGCTGCGTCTGGCTATCTCAAATGCTCCGTCATCGTCAATGCCAATCTTAAGAATGCCTGAGGAGCGCGTGATGATCTGCTGCAAAACATCAGGCTTGTAATAGTCCAGCCTGCAGGTGAGGGCAAAGCGGGATCGCAAGGGAGCGGAAAGCAAGCCTTGCCTGGTCGTCGCCCCTATCAAAGTGAAATGCGGAACGTTCAGGCGCACGGAGCGCGCGCCCGGGCCTTGATCTATCATTATGTCTATGAAGAAATCCTCCATTGCGCTGTAAAGATATTCTTCAACTGTCGTGTTTAAGCGATGTATTTCATCAATAAAAAGTATGTCGCCGTCTTCAAGGGATGTGAGCAGGCCAGCCAAATCGCCGGGCTTCTCGATTACCGGCCCGCTTGAAGATTTGATGTTCGCGTTTTTTTCATGGGCAATTATATATGCAAGCGTTGTCTTTCCTAGTCCCGGCGGGCCGCTGAGGAGTATGTGTCCAAGGGGGTCATTGCGCTCTTTTGCGGCTTGAACATAAAGCTGAATGCGTTCTTTTACTTTGATTTGCCCTGGGAAATTAGCAAAAGACTGCGGACGCAGCTTGTTGTCCTGCATCTCGTCTTTTTTGTTCAGTGTCGATGTTATGAACCTTTCAGTCATATATTCTTTCTATGCTGATTCTCCGCTTTTGCGGCAACTGTTAAAATATGGAATTTGAAATAACATATTATGAAAGTATCGTATTTGTTGAATTTTTCCAATCTAAAAACGAAGAAAAGGAATCTTTGAAAATGATCGACCTCAAACTAGCCAAACAGGCGGCCGACACTATAAGGGTGTTGTCTGCGGAAGCAATTCAGAAGGCAAAGTCAGGACATCCGGGCATGCCTATGGGCTGCGCGGACTATGCATTCGTTCTCTGGCACAAGCACATGAAACACAATCCTCAAAACCCGAACTGGCTGGGACGCGACAGATTTATCCTCTCCGCCGGACACGGCTCAATGCTGCTTTACTCCCTGCTGCACCTTTTTGAATACGGCTTGTCAATGGACGACCTTAAAAGTTTCAGACAGTGGGATAGCCTTACTCCCGGACACCCGGAATATGCTCACACAAAAGGTGTGGAAGTCACAACCGGACCGCTTGGAAGCGGCTTTGCATCGGCAGTCGGAATGGCTATTGCAAATAAATATTTTGCGGCGACAACCGGACTCGACAAAACTGAGCTTGTGGATAGCAAGTATTACATCATCTCCGGCGATGGCTGCATGATGGAAGGCACAACGCACGAAGCGGCTTCTCTGGCTGGGCACTTAAAGCTTGACAACATTGTCTGTTTCTACGACGACAATTCAATCACCATCGAGGGCGAAACAGATCTGGCGTTTACGGAAAATGTTGCCAAAAGATTTGAAACTTACAATTGGCGCGTAATCACTGTTGACGACGCAAATAATCTTGAAAAAGTCGACAACGCTCTGACTGAAGCCAAAAAATCAGACGGACGCCCGACTATGATCGTAGGCAAAACAAAAATAGGTTTTGGCTCCCCGAACCTGGCTGGGAAAGAAGATTGCCATGGCGCGCCGCTGGGCGAAGAAGAGCTTGCCTTGACCAAAAAGAACCTTGGATGCCCCGAAGAGCCATTCTTTGTGGCGGATGAAGTAAGAAACGCTATCGAAGCTCGCGTTCAAGAGCTCGCCGCCGAAGCTTCGGAATGGGACAAAGAGTTTCAGGCTTTCACTGAGGCCAATCCTGAAAAAGCCGCTCTTATATCTAAAATGCTCAGCAAGGAAATTCCAGAAGATATTCTCGAACAACTTCTTGAAGCGTCTCCGACAAGCAAGGCCGTTGCCACTCGCGCTTCAGGCGGAACTGTTCTTCAGAAAGCGTCGGAACTTGTTCCTGCTCTTTATGGCGGAGCTGCCGACCTGTCCCCTTCCACCAAGACGGACATCAAAGGAGCCGAGAGCTTCTCTGCCGAAAACCGATCAGGGCGCAACTTCCACTTTGGAGTCCGCGAACTTGGAATGGGAATGGCCGCAAACGGCATGGCTCTGTATGGTGGCTGCATACCCTACGTCTCCACGTTCTTTGTGTTCTCTGATTACATGAAACCGGCAATCAGGCTTGCCGCAATCCAAAACTTGCATGTTATTTACGTGTTCACTCACGACTCGTTCTATGTTGGCGAAGACGGTCCGACTCACGAGCCTATCGAACAGCTTGCAATGCTCAGGACTATTCCAGGTGTGACAGTGCTCCGCCCGGGCGACGCCTATGAAGTGGCTCATGCATGGGCTACGGCTCTCAAGGCCAACGGTCCGGTGGTGATTGCTCTTACACGTCAGGATCTTGAGCCGTTGACCAAGCAGGCCGATAAGATCGACGTCTCAAAAGGAGCTTACGTTCTTTCAGATGATGAAGATTATGAAATGATTTTTATAGGCACCGGCTCGGAAGTTAATCTTGCTCTTTCCGCTGCAGAAATTTTGCGCGGCGAAGGCAAAAAAATCCGTGTGGTTTCCATGCCGTCTCAGGAGCTTTTCCTGAAACAGGACAAAGAGTATCGCAAGTCAGTATTGCCATGCTCATGCAAAAACAGAGTTTCCATCGAAGCCGGATCAACTTTTGGCTGGAGCCGCTTTGTTGGATGCGCAGGGCTCTGCATCGGCCTGGATCACTTTGGAGCTTCCGCTCCATACAAAGTGCTGGCTGAAAAATATGGCTTCGTTCCTGAAGCGGTTGCGGAAAAGATCAAAGCGCATTTTGCATAAAACTTGCTCTTGAAATAAAACGAAACTCCCCGATGAATAATATCGTCGGGGAGTTTTTTTTTATGCAAGTCGATCGCGGCCATTCTTAGATGTCGGAATTTCTGTTTAAAGTGTCCACCACTCTTGTCAGCGTGTTATTTTCCTGATTGGCGTCATCCACAATTATCTCAGCCTTGTAATGCCTGTTAAGGATATGGTGTTCATCGACGGCGTATACCTCGGTGGAAAGGCGATATTCAAAAGTATATTCCTGGCCTCTTTGAAGGACTCCGCTCCCGGACTCCCAATTATGCGGAGCGAAATTGATGTTTGCCGCAGGATTTTCTTCAAATTCTAATATGCACATCTTCAATTTTACGTTTTGCATGATTGTGGGGCCATTATTTTTAATTGTGAGCCTTATCCACGTGTTTGCGCCGTGCCCTACGGTTCCGTCAGTGCATATTTCTTCCTTGACAAATATTATGTCGCTTTTTGTAAGCATCCAATTTGTGGGAGTTGTATATTCTTTGATCAATCTTATTTTGCTGGCTCTATCATTCTTGATGACTTTTGGGTTGATGTCAAAAGCCATGCTTGATCCGGCCAAAGCTATCCCGATTACTGTCGCGGCCATTGTTGTGATTGCTTTTTTCATTTTGTTCCCCTTTCGATTTTTGTTTAATCTTCCAGCTTTCTACAACTATTATAAATGAAATAGACAGTTTTTGCGAAATGTAATAGGCGCGCATCAATTACACTTTCAGGAGAAGTGAAAGTTGGCATGGAATAATTCTCAAAATTGCAATAACAGAAAAAAGCTGAAGCTTGCAGTTGGGGACAGCTTTGCTTTGAGGACTTTTTTGTTGAAATATCCCGGAAAAGTGATATTTGTATTCAGGGGCTGTTTACAATTTGCATTCAAGGAGGTTTAGTCATTATGAAAATGTTATTGGTTTTTTCGTGTTTTTTGGTGTTTTCCTGTTTTATTTCCGCTGGTGAATTGGATAATATTGTTTTTGATCGGATAGATTTTGATGACGCCAAGCTGGATAAAGTCGTTAATTTTCTTTCCCATAAATCAGGCGGCAGGGCGAATATCCTTCTGGAAAAAGATTACGACAAAGATGGCGAGATCCCATTGCTCACTATGAGTTTTAGAAACATTCCCTTGAGCGCGTTGCTTAAATATATTTCCATGGCAACCGGATTGAAAGCTCAAAACAAGGGTAAAAACGTCATCATCGGAAAAGAGATGACCCCCTATCTGACCAGGCATTATGTTGTGACTGTAAGGCCGCTTAATTTTGAACTTGAGGGCTTGAAGCAGTATCTTGAGGCTTTTGGTGTTGATTTTCTCAAAGGTTCAAAGATATTATACACAAGGAAAAGCAACAGGCTCACAGTCAGAAATACTCCTGATAATCAGAAAAAGATTGCAATGCTTCTGGCAGGGCGCAAGGAGATTGACATTAACGTGAGGCCCAGAAGCGAAGTGTTAAACCTTGCTACCGACATAAAAGCCAGGCTTTCAAGCATTAAAATTGACAGAATAGAATTCAAGGACGAGCCTCTCAACACTATCGTGCTTTATCTTGCCCATCGTGCCAGAGAAATATCGCCGCCGAACGGCGTCAATATTTTTCTCTGTGAATATGGGATGATTGATAAAATGCCCAGAGTCACTATTTCTCTGAGCAATATTTCTCTTGGCGACGTTTTGCGCTACATATGCATTGGCGGCAACATGGATTATAAAATAGAAAATTATGCGGTCGTTATAACTCCGCAAAAACTCACAGATGGCAACAAGTAGCCCCTTTGTCTGTCAATTTATTTTATTTCAATATTGAGCGTGCTCGGTATTTTCCAGGAGAGACTCCGAACTGCTGTTTGAACATCTTCGAAAAATAGTAAATGTCGTCAAAGCCGCTTTCTTGCGCTATTTCTTTTATTTCAAGTTCGTTTCGCCTCAATGTCTTTGCCGCTTTCTCCAAGCGGGCGCGGTTTGCAAATTGATTCGGCGGACAGCCCGTCAATGCTCTGAACACTCTACGAAAATGCGCATGTGACATGTTCAGTCGCTTGCTTTCTGCATGGAAATTCCATTCTGCTTCGGGTGCGACTTCCACTTTTCTGATTAGTTGCGACACATTTTTTTCTGTTGGCGAACCGGCTGTTATTCTGATGTTTTGTTCCTGCAGTTGCAAAAGAAGCCCTTCGAGCATTTGGACTGCTCTGTCCTTCCCGTAGAGCGGCGAGTCGAGATAGTCTATAAGTTCATCGAATGCTCTGGCAAAGCGTATGTTGTTTACTATTTCCATTGCGGGGGCTTCAGCCGGAAAGAGTCCTTCTTTCGCATAGCCATCGGCGCGTTTGCCTCGAAACGCCACAAAGCGATGGTTCCAGGTTCCGCCGTCTTGTCTTCCAAAACGGAAATACGGGCCCGGATAAGTCAGCCATACAACTGGGCCTTTCAGAGTCATGGGCTCGTTGTCATCAATTTGCAGGCTCAGTTCTCCGCTGTGGGCGTATTGAATTACGTAGTAGGTGAAATGCTTGGAAACCCACGCGGAGCAATCCGGCGCGTGGTTATAGGCGATCCACTCTATATCTTTAAAATAGTTCATGATCAAATTATACAAAGATACGGGTATATTGTCAATTTATTTTTTGTTTATTTCGGTTTAAAATATAAAGCAATGAAGATTTTTATATAAAAACAAGGAAAGATTAAAATGATAAAAAAATATCTTGACGATTTGGAAGCCAGAATTGACCAGGAAACAGAGGACACATTGATTGACGAATGGACAGTTTTTGTGGAGAGGCGCTTCAATGGCGATATTTTTTCTCCAAAGCGACTGCGTCAATCTTTGCCGGAATTTGACTGGCCTTCAATTTCAGTTAATGAATCATTTGAAAGTTATGAAAAAATGGCGCTTCAACAGTTTGCGGCTTGTTCAGGTCAACTGGCCCGCGCCGATGCCGGGCCGCTTATGAATGTGCGTTCAAATTATGGAACAGGCATAATGAGCTCTCTTTTCGGCTGCGAGCTGTATATGATGGACGACGAGCACAACACCTTGCCAACCACTTTGCCTTTGCCGGGTGGCGCGGACGCAATAAGAAAATTATTGGACAAAGGCATGCCTGATTTGAGCTCCGGACTTTCCGGGAAGGCATTGGAGATGGGAGAATATTTTGTTGAGATAATGAAGGATTATCCCCAAATCAGTCAATATGTTTATCTTTACCATCCTGACTTGCAAAGCCCCATGGACGTTTGCGAGTTGATATGGGGCAGCGATATGTTTTTGGATTTGATAGATCAGCCCGAATTGGCGAAGGACTTTCTAACTCTTATTGCTGATGCCTACATTGCTTTTATGAAACGTTGGCTGGGCATAAGTCCATTCAGGGATGAATTCTCTCCGCATTGGAGCCTCATGTTCAAAGGGCATGTCATGCTGCGCGACGACTCGGCCATGAATCTTTCCCCGGATATGTTCAGGGAATTTGTCCGACCTTATGACCAGAGAATTCTTGACGTTTTTGGCGGCGGCGGAGTCCATTTTTGTGGTCGTGGAGACCATTACATCGACCAGCTTGCGGAAATGTCTGGAGTCTCGGCCGTGGCGATGTCACAGCCGGAATATAACGACATGGAAAAAATATATCAGAGCACAGTGGACAAAGACATTCAGCTAATTGGCTTTTCCCGCGAAGCCGCCGATGCCGCGCTCGCGAACGGGCGCAGTCTCAATGGGAATGTCCACTGCGGGTGATGGGGCTATGCTCTCTTTGGGGTGGCGTTTTTTGCGGGGGAGCATGATTCTCTTTTTATCAGCT
>CAZYVR010000135.1:0-13689 GCA_964651145.1 uncultured Victivallales bacterium | reverse complement strand
ATGTATCTCTCTCTATTTAAAAAACTTACTTTTTTCTGGACAGACCCTATATATTAACAAAGCGAATAATTCAAATGGAGTTAAAAAATGAAACAAGACAAAGAAATCTTCGTGGATGGAATCGGACAAATTCATTTTCTGAATGGAATGGTCAGATATGACCTGGTTAGCCTTCAGCCAAATCAGGAAAACAGCGCCCAGCCGACCCCCGAATTAAAAGCCCGCATAATAATGCCTCCTGAAGGCTTTCTGAGAACTTTTGACACAATGCAAAAGCTCATTGATCAATTGGCAGAAGCTGGCGTAATCAAAAAGAAAGACAAAATCGACAAATAATAGCGGAGCAAAGCATTTTGGGGGCTGTCCCGCATTTTTTTTATTTCTCATGCCTTCGGCGGAGCCGCCCTTCCGCCTTTCGGCGTAAACCCGAAATATTTTGAGAATTCGCGGGAGAACTCATGAATTCGAGGATAGCCTAAATACTCCGCAACTTGAGTCACGCTCATAGTGGAATAACGAAGCAGAGCGCGAGCCTCTTCAAGACGAATCCCCCTTAAGCGCTCCATAGGGCTCTTGCCTGTGGAAACACGGCATGCCCTTACTACAGAAGAACGGCTCATTCCAGACAAATCGCCCAACTCATCAAGGCTTGCGCGAAACATGCGCCGCTTTCTCAAGCTTGCTTCAAGCTCGCCCCATGCGTCATCGCTGTTGACTGAAGCTGAAAAATGACTGATAGCCGAAAGCATCTCCAGCAAGGCGGCATGCATTCCCAAAGAACGCGCGAAAACATTTGCCTCCAAAGAAAGCTCGTAAAGCCTTTTGAAATTTCTTCGAATCAGAGCATTTGAGCAAAAGACCCTGAAGTCAAGCGGCAAAGGCTTTAAGGCCGGAGCCCTGAAACTGACCGAATAAAAGACAGAGCCCCTTCCCTGCCCCACACTCTCCACTTCTTCCTCTTCATGGTAATAAATAACATCGCCTTCCTTCACTGGATATTCGCGCCCGTTAGCCTTCAGCAAATACCCGCCGGAAAGAATAAGATGAAGCAAATGCCCCGGCGTGGATTTACACCGTGATTTAAAATCGGCTGAACGCTCAAAGCGCCAAACGCCGGAAATGGCTTCCACCGGACACTGAACCGAAGATTCTTTATATGCATAAATACGACTCATAATGCTAACTATAATACACCTACCAGGCAAGTTATGCAATTATCAATTGAACCGATTTGCGAAATAACTGACCCTATCAGCTAAAGACAAACAACGCATATTGAAATATAATAGCCCTAGAATAAAACACGGAGAAAAATCATGAACAGACGCGAACGACTAATGAATACCCTGCAGGGAAAACCAGTTGACAGGCCGGCTGCATGTTTTTATGAAATAAATGGACTCGATGAAAAAAAGAACGACACCGACCCATTTAACATATATTCACATCCTTCATGGCATCCGCTGATCGACCTTGCCAGAGAAAAATCAGACAGAATTGTAATGCGCTCAGTCTCTTTCAAAGAAAAAAAGAAAAAAGCAAACACGCTTTGGAATCCTGAAGAGCGCTTGGCAACCGGAGACACTGAACCCAAAACGGAAAATTATATGGAAAACGGCTCTCGTTTGGCCAAAACAACAATCAAGACTGACTCAGGAATTCTGACTTCCATAACGCGGCGCGACCCGGACGTGAACACGACTTGGACCATAGAGCATCTCTTGAAAAATACAGACGACCTGAAAGCCTGGATTGATTTGCCGGAAAACGAATTGAGCGGAGCACCCGACATAAGCGGCGTTCTTGAAGCGGAAAAAGAACTTGGCGACACAGGCATTGTGATGATAAACTCCCCCGATCCGCTTTGTTGCGTTGCCCCTCTTCTCGACATGGCTGAATTCACGATAATAGCCCTGACCGAGCAGAAGCTATTTCACAAAGCATTGGAAAAAGCATCGCGAAGCCTGCACGCAAAAACGGAAGCCGTTGCAAAAGCCCTGCCTGGAAGATTGTGGAGAATATGCGGGCCGGAATACGCGGCTCCTCCTTATTTGCCTCCGCATCTTTTTGAAGAGTATGTAGTGAAATACATAAGCCCCATGATCGAGTCTATTCAGAAATACGGCGGCTACGCCAGAATTCATTCCCACGGAATGCTCAAAGACATTCTCGGACACATTGCGTCGACCGGATGCGACGCACTGGACCCGATAGAGCCGCCGCCTCAAGGAGATGTAGAGCTGAAATACGTCAGAAAAAATTACGGCAAAAACATGGTTCTTTTCGGAAACCTGGAGGCCAGCGACCTGGAGAATCTGCCAGCCGACAGATTCTCGGAAAAAGTCAAACGCGCGCTGGATGAAGGAACTTCAGGCGAAGGCAGAGGCTTCGTCTTGCTGCCTTCGGCATGCCCATACGGACGCGAGCTTTCCTCTGTCGCCATGAGAAACTATGAAAAAATAATCGAATGCATAGAAAATTAACGCGCCGAACCGCGTCGCTTCCCGGCGCGAACTGCCGGGGCGCGAACAAGTTCGCGCTCACATCAAATAATCAGCGCACCCATTTTGTTCATTGCTTGCCAGGCTATTTTTTCCTGGCTGTCAATCCCCATTCGCCATCACTGGTTTCCACGTCATCTCCAGAAAGCAATTCCCTATAGTTTTCAACCACTTTTTTGAACGCGTTTGCATGTTGCTCAATCACGTCTTTACGAAAATGCTTGAACCATGGAAGCGAAAAAGTTCTGCCTTGAACGCTTTCAGACACAGGCAATGAAACCTTCTCCTGGCTGTTGTCAACGCCTTCCGGCAAATGCGCGTTTTGCGTTGCTTTGCCGTATCCATACACGTCTATCGCGCTGAAAAGCGGATGTTTGTGAAGGGCGCGATTGCAGCCAGCGGCGCAAGACACACCCTCCGCCGCAACGGCTTCAGAAAAACGCTTAACAGAAAGGCCGCCAAGCTCTTCTGACTTGTACAAGCCATGCGCCGCGTACCAACCGCCCATTGTCGAGCCGGAATCCTTTGCGGGGCGATGCGCTTTTATTCCCGGAACGCCTTCCAGCAGATCCCAGAAATAATTCATGGCTTTGTCTATTTCCGCGATTTCCGCAGGATACTTCTTTATCTGCTCAATACCAATGGCGGAAGACATCTGATGCATGCGATATTTGTATCCGCCCCATGGCAGGCCGATTCCCTTTTTAAGCTCCTCGTTTTCTATTTCGCTGTGCCTGCCGTAATGTCCAAATAACAGGGCGCGCTCATATATGGATTTGTCGTTTGTGAGCATCATGCCGCCTTCGCCTATGGCAAATGACTTGCCGGTCATCAGAGAAAAACCGGCAGCATCGCCAAAAGTTCCGACCATTTTGCCTTTGTACAACGCGCCATGAGCGTGAGACACGTCTTCAATAACCTTTATGCCATGCTTTCTGGCTATTGCCATGATCGCGTCCATATCAGCGGGCATGGCAAGGTAGTGCACCACCATTATTGCTTTTGTGCGCTCAGTGATTTTTCTTTCGATGTCTTTCGGGTCAATGCAAAGCGTATTCGGGTCAATATCCGCAAAAACCACTGAGGCGCCGAGAGACAAAGCCTGAGCGCATGTGGCCCAATAAGTGATTGACGGGGCAATAATCTCATCGCCAATTCCGACGCCCGCGCCGTACATCGCGCTGTGCAAAGAGGCGGTGCCGGAAGAAAAGCCAATTCCGTAGTCCATGCCGTGCCACGCAGCAAATTCTTTTTCAAATTTTTTGGTGATGTCCGTGCCGGACATATTGCGATTGCGGAGCACGGAAAGCGCAGCGTCTTCCATTTTGTCATTCACAATCGGCCAGTCAAACATATTGCCTATTTCACAATTCACAATTTTCGGTCCGCCCAACAATGCTAGCTGGCTCATTTTTTGTCCTCCATTACAACTCGTTTAAAATTTCTGTGCATTATATTTTCGTATTCATTTTTTGTTATTTTTTTGTTTTTCAAAGCGTCCTCCATAAATAGAAGAATAGAGGGTTTTTTCCCATATTGAGGGGTAAATCTGTCAATCCCTAAAAACAGTTTTCTGTTGAATTTTTTAAGGAACGCATACCCAAGTTCAGGAGTTCGCGTCAAGGCATTTAAAGCGCTTCCCGCAGACAAATCCCCGTAAAGATTAGGATGATTTCCCATAAGCTTAAAAAGATATCCTTCTTTTTTTATCGGCTCCTTGGGATATGTCTCTCTCTGGTTTGGCTTCAAATCACCATCAAGCTCATTCCAGAAAGCCATGGCATGACCTATGACTTTGGCTTTCGGAAACTCATCCATAAGTTTTCCAAGGGCTGGGAAATGAATCTTGTCTATTGCGCCATAAACCCCGCCCTGCTTACCTGTAAAATGGAAAAGCATAGGCATTCGCTCTTTTTCAGCGTGACAAAAAAGATTCCGGTAGAGAGGGCTGGAAAGAGGAATATTTGCGCAGATCTCGCCAATTCCCTTGCATCCCACGTCTTTATACAATCTCATTAATTTGCCCAAATCGGCCTTGGGAGTGTTAAACATGCTTCTGGGGTCAATGTTGCAAAAAGAAACAAGCCGATCAGGATGCTATTTTGCAGCCTCTATGCACTCAATATTTCCGGCCACCCCAAAATATCCGTCGTTTTCAGGATTAACCAGAGGCAGCAGAACAGACACATCTATTCCGTCAGAGTCCATCTCTTTTAGCAAAGCTTTGACCGGAAAAGGCTCTCTGTCGTCCGCAAAAAGCCTGGAAAACTGATGATGCTTTCCGTAAGTGATATGCGCGTGAATATCTATTATCATATTATCCTCTCGTATTAATTTGTACCAATGGTATACTATACACCAGTGATCTTATTTTTGTCAATAGGGTTAAAATTAAAAACAATCATATTTTCATGCAGCTAAAAGTCCTAAAAAATAAAAAAGCCGACTGAGTCGGAATAAAAACCGGACTTTGGACGGAGCAAATGCGGTGGCGAAGCCACTTTAAAACCCACTTAGTGGGCGCGACACAGCGCGCATGGCCTAAATATCAGAGCTCCTGACTGTTTTAAAGGGAAGCTAAAACAGGCAAATATTGCCTCCACGCCTGTGCATTGGACTTTTGGCGGAGTCATCAAATGCGACAGTTTTCCTTTTTTTATAAAACTTTTTTACAGCCTAATAAATGCTAGATCACTCTTGGCATGATAAATGCTACATCTAACAATTACTGTATTATTATATTTAGGAAAACGGAGAAATAATGAATAATTCATTCACATGTCCATATTGCAACAAGCGTTACCGGATTGACACGCCAGGCAATTATATATGTGATTGCGGCGTAAGCTTCAACTATCCGGAAACATTGTCATCGACAAGTCGGAGCCATGTCGCCGTTGAGCCAATGTTTATTGATTCTTCCAGTCAAAGCATTCAAAAGGGCAGCGTACTTAACCCGTGCAGCTACAGGAAGATGAGTTACATATCAACTCAGAGATGCCTGGACGCCAGAATATCTTTTCTGTGTGGAATTTTAGGCCTGTTGCTTTTTGGGATTTCGAGCATTCCCGCGATATTTTTCGGCCTCAGAGCCAAGAATAAGATATTAAATAGAAGAAACAAATTAACAGGAACATGGATGGCGTCGACAGGACTTCTGACCGGCATAATTGGAGTGGTTTTCTGGGGAGTTATATTTGTGATAGTTTAATTTCATTTTTGCAAAAATGACAATATAATTTCTCATTTATTAGAAAAAATTTTAAAAAGCAGTCTGTTCTTTATCAGCCGTCCTCCTGATATCCCCCAAGCAGACTGCTTTTTTTATCTCAAAAAAAAACTGACGCATTGGACGGCTCCGCCAAAAGTCCTGAAAAATAAAAAATCATCACAATTTCCCTTGACTATTATTGACAAAATCTCAAATTTGCCTTATTATACTAGCATATGCTAGCAAACAAACCAGCAGACAGATTTGATATGACTAAAAAAAGAATAAATCTAATTGGGATAGCAAAACTGGCCGGAGTCTCGAGGAGCACAGCCGGGCATATTCTTAACGGCAAAGCCAAGGAGTTGCGCATAGCCGAAGAGACAGAAAAAAAAGTTCTGGAAATCGCCTCCGAACATGGATACTTGCGCAACCGTTCAGTGCGGCAACTCCATGCAAACAAAACTTTCCAGATAGCCTTTATAACCACCTCGGAGCCCGATGAAATCCCAGGCATTCCCAATCCGATTGCGCATATGATGGACTGCCTGCAAAAAAAAGGCTACCAGACGTTGATAATAAATGTGGATGTGACATCACATGAGATATCGCCAATATTCAGCGAACGCTGTTTCGATGGAATGGTAATTTTCGGAACAGTCCCAAATCAGGATTTCATTGTGGAATGGGGTAAAAAACATGAGATACCGCATGTATTCCTGCATCATGATTCAGCCAGTAAAAACAACGTGGGGATCGACGAAGAGAAAACAGCAAACGAGTTGCTGAACAAGCTCTGCGCTATGGGGTTTTCCAGAATAGCCTTCTATTCCCCGCGGAATGTCGGATTAAATGCTCTTTTTCCTGCAGACTACATATTTTCAAGAGAAAAATACCTGGAGAAAGCCATCAGATTGCGAGGATTAAAAATATATCCCAACAGTGTTGAACAACGAAAACAAAATGAAAATGCCGCTGAATTTCTTATGCGCGAATTGCCGGAGCCTCCTGAATGCGTCATAACGTCTAACTTATATCACGCAATGCACTTCTCTCAATATCTAAACGAGACAGGCAAAAAATCGCCTGAAGACGTTGCAATTCTGACATGCGCTTTTGACCGCCTCAACGCAATCTGCGCGCCCTCTATGTGCGGAATAGATTACGATTTTCGCAAGATGGGCGAAGATTTGGCGGAAATGATATTGAAGCGAATAAAAACCGGAAAAGAATGCCAAAATAAACTTACGCCCGGAAAGTTAATCACAGAGACAAAAGGAATCCTCCTAACGTCTTTGAATTATAAACAACAATAAAATATCAAGGAATTATTTAAAAATGAAAAAGAGCATCCCAAAAAAACGTTTTGGATCGGTGGCGTTTCAGGTGGATATTGCGCGACAGGTCGAGACTCCTCAGACACTGAAAAAAATTATAGATTTCGGCGCGGCGGCGGGATATAATGAACTTTTTCTCTACGGAGAAGGAGCTCTGGAGTACAAAAGTCATCCGGAATGCTCCCTGCCCTGGGCCCTCAAGCAGGACGAATTTAAAAAGCTCCAGAAGCATGCGAAAAAATACGACATGCGCATTATTCCGATAATCCCCATTCTGGGACACGCAAATTATATTTTGAAGACTGAAAAACTGGAACACCTGCGAGAGATAAAAAATCCTGCCGACGCAATCCTCAAGTGCGACGCAAGGCAGTTCTGCTCATCCAAACAAGAAGCTTTGGAAGTCATAGAAGACCTGCTTTCAGAATGGGCCGAAATCGTGGACGCGCCGCATATCCATATAGGCGGAGACGAAAGCTGGAACTTCGCGCTCTGCCCGGAATGCAAAAAAGAAGCTGAAAAGATCGGGCGCGGAAGAATGCTGGCCGAGTACTTCAACAAAATAAACACAATAGTGAAAAAGCATGGCAAAAAATCAATGATCTGGCATGACATGCTGTTCTACTATGACAATTGCCTGACGCACATAGACAAAGACATAGTATTCTGCGACTGGCACTACAAGCCGATAGAAAGACATCCGGGAATCTCCATCTACAACTGGATCAAAACGGATTTTCAGGGGACATACGAAAAAGAAAAAATATCAGCTTACATATGCCCTAAATCAAAATGCAAATACACTGAAGAAGCCAACAACATTAAAATCTTAATTGAATACACTGAAAACAAAAAGCCCATCGGATTCCTGAACACGGTCTGGGAACAAAAAACAATGCCATACGCAAGCTGCTACCCTGCCCTTGCCTACGGGGGCGCGGCCTGCAATAAAGAAAACTTGCCGGAGCCGCGCGCATTTCTTCACGAGTTTGCCGGAGAGCATTTCAGCTCCGGAAGCGAAATCCTTCCCATGCTGGTTGACCTTTTCGAGGAAACAGCGGAACTAAAAGCTTTCTCCACTCTTAATGACTGGATAAATTATCAAGACCCAACGCCAGACTTGACCCTTGCCGGAAAACTGGACGAAGCTCTTGTAATTGCCAAAAAATTGAAAGGAAAAACTGTTGCGGGCAAAGCCTACAAAGAAGCTCTCGGATTAATATTCGCGCGAATGGCAATATCCAAGCGCCTGCAAGGGCTTGTCAATGAAACGGCAAGGGCATTGCGTCCTGAAAGAAAAACAGACAAAATACAAATCAAAGAATGGCTGAAAGACATAACGGAACAGCTGGAGAATATCCCGGCTCAGATAAAACTGGAAGAAAAAATATGGGACAAATATCGCCCCAGAGAGCAAAGCAATCCAGTGACGGAGCAATTCTTGAATTTGCAGAAAGAAATCAGCAATTTTGTCAGCTCAATAAAGAAAATCATGTCAGGAAAAGCCCAAGCCGTGGCAGAGCTGCCGCGCGTTCTTGAATTAACAATGGTCAACAATGACTGCTCATGGCAATATCTTACAATCTCCACGTCAACTGATGGAAAACAATACACAAAAATCGGAAACTATCCGCAATGCGGGCCATTCGGGCGCTATGTCAAAACTTTCGCGTTGCCGCACATGGCAAAATTCGTAAAGCTTGAGCTGGCTGGCCTAGGCCAACTCCTCCTCCATTATGCGCGGATTATTGATGCGAGCTCCATCTTGTCGCCGAACAAAATAAAAAACGCAAGTGGACAAGTTTCTCATCCGGAACGCCTTCTGGTTGACGATTTCCGGCCGACAATCATGGGAAACGTGGAATCTAAAGGATACTTTTCCCAAGCCAAAGAGCAGCCAATGTCCGCAATCGAAATAAAAATGAGCTGAGCAAGCGCTGACCAAATGCAATGCGCGTTAAACGCGGCCGCCCCAGCGATCACGCCCGAACAAAGTTTGAATTTTTCTGACTTTGTCGGGCTGTTATATTTTTCACTTTTAAAACTCGCGTCCACTGTTTGAATTTTGCGTCAAGAAAGATTGCAAAATGGCAGAAAAGAAGCTAGTTTATTTTTGTTTTACGCCGACAATAAATCTGTATCTGAAAGAATGATTGTGAAATAGCTATTATGAAAGCAAAAGAACTTAGAGAAAAATATATAGAATTTTTTGCAAGCAAAGGCCATTCTGTAATAAAAAGCGCGCCGCTTGTTCCTGAAAACGATCCGACCGTGCTTTTTACCACAGCAGGCATGCATCCGCTGGTTCCTTACCTGCTTGGAGAAAAACACCCGGTTGGCGCGCGCCTTGTCAATTATCAAAAGTGCATCCGCACAGGTGACATTGACGAAGTCGGCGACGCCGTCCATCTGACATTTTTTGAAATGCTTGGCAACTGGTCGCTCGGCGATTACTTCAAGAAAGAAGCCATTGGGTACAGCTTTGAATTTCTGACAAGTCCCGAATGGCTGAATCTTCCCCTTGACAGGCTCGCATTTTCAGTTTTTGCGGGCGATGAAGACGCGCCATTCGATGAAGAAGCCTATAAAATATGGCTTGACCTTGGAGCTCCCGAAGCAAGAATAGCAAAGTTACCCAAAAACGACAACTGGTGGGGCCCCGCCGGACAAACCGGTCCATGCGGACCCGACTCCGAGATGTTCTACTGGACAGGCCCCCTGCCCGCGCCCGAAACATTCGACTCAAAAAACAAACTATGGGTTGAAATCTGGAACGATGTTTTCATGCAGTACAACAAGACCGCCGAAGGCAAATACGAGCCTCTGGCGCAGCGAAACGTGGACACAGGAATGGGCGTGGAGCGCGTCACCGCAGTTCTTCAAGGCAAGGCCACTTGTTACGCCACCGAACTTTTCCAGCCGCTGTTTGAGAAGCTCGACGAGATTCGCGAAGCGCAAGCGCCTGCGGAAAGATGCGATTCAGAAAGAATTGTGGTCGAGCATATCCGCGCGGCCACATTTATAATGGCTGACGGAGTTTGCCCCGGAAATGTTGACCAGGCTTACGTTTTGCGCCGCATAATCAGAAGAGCCATCCGCGAAGCCAGAAAACTGGGAATAACAAGCTGCTTCACAGACACAATGGCACAGATCGTGCTCGACAATTACTCGGATGTCTATCCGGAGCTTGCGCAAAATGCGGCAAGCATAATAGATGAATTTAAGCAGGAAGAAAAGCAGTTCGCCCATACTCTGGAAAAAGGAACAAGAGAATTTGAAAAACTTATTGACAAAGTGCCCGCGCACGTGCAAAATAAAGTTATAAGCGGAAAGAATGCTTTTCATTTGTACGAGACCTACGGGTTCCCGCTTGAGCTGACCGAGGAAATGGCGGCGGAGAAGGGATTCAAGGTTGACAGAGAGAGCTTTGACAAAGCTTATAAAAAGCATCAGGAGCTTTCACGAAAAGGAGCCGAGCAGAAATTCAAAGGCGGTCTGGCCGATGATTCGTCAGCCACGTCCAATCTGCATACAGCAACGCATCTCCTGCACGCGGCGCTTCGTAAAGTTCTGGGCGAACACGTTGCGCAAAAAGGCTCGAATATCACAGCTGAACGGCTGAGGTTCGACTTCTCGCATCCAGATAAAATGACAAAAGAACAGGTGGCTGAAGTAGAGGCCATAGTAAATAAGGCTATATCGGAAAAACTCGCGGTGTCATGCTCTGAAATGAGTGTGGAAGAGGCAAAGGCGCAAAATGCAATAGGCCTTTTTGGCGACCGTTACGGCGAAAAAGTCAAAGTTTACAGCATAGGCAACTTCAGCAAAGAGATTTGCGGCGGGCCACACGCTGAAAACACCGAGACGCTGGGCAAGTTCAAAATAAAAAAAGAAGAAAGTTCCAGTCGCGGAGTAAGAAGGATAAAAGCTGTGTTAACACAAGAGGCATAAGAGGCACGATGAAAGATTCAGATGTATTAATTGCGCATAACGCCGGGGAATACAAAATAAAGATTATGGGCAGGGCAAATTTTGAATATGCCCCCCCGCTGAGAAATTTGGCCAAAAGCCTTGAAAGCGAGCCATTCAAAAAGATATCTGTCGATTTGAGCGCCTGCACTTTTATGGACAGCACCTTTATGGGCATTCTCGCAATGCTGGGACTCCGCGCAAAAAAGAAGAAAGCGGAAATGGAAGTTGTCAACGCAGGTGAAACCAATGTGGCGTTGCTCAGAGGACTCGGCCTGAAAAAACTTTTTTCCTATACTGAAAAAGAAAAGATTACTGACGAAAAAATGAACTGGCGCAAAGCAGGCAAACGCGCCGATATGCTCTCCAATGCAAAAACAGTCTTGGACGCGCACGACACCCTGATGGATGTAACCCCGGAAAATGTTCAAAAATTCAAAGCGGTGGTCGAGTTTGCAAAAAAAGATTTGGAGAAACTTAAGGAGTAGCCCCGCTTATTTGAAGGCAAGGGATTTCTTTTCGTCAACAGCCGAAAGCTATCCGGCGCTTATAATTCTTCTAGGCATACTGAATGGAATCATTCCGCATGTCTTTGAACTTAAAACCCCGTTTCTATCAATTATTCCCATCTTGGCTTTAATGCTTTTCAGCACGGCCAAAACTGCAATAAAATTTGCGCTATTCACGATGGCAGGCATTGCTTCAGTGTGGCTGTTTTCTCTTGTTCCCGGCGACAACTACGCAAAAATCCTGAACAGGCAAAACTGCGGGGCAATTGCAAAAGCAAAAGTGGTCGACACATTCTGCGTGAGCGACAATGTGAAATGGCTCTCCTCCCCGCCGATGATTCGCATAAAGCTTCTGAGCATAAAATGCACAAAGGACTCCGCCTGGACAAACGCGAGCGGCATCCTTATGGCAAAGCTTCCAAAAGATTTTCAACGCGTATCATACGGAGACGAGCTTCTAATGGATGGCGCGTTTATCACCCCTGAAACGCCCGCCTTCAATATGGGATTCGATTACAAGCGTTTTTTGCGGACACGTGGCATAAGCAAATTGTTTTACGCTCAAAAATGTGAAATTCTAAAAAAGGGAACAGGCGCATTCAGATGCGTCTTGAATTTCCGCGACGCCATAATGAACAAACTGACTAAAAATATGGACAACGTTGAAAACAAATGCCTTTTGGCGGCGCTTATTTTCGGGTGCAAACAAGGCATAGACCGCGAAACGCGAACGAGTTTTATCCGCAGCGGAATAATTCATATTTTCACGGTCAGCGGTCTGCACGTGGGAATACTCGCGCTGATTCTGGGCTGGATGCTGCGTTGGCTGCCGTTTCGTCCGCGCTACCTCTTGCTGCCATGTTTTATACTTGTTTACACTCTTGCAACCGGCGCTCATCCTCCGGCAGCCAGGGCTTTCCTGATGATTGCGCTATGGTGTTTATTCAGGGCCTTTCTCTACCACACGTCGCCGCTCAACATAGTCTTTTTGTCCGCATCTATAATTCTGTTGGCAAACCCTTTTTATATTATAGATATGGGATTTCAGTACTCGTTTATAATAGCGGGCGCTCTGGTGCTGGCTGGAACCTGTCTGACAATATGGGTTGAAATGATGTCTGAGAGATTAAATTGGACGCCCGCGTCAAAGTTGCGCTTTAGAACTTATTTAAGCCATAAAATGCTCAGATACACAGTCAGCTCACTCCTTTTCTGCTCAGTGGCCTGGCTTGCAAGCAGCGGCATAACCCTCTATTATCAACGACTTTATATACCAGGCTCAATACTTTCAAATATTGTGATGACTCCTTTTGTTCTGGGAGTTTTTATTGTCTCCTCCATAAAATTCGCTCTGGAGCCGCTTATTGTTTTTTCAAGTTTTCTTGGCGGTGCGCTTGACCTCATGCTGGACACAATGAAGGTCTGCGGCGAGGTCGCCGCGCGTTTTGCGGAAAATGCGACAGTCCCCGCTCCTCCGCTTTGGTCAGTTCCTTTATTTTATTTGGCGCTTATTGTTCTAATCATGTCAAAACGCAGAAAAATTTTCACTCTTTCGTTCGCCACAGTATTTGCAGTGGCGGCATTCTGGCATATAAGAAAGGATTTCGAACCAGCGCGCCTGGCAATATTTCATGGCGGACACAGCCAGGAGCCAGCCATTGTAATATGCGATCCGGCTGACAAACAGGCGGTGGTTATAAACGCGCCCTCCTGGGACGCGGCGCGCGAAGTGTCAAATTACCTGAACGCCAAGGGAATAAGCAAAATAAACACTCTGTTTCTTGCGTCTGCCTGGCGCAACTGCAGTCAAGGAATGAAATATCTGGCGCGCGGCAATGCCTTCGAGCAAATAACGCTTCCTGAAAACTATAAAAGAAACAAACGCCTGTCTTCTATAATAAAAGATCTGGCAAAATCAGGGACGCGGATTTCCTTGGGAACCGACAGGAAAAACGGCGAGTCAGGATGGAGCTGCGATTCAGAAAACATGAAGGCGCTCGCGGGAAACAACTGTTTCAAGATTGAATATAAATCATATGGATTTAACTTTACTGTAAATTTATATTGAATTGCGAAAAATTTTTTAAATAATCATATAAACTATTTAAATTTTAAATATTTTTTAATTTTGATTATATTTTTAAATATTTGATTTTTTTGAT
>CAZYVR010000134.1:0-13734 GCA_964651145.1 uncultured Victivallales bacterium | reverse complement strand
TAAAGACGCAGAGAAAGCTATGATTCCTCGGAACAAAGCGCAGAAGAGGCATTATGACGCCTAAAGCTGAAATACGCGTTCTGACCAACGGGAATATATGCATAGAGGTTCCGTTGATCATCAAACACAAGCGCGGACGCAAAAGAATCATTGCGCCGGGAACTATTGAAGGCAAAAATCATGAAGCCGAATCTCCAGCGCAGTCACCGCTAGTGTTGGCTCTCGCAAAGGCTCACGCCTGGATGGACGCATTTGAATCAGGGGAGATCGGAACAGTTCAGGAGCTTTCCGTAAAAGTCGGGTTGGATTTTTCTTATATCAGTCGCATTTTGCGTCTTGTCAATCTCGCCCCGGATTTGCAGGAAGCTATTATCGCCGGCGAAGAGCCGGACGGATTGAGTCTTGGCAAGCTCAGGGGGAATCTGCCGGAGGACTGGAATGAGCAGAGGGAGATATTTGGAGGCAATTGAAGCTTTTAAATCTTCTTTAAGGCAAAACTATCTATTTTTGCCCATTCAAATTTTCGCTGTCTGAGTAGTGGCAGTAAAAATCATCAATGTCCCTGTTAATTGAGCGTTCTTTAAAGATTTTTCTATATTGGGAAGGAGTGCATTGATATAACTTTTTAAATAATCGTGCAAAATAGTTTGAATTTTTATAGCCGCAGCGTTTTGCTATATCAGATATATTCAACTTACAATTTTCTAAAAAATGCAGAGCTTGCTTCATCCTCATTTGCTGTAGGTGTTTCATGGGAGGAAGTCCAAGTTCTTCTTTGAACAAAGCCGATAGATATCCCACGCTAATATGGCAAAAAGCGGCAACATCTTCTTCTCCTATATCGTTGGAAAGTTTTTCCTTCATAAATTGCAAAGCTGAAACAACGAAAGGATGCATGTTATTATATTTCAGCCTTTTTCCTTCAATCTGTTTGATCCTACATAATAATAAATAAAGCAATCCGTTAGACAGTTCATTGCTTTTGTCAACAGCAGTTTCATTTATTTGAAATATTTCATTCATCCAAAGAGGAATCCATTTTTCATTGTCCAGCTCTATCAAACGAGGGGAAAAATCAAAGAATTCAGATGAAGCTGAACATGTCACAAAAAAAGTGTTCACCATTCCTTGGTTTTTTTGAGCATGAAAACAGCGAGGCGGAAGTATATGCAAGCATCCTTTGGCTCCTTTAAGATGGACATCTCCGACTATATTAATGCAATTCCCTTTGGATATATAAACAATTTCACCCCCATGATGTGAATGATTGGGAATGTTTTTCTGGCCAGAAAAATAACCGCAATGATAAAACAAAGGCAGTTCTACATAGCTTTTATTCATGCAATCCTCATTTTGTTATATTAAAAATATGCTATAATATATAAAATATGTCCAGTTTTAATATATTGAAATAGCTGAAAAAAAACATATTCTATTGTTTAAGAACTGAAAGCAAACATCAAAGAGTCTAAAAATGAGAAAAAAGTTTCCATATGTTTTCACACTCATCGAGCTCCTTATAGTAATTGGAATAATTGCTGTTTTGGCAAGTTTGCTATTGCCAGCTCTAAATTCAGCCAAAAATACTGCAAAGAAAATTAGCTGCATATCAAACTTAAAGCAATTAGGCCTGGTACATTTTTCGTATATTAATGACTACAATAATTTTATAACAAATGAAATGGACAGAAATACCAACACATGGTGGCCAAGCGTTTTTCTCAGCAATGGATACTTCAAAAGCTTATCAGATTGGAAATGTCCTATGCTGCAAGAAGAGCCAAAGAGTTGGACTTTTCATTATGGAATTAATGAGCTAATTGGTTATCCTAATGCCCCTTGGTTTGGGCACAACGATTCTCCCGGTTTTGGCTCATCTCACTCCCCTAATGTAAAACTTAGTGAGGTGAAAAAATCCTCAGAGACGCTTTTACTTGCAGACTCCAAATATGTTGACAGCGGCGTTGACACAATTAATGGCGCATCTAAAATATGGTCAGCGTTGGACACGTCTTCTGCCAATGCACCTCAAATTTCACCTCGTCACTCTAAAGGCGCTGATATTTTATGGATTGATGGTCATGTTACATGGATAAAGGGGACCGGACCTTACTCAAGTCTCTATGAATCAGAAATACTTGGAAATCGCTATATTCAACCCAACTGCTGGGATATGCGATAATATTCATAATATTGCTCTATTTATAAAAACTGGTAAAATCATATAACACCGAAAGGAATAATCACATGTCCTTATATTGCCGCTCTGTTGCAGTTTCCAAACTTGCTATTTTTATCTTTCTTTTTCAGGTATCTCATTTGGCAATCTGTAACATTAGGGAAAAGATTTCTCTTGATGGGGAATGGCAGAATGCTCCTTCTGCCGATATAAAGAATCGACCTCAAAAATGGAAGACGCTTAGGGTGCCGGATCTCCGTATGCATCAGCGGAAACATCCATCAGAGTGGTATGAGACAGAATTTCAACTTGAAAGCCTGAAGGAAAATTATAAATATTACCTTAGCTTTGGGCAGGTGAACCATGTTGCTCATATATATATCAATGATCAAAAAGTAACTAGTCATATAGGAGGTTACACTCCTTTTAAAGTTGACATCACAAAATATCTTACTCTGGGCAAAAACAGGTTAAGGGTTATAGCGGAAAACGTTCAAGCTTTAACTTTAAAAAGTATTCGTTCAAATGCCAATCTGCCTCCCGAAGAGCGATCCGATATTACAGTTGCTGTTCAAATACCTGAGAATGAGAGGATTTGTCCTGTATCTCCCCAGGGAAACATAATGAGAAATTGGGGCATAACGGGACATGTGCAGCTCGAAGCCATTCCAGATGTTCATATTAATGATATATACGTGAAGCCATTCCTGAAAACAAACAGGCTGGATCTCGATGTTGAGCTTGAGAACACGTCAGCTCATCCCTTTCATGGAATATTGAAGGGATGCATAGGCTCTAAAGAAAAAGAAATTGAGCAATTGAAATCTATCCCTGTATCACTTGCGCCAGGAGAAATAAAAGCATTTTGTTTCTCTGGTATTTCTGCCAAAAAATTGGATAAATGGTGGCCCAAAGCATTTCGTCCATCTTCCATTGGCAATAAAGAGCCAGCCCTTTATGAAGCTAAAATAACTTTAGAGTCTTCTCCTAGAAATATGGATTCCTTAGAGCAAATTTTTGGATATAGGCAATTGTGGATAGAAAATGAGCGTTTTGTATTGAACGGCGTGCCAATTACCCTTATGGGAACGAGCGCGCATTTTGGAGAAGGCGGGTTAGATCCTAAAATATTTTATGACAAGGTGGAGGCTTCCGGGGCCAATATTGTTCGTTTGCATTATCAGCCAAGGAATGATGAATGGTATGAACTTGCCGACAAGCGAGGGATATTGGTTACAGCGGAAAGCGCGATTGGACTTGTAAACGGAGTTTCGTCAACAAATCCAGTGTTTTGGGCCAATTGCCAGAAACATTTGAATGGTTTTATTAAAGCTCTCCGCAACCACCCGTCAATTGTGCTATGGAGCATAGAAAATGAAATGGGGTTGGATGGAAAAGGTAAGGTGACGGACGCAGAAGTCAGAAAACTTTATAGACATGCATTGACTCTTGACAACACCCGTCTCTTTGAAGCGGAGGGGGATACAGATTTGGACGTCTTGCCTATTATAAATGTGCACTGTTGGTGGGATTATCAAAAGGAAATGTACCCGGCTTGCTTCTTCTGGTACGAAAAATCAACTTTCTTAAGAAATTATCGAAACGTGAAAAATGTTTCCTTTAAAGATAAACCGTTATTCATAGGGGAATTTTCCACTGATTTCCATGATTCTCCAGAAGACCATCGTGGAGAAACGGCTATAATAAAAGGTGATAAAGCCTATAACATGAATAGAAACGAACGGTTTAAACTTAGGGGAGAAATCACAAAAAAACAAATTGAATCTTACAGGTGGCAGGGGATTGCTGGGATGTCTCCATTTACTATTTTTGAGACAAAGACTCCAATTCCAGGACCTTATTCAGATGAAATAAAAAAGGGCTTTAGGCAAATAGCTCTTCTTATGCGCGAAAATGACGGACATTTTTATTCTGGGACACAGGTAAAGAGAACAATCAAAGTTATAAATGACAGTGCTGATTATCAAAATTTAAATTTATCTTGGCAAGCAGTTGCTAAAGGTGGAAAAGTTATATGCCAGGATGAAAGAAAAATTAAACTTAATCCTGGCGAAAACAGCAAATTTAAAATATCCTTTCAAGCTCCTGAGGTTAAACGAAAAGAAGACATATGCTTCAATTTGAAATTAAAAAAATCCTCAAGAGTGATTGATCAGATATCAAGAACATATAAGATCTTTTCCAGAATAATTCCATGTCTGAAGCCAACCGATATTAAGATTGTTTGCTACCAGGCAAGTGAAAATATGTTGACTAAAATAAAATCAATTTACCCCAATGCTGTTTCTGTTCCAGATATTAGAAAGGAGATGCTACAAAAAAATATGATTCTACTTATTGCCCCAGATTCAGCAATGAAGATAACTGCGCCGGAAAAGATTTTGATTGATGATTTTGTCGAATCGGGCGGAGTAGTTGTATGCTTCAAACAGCAGGTTTCTTTGCGTCAAAACCTTTTTCCTGCATCAGAAAAAAAGCATAGCATTAATTTTATAAGCGACTATTCGCACCCTATATGGAACTATGATTTCTTGTTGGATAACAACGACTTGCGTTACTGGAAGCAAGGCTTTGTTTTAAAGAAAATGTTTAGGAAGCCAAGCAGAGGCAATTTTAGAATTTTGACTAGCGGCGGTTTTGACTTGGAGTATTCTTCTCTTGTTGAATTGCTGGATGGAAAAGGTGTATGGCTAGCTTGCCAATTGCCGTTAATAAAAGAATGCGACAATGAACCAATTGCCCGTGAATTGCTTTATCGTATAATAAAATATGCGTTGGAGTGTAAAAATAAAAGCAAAAAAATAAGCCTAGTTGGTGTTTATAGCAAAAATCCACTCCTTTTAGAGTTTATAAATGACCGTGAGTATAAACGAACGCTTGAACTTGAGGAATCTAAGTTGAAAGGCCTGAACGTGCTGTTGACTACAGGCGATGATCTTAAACTTTTGCCGGAATCTGGCAAGATGCTCCTGGCAAATTTTTCTAGAGCAGGAGGCACAATTTATATTAATGGTCTGTCTCCAAGTGTTGCAAAGCAAATCCCTTCTCTTTTTCCTAACGCCGAATGGAAAACATATGAGAAGAATCAAGTTGCTGTGAGTGAAAAATCATGGCTTGTTAATGGGCTGACTGCAGCTGACTTTTACTGGTGTTCTGATTATTTTAAAGTGCGCAACACTTCCCGAAGAATTGGAAAAATAACTGCTGCGTTTAAAAATGCCAACGCTCTAACAAACCCGCCGCTGCTTTCAGTTATCCCGAACGGCAAAGGCAACATCATAGTCGATCAAATTCTCTGGCTGGAAACTGACACTGCAAAAGGGGAACGCATTGGAAATACACTTTTAAATAACCTTGGAGTTCCTTTTAAAAAGATTGATATTGATAGCTTGCGCAATAAATTTTTCTATGTCAACATTGATAATTTTGTCAATCGAACATTCCATGATTTGCGCCCCAATGATGGCGATGAAGGCTGGACAGATCAAGGCAATAATGATCTGCGTAATTTTCATACAGGAGAGCAAGTTCTTTGCAATATCCCTTTTTCTGTCTCATCAAAGAAAAAAGGAATGGCAATTATTCTGGGTGGCCCTAAAAAAATAAGCAAAAAATGGGCAAAAAAAGCAGTCGGTTTGCCCATAAACAAAAAAGCAAAGGCAATTTATTTCCTTCATGGAGCTGCTTGGGCTTGGCCAACGCTTAAGGACGGCTGGGAGTATATCGTTAACTATAAAGATGGCACAAAGGCCGTAATAAAAGCTGAAAATAATGTCAATTTTCTTGACTGGTGGAAAGAACCCAAACACCTGAAAGGTGGAATGAATGCTTGGACAGGAAGCAACCCGGCAAATAATATTTTATCACTTTACGTTCAAAAATGGGCAAACCCCAAGCCTCAAATGGAAATAAAGGATATTGATATTATAAACAATGGCAGAATTGTATCTTTTACTCTAGCCATTACCGGAGAGGTGAATGCAGATTAATTATGCCTAGTATCCTTAATCCATAAACCTTTAAGAGGATTTTTTAAAAACTGTGCAAATAGAGAATATAATTCTTGATACAGACATGGACACCGACTGTGATGACGCAGGAGCTCTAGCCATTTTGCATAATTTTGCAAAACATGGAAAAGTTTCGATAAGAGGAATCATTTGCAGTTCTCCTACGCTATGGTCATGCTCTTTTGTCCAAGCGGTAAATCAAAGCGCTAATCCATTTAAGCCTATTCCTGTGGGCGGCAACTACGCTCAAGAGTTTGGGCTGGATTATTTTCATTCACGACAAAAATGCATTGAACAAGCCTTGTTGTACTGTGAGACTGTATCACGGCAGTTAAATATAATTCCCAATAAAAATTTTTTCCCTGAAGACAGCTTAATCCTTTATAGGAAGCTACTTGCCAATGCAGAAGACAAAAGCATCACCATTTGCGCAGTCGGATTGCTATCTGCGCTTGCCTCGTTGCTGAATTCTGGCCCTTGCAATTACAGTAAGCTTCCTGGAAAAGAGCTGATTTCAAAGAAAGTAAAAAAATTGGTAACTATGGGCAATGGGATTTTTCCCACAGGGAAAGATTTGTTTAATTGGGCAATGGACAGACAATCGGCCGCTCTTGTTTTTTCCCACTGGCCGACTCATTTGACGATAAGTGCCTTGGGAAATTCTGTATTCTCAGGAAACAGATTGCTAAATAAATTGCCAAATTCAAACCCGGTAAAGCAAGCATTTCAGATTTTTGGAAAATACAAAACAGGTTTTAAGCGTCCAAGTTGGGATCAAATAGCTGTTATGTCCGCGTCTGGATTATATGGTGATTTGTTCGAAGAAATTCCCGGAGGGACGATTAAATATGATGCAGCCTCTGGAATCCATAATTGGGAGAACAACTTTTCTTTATGCAAGCACTTTTATTTGAGACAGCTAAAAACTGACAAGGAAATAGAGGAAATTATTGAATACAATATGCAGGAAGCGTTTGTTGAGAATGCAAGCTTGCTTCAGCGGTAAAAGTTTAATCAAAGCAGGAGATCGATATGTCAAAAATAATAAATTTTGGTTCGTTGAACATCGACTATGTTTACAGAGTTCCCCATATTGTTCGACCCGGGGAAACCCTTTTAAGCGCAGATTTAAAGCGTTATTGCGGTGGCAAAGGGGCTAATCAGTCTTTGGCTTTGGCCAAAAGCGGAATAAAAGTCAGACATGCCGGACGAATAGGAGAAGATGGAACTTTTTTAAAGGAAAAACTTAGCGCGTCTCAAGTTGACGTTGAAAATATTTTAACAGGAGAAGCCCCAACTGGGCATGCAATAATTCAAGTTGCTGATGACGGAGAAAACGCAATAACTTTGTTTCCTGGAGCCAACAGAGCTATTACAGAAAAACAGATAGACGCGGTGCTTGCAAGCTCAGAAAAAGGCGACATTCTTTTGCTTCAAAACGAAATCAACAATAACGCCTTAATAATAGAAAAAGCGTTTAACAAAGGCATGAAGATTTGCCTTAATCCAGCTCCTTTTGACGAATCCATTTCAAACCTCCCTCTTGAAAAAGTAGACATTATTGTCCTCAATGAAATAGAAGGCCAAGACCTCTCAGGTAAACGCGAAGAGGAAGCCGTGGTTGAGAAGTTGTCGAAAATGTATCCAGAGATGACTGTCGTTATGACATTAGGAAGCCGTGGCGTCTTATGCAAAAACAAAGATGAGAAGATTTCTCTGCCCGCGCGCAAGGTAGATGTTGCTGACACAACGGCGGCCGGGGACACATTTATCGGTTATTTCCTAGGAGGTAGACTTCAAGGACTGTCTTGGGAAAAGTCTTTGCGCTACGGAACTTTTGCGGCATCAATAAGTATTGGAAGACATGGAGCAGGTGACTCCATACCCGAAAAAGATGAAGTCAAAAAGCTGTTAAGCGAACATGGATTTTGAGCCGCACCCGAAAACGGAAATCTCTCTCTGGAAATCCCGTTGCAGATCAAGCGCAGGCATGGACGGAATATCATCATCGCGCCGGGAACTCTTGAAGGCAAAAATCATGAAGCTGAGTCTCCGGCGCAGTCACCGCTGGTGTTGGCTCTAGCAAAGGCTCACGCCTGGATGGACGCATTTGAATCAGGGGAGATCGGAACAGTTCAAGAGCTTTCCGAAAAAGTCGGATTGGATTTTTCCTATATCAGTCGCATTTTGCGTCTCGTTAATCTCGCGCCAGATTTGCAGGAAGCGATTATCAATGGCGAAGAGCCGGACGGATTGAGTCTTGGGAAGCTCAGGGGGAATCTGCCGGAAAGCTGGGAGGAGCAGAGGAAGTTGTTTAGAGAGATGTAAAAATAGAAAAAAGACGGAGGTATATGCATGGAATGGAAAATAGAAGAAATTTAAGTTGCATTTTTCAGCTTCTTGACAATGTCTTTAGTGTATATACATTATGCATAGTAGCGGAAATGCAAAAAAAAAAGGTTTGTTTATGGTTGCGAGACAAAGCAGTGTGCCACTTTATGTATCGGTTATAGCTGACATTGAATCGAGAATTGCCAGTGGCATTTATCGTCCCGGAGACAAGATCCCTTCGCTCAATCAAATATGTGATAATTATTCTGTGAGCAAAATAACCGCAGTGCGAGTTGTTCATGAATTACAGGCAAGCGGAGCTGTCAAAAAAATAGCTGGCAAGGGAACTTTTGTTAATGGGATGAAGGCTCTTCAAAAGCAAACCGCAGTTGTGTCAAAGATGAGGCGGATTGCTGTTATTACAGAAAACGAATCGAGCGGGATTTATGATAAAGATACTTATTACGGGAGAGTTGCTTTCAGTGCAAGCGAATATGCCACGGAGAAATCACTGGAGACGCGTTTTGAATGTTTGAATGTTAACAAGACAAATCAGAAAGGGGACTTGCTGTCAACTACATTTCAAGCGAAGCCGGATGAAGGTTTGATTGTGATTACTTCTTCTTCGGATTTAAATGTTGTTTCGATGCTTGTTGGAGCAGGAGCTTCCAGTGTGGCAGTGGATTTGTTTTTACACGGGAAAAAATGTGTATTGCATGACAACAACCATGGTGTAAGTTCTATTATGGATCATTTTTGTTCGAAAGGCGTTCGTAAAGTCTTGCTTGCCGGACGTTTTGGAACACAGAATTCTATCAACGAAAATGAGCGGCACGAAGCCTTTTTGAGAGAGGTAAAATTGAGAAATCTCGATGGCGAGGCTGTTCTTGATGGTAATTTTAATGATTTGCTGAAGCGTTTTAAAAATCCTTCAACAAGACCCGACGCTGTCATCTTTACTCAGGATAGCCCGGCAATGCATTTGATGAAAATGCTTGAAGAAAAAGGTTATCGCGTCCCTGAGGATGTTCTTGTTTCAGGCTTTGATGATTATCCGACCGAATCGTCTTCTCGTGGCTTGACTACTTATCGTGTTGATTGCAGGGCTATGGGGCGGGCGGCCGTAGATTATTTAATAGAAAATAATGATTTGCCATGGCAGGCGCCATTGATAAAACGTATCCAGGGCAAACTTATAATTCGAAATTCCGCATAGACTCCTTACAAAAAAGTATGCCTTCTTCTGCTTTTACTTTTGAGAGTCGGGGGGTGGCTGTGCTTAGTTTTTACTTTATTGACTCTATTTCCTTACTTTTTTCCACTTAAATACTTTGTAGGGGATTGACAATAGATAGCATATATGTATACTATATACAGTTGCAAAAAATGGAGTATTGATATAATGAAAAGCATGTTTGATGATAATCAGGATTTTCTTTTGCTGATGGAGTATGGGATTGGTGGCGAAGTCGACACTGAAAATTTCAAATGGAAAGACGACAAACCTAATGGCGGTTATTATGACTATCGTACAGATCACGTAGAGCTTTCGAAAGAGCTTGGATTGTGTAATGGGTTTAGAATATGGAACTCGCCAACTCCTGAAAGAATCAAACACGCTATGGATGGTGGTTATGGTGTACTGGTAGATACATTTATAAGCGCCGGACGTTGGAAAGTCTGGGCCGATCAGCATGGCCGTGAGTTGCGCGAATATCTTGATTCTGTGATAGATTGTCTTCGGGAATTGATTAAAGAAGATGGCGAAAATATCTGGGTAAATGTTCTTGCTGAAACAGATAATCATCCTTGGATTCCATGGGAAATAGATGTAAATAATCGCAGTGAAACTTTTGAAAAACTGCGTTCTTATCTTGCCACTAATGAATATTTTGATTCTGTGCCGCCCAAGCCTGAAATTGACTGGCGTGATTTGGGGAATCCGCCTGCCGTTGATCCTGCCAATGGGCTGAATATGTCTCCATTTGTTTATATGAAGGAAAGAGGAATCAAGCCTGAAGATTTGAACATGGTCAATTTATGTTGTCAGACTTTCAGTCCGCATTTGATGTATTCATTAGGTGCGGAGGCTGTGTGGCCGGAAGGGAATGTGGGGAACAATCATCAAATAACAATTGCCTTTATCCGTGGCGCTGCTCGACAATATGGAAAGTCCTGGATTTATGATGCGGCTCCATTCTCTTGCCAGGGCGATGATGTCCCGATGGTTTATGATTATTCCCGCCGTCGTTTTTCCGGTTTTTCTGAAAACTATATGTTGAGAACCTGGCTTGTCAGTTATCTTTCCGGGGCGCGTTCCTTTCTTTTTCAATCTTCGGATACAGGTTTTTTTACCCGTGATGAAAATCATGTACTTGAGCTTTCGCCACAGGGGGAGATAGCAAAAGATTTTGCCGATTTTGCTTTGAGAAATCATCCAAAGCGTGGCAAGTCCAGAGCTCCGGTGGCATTGCTTATGGCGCAAGACCACGGGTACACTCCTTCGGCTAGAAATCAACCACGCTTGTTTTGGCGCAAGCTTCCAAATGATCGTGACAATAATGCAATAGAGGGCTTTATGCGTTTGGCTTTTCCTAAATGCAATGAAACAAACGGTTTTTCTTTTGATGAAAGCAAATGGGCACCAAACGGTTCGTGGAAAAATCAGAAACCATGGATAAAACCCGGCTTAAAAGGGATGAAGGATTACGCTCATTCATTTCATAAAACACTTCATGAAGGACTTGACCAACGTGAGCTTGAACGGGGATTTTTGACTCAAACAACTTGGGGTGACAGCTTTGATGTTTTAGTTGATAACGCGCCTTCTGAAGCACTAAGCAAATACAAAGCAGTTATTCTTCTGGGAAGTATAAAATTAGATAAAGACTTAAAGGAAAAGCTTCATGATTATGTAAAAAAAGGCGGGCGCGTACTTCTTAATGCTTCAAGTGCTGATGTACATGATTCAGACTTTTTGGGAGTGAAGCTTAAAAATGAACGTGGAGAGTGTGAATATCATTCGCATTCACTTCTTACTGGTCGCCTTTTTACCGAAGGGCATTATGAATATGAAAAGATGGAAATAGAAGACGCTGAAACTCTTATTGAAGCAGGATTTTTTGGTGAGAGTGGTAATCCACTCCTTACGCGTCGTAAGTTTGGAAAAGGCGAAGTCTGGCTTACAACCGTGCCCGAATGGCAACTGGTTGATGCGTTAGATCTTTCCTGGGCGGAAGCATGTAAGGAAGCAATTGATGAATTTATCAGACCAGTACTTTCTCTTGAGATAAATGGGCCTCAATTAGAATGGATAGTAAATGATACAGAGGATGGAATATGGGTGAGCTTTTTCAATAACTCCGGGCAACTTTGGAAAGGAACAGCAACGGTTCTGGATGATTTTGGGCGTGCATCGGCTCGTGAAATTTGGACTGAAAAGTCATGTCAATATATCTATGACGATTCCGGCAAAATTATTCTTCAACTGGAAATACCCGCCTGGGATTTTAAAATAATTGAAATTAAAAAAAGAAAATGATACTTTAAAAAGGAGAAATGAACAAGATGAGAAAAACAATAATTTTTTTGATACTTATTTTAGGATATAGTTTTTTGAATGCGAGGGAGCTTACACAGAAAAAAATAAAGTCTGATCAGGAAAAAAATAAAAAGAAACTTGTATCATTTCATCCTGAACGCAACCGATGGTTGGCTGAAAGAATAGCTGTCTCTGGAAAACCTCCTGTTTTTATAGATGATTACGCAAAAAGAACGTATGGGAGAAAATGGGACTTTACCAGTGGGACTCTTGACGGAATAAAAGGCAAGATGAAAGTCAAGGACTTGAAGCTGAAAGGTAG
The DNA here is from genome assembly GCA_964651145.1 of uncultured Victivallales bacterium. Classification (GTDB taxonomy): domain Bacteria; phylum Verrucomicrobiota; class Lentisphaeria; order Victivallales; family GWF2-45-14; genus CAZYVR01. Next base: position 1,330 of record CAZYVR010000134.1, on the reverse strand, counting down.
CATTCTCACCTTTATTACAGAGGAAGATTCCGAAATTTTCTGGGGTGATCATTATCGCAATAAACCGGAATTTGGAGAAGAAGCAATAGGTCTGCATTGGAGTAGTCATTGGGCTCCTATACGTTTAAAAATGCGAATAAAACAATCTTTGGAAAAATCCGACTGGATAGCTTCCATGAGGTGGTTTGGCGGCAATTTGAGATGGGGGCCAAAAAGGAAATTTTCTTTGAAGGGAACCAAATGGCAGGAAGTGGATCTTCTGCTCATGGATTCACGTTTTACCTTTGTTTCATTAGGTCTTAAAACTCTCCAGCCCAATAATCATGTCGAGATAGATTATGTCAGCGTTTATACTCCGGTTACAATCAGAACTTTCAAAAAAGTTATTGACATAAAAGACGATATTTCGGATGCCGCTTTTTGCGTAAACACGGCTCCCGTTTTTAAAGTGTATATAAATGGGAAAAGTGTTGTTCACGAAGAGCAGGGCTCCGGCATGAAAGGGTTGTTAAACAGATATAAAAATATGGGGAGCTATTTCAACAAAGGCAAAAATATCATCCTTGTTGAGGCGGAACGCAACAACTGGTATGCTCCTGTTGATTCCCTGATTATGGAAGGAATGGTCAAGGACAAAGCGGGCAGAATTTATAGATTTCAAACAGATAAATCATGGCAGGGATGCTATAAAACTCTTAGCGTAAAAAAAGAATCTGAAATTTGGAAGCCCGTAAAGGTTTTAGGCAAAGTAAAAGGGCGCTTTGGGATTGACGGAGAAGGGTATTTTTTGAATCCACCATACTATGGGAGAATAACAGCAACACCTTGCGGAAAAAGCCATTTTATTTTCAGAGAAAAGGAAGAGTCATCAATAGACTTAGGCATTTACGGAAAAAGTCTTGTCGGAAATTATGACATAGACTACAAAATAACTGACTCTCTCAATGGAGACAAAGAAGTTAAAAAAGGCTCTTTTGCAAAAGATGTTAAGCCTGGGCTCTTCAAAGGGAAATTAAAGGTCGATATAAAAAAGCCTGGTGTATACGATCTGACTGTTTTGTTGAAAAATAAAAAAGACGGGGAAATCTTTGATTCGCGTGTTGTTGAAATGGCACTTGTTGGGAGAATTGAACAAAAAGAAGTTATCGGCAATAGTTTTAAAGATGGGCTTAAACTCAAACTTATTAACAATATAGATTGCGTCAATCCTAATGAAAAATATCCATTCATAAGTATAAGCAGAGGCAAAAAAACTCCTGCTCCAATAAGAAAAAAGGGTTCTTCTGCGCTTTGTTCCGCAGTGAGGCTGACACAAGAAATAACCGGCCCC
>CAZYVR010000133.1:0-13769 GCA_964651145.1 uncultured Victivallales bacterium | reverse complement strand
TATCACAAGAAACATATTCTGCTTTTATATTTTGTTTCTTGTTATTTGTCCAAGTTCGTTCCTCTCCTTGGCATACACCTGCTATAATAATGACATATAACACTAATGATATTTTTCTCATACCCCCTCCGTCGTCATTCTAAAAATGATATATTTTTCAACACTGAAGGTCTAGTTCATTTGCCCAACCCATTGTTACGCAATTTACCATGATATTCATAATTTTTCAAGATTTTTTATTTAAAGCGAAAATAAAGGTATCTTTAATCAATCCCACACCATCAGCCGTATTTTATCAAAATAGCGGTCATATTCGCTTTAAGGCGCCTCTGTGGTTGACTGTTGTCTATTGTTACTTATATCTTTTATGCTTAGACTGTTGCAGAATATAAAAACTCTACTTATTTCGATAAAAACAGTTGATAATTTTCGGATTCAACAATAATCTAGCTTCATCGCCAAACACCTGCAACAAAGATGCAAAAGGGGATTGCGGGAGGCTTTCGGGCCTCCCTCCCTGCATCCTAATCATTATTGATTTCTCCAAGTGTCAGGCAAATAGGAGTGTGGGTTTAATTCCCATTTTCGGTACCAACGCTGCCGGGCGTCCGCAATAAATATTTTCTTCCCCGATACTGTCTAAATAATGTCTATGTGGATTTCTCGGCTAGCGCGCCAGCCAATTTCGCCACTTTGTTTGGATTGATGAGGGAATTCTCGCGGCAGAAGTCCATTTTAAGCTGTGTCTCTTAGCATTAGTCTGCCGTTTACAGTTAAACTAATGTCGTTTCGAAAGCCGTTATTTATCATGTCGCAACATTGTTCAATTATTTTTCTGCCAATTTCGTCATAGTTGCTTCTTATCGCAGAAATAGCCGGAGTCAATTTATCGAATTCATCAAAATCGTCATATACAAGCAGAGGGATATCGTCCGGCATTCTCAGACCAAGTTCCAGCAGGGTTTTATATGCTTCAAGTCCAGATGACCCATTGCAAGAGAAAATGGCATCTATGTCTGGCAAAAGTTTTTTTATTTTAATTTTTGCGTTCATTATTTCTTTAGAATCATACGGCTTAAGGGTGAAAATCATTTTTTCATCATATGGAATATTGAATTCTTTCAATGCTTCGATATAGCCTTCATAGCGCCCTTTAATATGCGTGTCAAAACCTTGACCTGGATGTATGAATAAAATCTTCTTTGCGTTGTAGGTGTTTATAAGATATTTTATGGCTTTTTTAGTGCTGTTTTTTGTTTCAGCGCTTATTTGATTAAAATCTCCGTGGGGATAAGTTCTCGCTATATATGGTATCTTGTTTTCAAGCAGGCCTGGAATTAGTTCTTTCAGGTGCGGGGCAAAAAGACCTACAAAAGCATTGTTCGCCCCCAGAGAAAGCATTGAGTCAAGCTTTTCTTTCGTTGAGTCATCCGAATTCAAAAAGATGATTCTCATATTCACATTGTTGCTTTTTGCTTCCCGACTCATTGTGTTGAGGATTTTTGCGGCGGTCCATGATTTCTGATGAAAAAGGTCATCACCAATTGTCTCTGTCCTCATCAGAACGTTCACTGTATTTTTCAGGGCGTTTTTCTTCTTAACAATGACAGTTCCTTTACCGGGATAGCGCATCACCCATCCCATGCCTTCAAGGACTACCAGGCTCTTAAGGGCGGTGTTTCTGGATACGCCGTACCTCTCCATAATAATTTTTTCAGATATGATTTCCTCTTCAAAATTGTTGGCTGATATGTCTTTTCTTATTTCGTCCGCGACCGCGGAAAATAATCTTTTGGTTGTTTTTCGGTTTTTTATCATGGCTGGCTGTTGCTTTCAATAATATCGAAACTTATATATTCCATGGGGTTGAGTTTTATGTCTTTGTGAGTTTCGTTTGTGGAGATGTTTTTGACTAAGCGTCTTTGGTTGTCAACAAGAGAAATGATAGAAAATGTTCTTGCGGTATTTCCCAAGTTAATAGCATAGCCAATGCTTTTTCCTTTGTGTTCCGCAAATCGCGCTTCGACTGTTTTTAATTTATCCTTGCTTTTCATTTGGATTTTGTATTCTCTTTTTATTCCGGCTTCTTCTATTATTCTGGAAGATTTTTCCATGTATTTTTTCCAGTCGGATGCTATGGGCCATACGCTTTTATTCTCCAATATACCTTTTCTGTTTTTTTCATCAAGCGTGTTTCTCGAAAGATTTTCTTCTCCTATAAAAAGAATATTGACTCCCTGCTTTTCTAGTTTTTGAAGGGCGTCAAGCGTTTCCAGATCACAGTATCTGGCATTGGGGAAAATCAAAAGCTTCAAGCCTTTTGTTTTTATATCTCCGGTTTTTAACATCTTTTCCGTTACAAAAGATAGGTTGACATCATGAAAATAAAATGCCTTATAAATGTTCTTCAATACGTTAAGATATTCAACACTGTCAAAAATTGCTGATGACAGCGAATAATAAATGCCAATAGGTCTTTCTTCATTATAGAAAGGCAGTATTCTCTCCATTTCCTGTTCGATTTTTATGCTCTCCTGTGAATATGCTTCTAATTGAAGTGGCTGTGTATGTAGATTACCCTTTAAATATTTACCAGTATTTCCCTGGTTTCTCTTGTAAATAAAACACCATATATGGCAAGCATTCATACCGTGCCATGTCGCCAACCTAAGAACACAACGCATATATTTCTGAGGAATATTTTGGTGATTGTGTCCTATTGTCTGCACTGAGTGCCATTCAGCATCGAATATAGGCTGTTTCGGTGCCAGAGATTTCTGAAAGTCAAAACACATGGATTGGTTTTGCCAGTACAAGGCGAAGTCTTTATCGGCTTCCGGATATATTCTAGTGTCGCAACCATTAACCGTTGTAACTTCCATTAGCCGCTCTCTGTCATATCCAGTGTTGTAATGGTTTTTGTCGCGCCAGTGTATTCCATTCATGAATGTGGCGCATACAGGAAATTTCTCTTTTTCATTAGGTGGGTTGATGAATGTATCCATGCGTCTGAAGTGATTTGTAAAACGTTTGTTGTTGAAAACGCACCAGTCATAATAGGCCACTTTGCTGTCCGCAAAGTATTTCTTAGGCTCTTTTATTTCCTCAAAGGATTTGAAATCAGATTTCCAGTATTTATTCAGCATATCTATGCTGGCATATCGTTTTTTTAAAAAGGGGCGAAATTTTTTCATGGTATAATCAGTAATACTGGAAAATCCCGGCTCGCGATGCATGTCTATGCAAAAGAAATCTTTTCGAACTCCGGCCTTTCTCAATTCATCGAAAAGAACTTCAGCATATTTATTCCAAACTCTTATAAATTCAGGATGATCAGGATCAAGAGCTAGAAAATGATTGCCTGACACAAAAGCTTCAGGGTGCAGTTTTTTGAAATACTTCGGAATGCGTTTTTCAACCGGACTGATAGGATCGGCGGAGCATATTAAATTGTTTTTTCTCGCTTCCGTGGCTGAAGATATGACATAGTCAATCCAGTTTTTTCCACCCAGCTCGAGTTTGAGGGATTTGTCTTTAAACATAACGTTCAACGCCGGCCAACCTAACCGCTTAGTGTTAAAGCTCAAGTCTTTTAGAATTGTTATGGGTTGAGAGCCGTACGCGCCATAAAGGAATACAGCTTCGTTCTTACTATTGAAAAATGAGCCGTCTTTTATTTGAATTGGGACAACGGTTTTTGCTGCGCTTAAGACAAACTCTCCATCATTTATTCTTTGCAATGCCTGTTTGATGATGGCGTTTGTTTCTTTTGCCTCCTGAAATGCAAAGCCATACCGCTTATTCTTCAAATCTGTTTTAATGCAGGGTAGGAATACTTTTGCAACGCCCAGACTCGCAAGAATCTCTCTGGGCTTTTTATTTTTATTTTTGTATTGTTCCAATATTGATTCAAGCTGCGCCATGTTTTTATTTATGTTCTTTTTGAATGATTCGATTTGCGAGAGGACTTTATCAAGAGACGCGCGTTTTAGCCGGATAGTCCTGTCAAGTAATTTTATTCCTCCAGGATAGGCAAAAACAGAAACAATCAGCGTGTTTTCTCCCAGATTCATTTCGTTGGAATTGAAGGAGAAATTAAATCTGTTTTCTCCCTTGCTAAGATTGAAGCTATTCTGATATTCAATTTTTCTTTTTCCTTCAAGGGTTACAGAGCAGAGAAGCTTACGATATTTATCAGAAAGACATGGAGCCATAATTGAAAAGTTTACTGCTTCTCCGTCAAAAAAATCAAGCTGTGTTTTTTCCGTAAACAATTCAGCTCCTATTTTCCGCTCTTCCTTGTCAAAAATTAGAACTCCATATTTATGGGGCGCTTTTTCACTAGTTACACCAGAACTCCATTCATAAGCTTTTCTCCCTTTTCCGTCATTGTCATTTACGGCAAATGCGTAGCCAATTGCTTTGACATTGTTATAATTCAGCGGCTGAATCACTCCCCAGGGAATATTTATCTTATAGATATAAGAGTTGGGTCGTTTTAGAAAATCAGAAGATATTCTATAACCGCTGAAAGTCTTTTCCTGGTAAGTCCTGTAGGGATAAATAAAAGGTTTGTTTTTTACGAGAGCGAAGCCAAGTTCATAGTCGTCGTCATTGGGCGCTTCTGTTCTGTCATATTCAGGATCAAAGGCCATTTGGATACTGTCGCCTTTCCAGATGTGAAACTTTTCGTATATTTGGAAAAACTTATCATCATGTACGGATATGTTGAAATCCATTCCTTTTTCGTCAAATGTGACTTGGTTTGTCGCCTGAATCTTTCCTTTTTTACTTATTGTGAGAATGCTGTTCTTTGCCTCTGAAGAATTTGTTTTTTGGACAATCAGGCTGTTTTTAAATATTTTTGAATATTCGCTTTTTACCGAGAACACAGGATGAATCACTTTTATGTCTTTAATTTGGGCCATCCCGGTTGACTTGCCGAAAGTGAATTTCAACTTCATCGTGTCGGCATTTTGGGGCACATCTGCTTTTAGGGCGCTGTTCTCCCAATTATTTGCAGGCGCTTTGAAGAGCAAACTTTTTCGTGAGATTGCCTTTGTTTCTTTATTGTTGAAGAACTCAATTGCCGCGACAAAACAATGAAAGCTTTTGGAGCCATAACTTTTTATATCTTTTAGTTTTGCGTCAAAAGATGCAACAACGGGCATTCCTCGGTAAATTGCAATATTAATAGCTGGAGACTGTATGCCGTTCCAGTTTATATCTTTGCCTGTTTTGTATATTTCAAGGACTTCTCCGGCTTGCTTTACCATGGTTGTTTTTCGTGGACTGATCACCTTCCATTTTTCTATTGCTGGCTTGGCCTGAAATATGAGAGCTTCAGCGTTTTTTTGAGAGGGAACCGTCAATTGGGAGGCGCATCCTATGGATAAAAAAAGGCTCGCGGCCAAGATATAATTCAGATTCATAAGAGTTTTCCTTATTTTTAATGTTCTAATTATTAGTTATCAAAAGGCTTCCAGAAAGGACCGGTCCAGTAACCCGCCCTAGGTTCTTCATTCATAGCTTCGTTGTGAGTCATTTTCCCTAAGTGACCATCGAAATAGAGCATGTTGGCTTTATTTAGATGGCAAGCGGAAAAACCTCCAAAATCATTACCTGGGTCATCGATTAAGGCAATTACATATTCATTGGGAGAATGATCCGTTTTTGTGTCAAGGAGCCATATTTTTTCGGAAGGCTTTCTTATTTGAAACAGTTTTCCCTGCAGTATGTCGCTTCCGCTTTCCGGAGCGTACTTAGATGAGTGAGATGTTGGGGAGTATGTAACAGGGCGAGTATTGGGATAAACTACATCAGTCTTTGAAGGGCAAGTTATTACACAAGCAGAGCTAAGCCCTGACGCAGTGTCGCCAAGCCTCCAGAAATCGAAGACTGAAATATTCATATATGGAGCTACCCTGATATACCATCCTGGAGACTTCGAAGTGCATAACCCACCAAAATTAGTGTTAACTTTATCGTAGGCGTATGGAATGTATCCTTCATAGTCGCCGCTGTAATTTAGTAAGGCTAAGTTTATTTGTTTTAAGTTGTTTCCGCAGGATATTCCCTTTGCGGTTTCTTTGGCTTGTCTTAGCGCAGGCAAGAGCATGCTTGCGAGAATTGCTATAATAGCGATTACAACGAGCAATTCGATGAGTGTGAAAGCCAGCCACTTTTTTACTTTTTGTGTATTCATAACCCAAAGACTCTCTTTGATGTTAACCCTTATAAGCAATATAATAAGGGTTATTTCATGCTTTGTCAATTCCAAGTTCAAAATAAGAGCCTAAATAAATCAGCATATTTTCTTTCCCTATACTGTTTTAATAATGTCTATGTGGATTTCTCGGCTAGCGCGTATGCCATTTCGCCATGTTGGTTGGTGAGGAGTTTGGTGCAGAACAGGTATGAAGTTATTATTATTCAATTTTCAAGACAATTTTAATAATTTTTGCTTTAAATTCTTTTATTTCCTCTTTTAATTTTTCTGATTTTTGTCTAGCTTTTTCTTGAGTTAAAAAAAGCCCCCATAACCATCCAAATAAAATAAAAAAGACAATTGAGTATAAAAATATTTTCTTGTCTTCTGCAATATTGATTTTGCTTTTATGCAATGCCTGAATAAGCGGTCTGTTCTTTTTTGTTTTTTTAAGCCTTCTAATGAGCTTGCTTACTTCATTATTTGTATAGATCACATTTGAGTTATTAATTATATCCTTTGATAAGTGCTCGTCGGAAACCTGACATATAAACCTCAAATATTCTACCATTTTATCTTTTTTTATTTCCCCCACCATCTACGATATTTTTCAAAATCTATAAATAGAATGTCACACAGCATCTCTCTCAATGAAAAATATAGCCTATCAAACGAGTCTTTTCCAAATTAGCCGCGGAACAAATCACAAAGAATATCGCGATTTGACAGATAGCCTCGACGCAGTTGACTAAATATTGAGCAAAAGCGGCCTTGAATTTGAATTTGCCCCGTATCATCTCGAACAAAGAGCCTTGAAAACTCTCAAGCCCAAAATCCACTTTTACGGACAGACCCTACATATTTTATTATCGGCATAGCATTTCTCCAAGTAAAGTTTTTTGAAATACTATGCCGAGCTATTATTAAATTTTAAGTGCAACTAAACAACTAGTCAGCAAGGAGCATTATTGGCCAGAGGTGGGGCTTGGCATAGCAACCTTTTCCTGCTGGCGCCAATGTCAAAGCCGATTTCGTTCTAGATCCATTGTCCCGGTCGTTCACAAACATCCCAAAACCAATGGAGTAGCCTTTTTTTAGCTTTACAGGCAGCAAGTATTTAGCAGGGAAAAACACTTCGTAGACATATCCATCTTTTGTGCGCTTAAAGGCTGATGGAATATCTTCGGCAATGGTTTTGTCTGGAGGCGTTTGTGTGCCAAGCGTTATCTGAGGGTCAGGGCTTAGGAAGCGGTAGACAATTGAGCTTTGAGCGTCTGCATTAGGGAATACAGCATAGTCATAGTCGTTCCGGTCATAACCGCGCTGTTGCTTTGATCGTGCGTCGCAAACAGTGTCGAAATAGATTTGCAGGCTGTCGTTATTCCATCGGCGGCCCGTTTGCTCAAATTCCTCGTGGACAAATTTATCATCAGTAATTTTTACACAAAGATAAATTCCTTTTTGATTCCAAGCGCTTTTAAACCAGCCGCTGAAATCTGAATTTGAAATTTTTTTCAGGTCTTTCCGCATCAGGCGATTATTAATATTAATTGCAGGAATGTTCTTCCAATCCTCGATCTTTCCGTCTATCGATATTGGCGCTTTTGCTTTTTTGCACGCAAAACCTCTGAAAGATATGTCATTGTTGAATTTGCTTTTTCCTGACTGAATAAAAACAGGAAGGTATTCTCCTACGATTTTGTCCGCCCGCAATTTTTCTGGCATTTCAGCTATTACTTCTGTTTTTTCTGAGGCAGGCACATGCAAAGGTGAACTGGCTTTGTCGCCCGTTTTAATTGTCCCGTTAAATGGCTTTGAAAGAAAGTTTTTCACGCTAACTGCCAGCTTGTCAACGCTAACGGGTTTTCCTGTAATTATCATTGGGGACATTCCGACTCCTGACACTAAAGCCGCATTATCAAAGGCTCTGACAAATGTCGGCAGTGTATTGGGGCTGCCTCGGAAAAATATTGGGAAAGAGGAAACAGGAAATAAAATGTTTCCATTGGCATCTGTTTCCGGCACTTTTTCGTTGCCCATCAAGTCAAATATTTTGGGCATTTCTCCCGAAAGATTAACCGAAGCGCTTGGAGCTTCCATCACTCCTGCGTCTAATTGCGGATGGTGGCACCAGACTGCGGCTACTGGACGTTTTTGCGCATCTTCAAAAATATAGCACCGTATATATGGCGCGAACCTGATGTCTTTTTTGAAATATGCGTCGCCAAGAATATGCCCGAGTGTATTGGGTATTTTTTGAGAGGCAAATGGAGTTAAATACATATCCATATCAAAATTATTGACATCTGACGATGAAGTAAAAGCCTTGACTCTGTCCTGATATTTCAACGCGACAAGCCAACTGCGGGCGCGCCATGCGGCGGAAATTTTTTCCGTCCAGCCCATATCGTATGACAATGGGCCGGCATACCAGCATGCGGGAGGAAGCCAGCGAGCGGATTCAATGCCCCACTGAGGGATATTATAAGGGCCGTAATGCATTCCTTCAGGAAAGAAAACGGGGGTATTGTCATAGCCTTTTTCCCCAATTACATCAAGCAGAAGCTTTATGTCTGCGTCCAAATCCGGACTCTCCGGGGTTTTTCTGTAGGGATGGATTCCTATCATATCAAATTTAGGACAATTGATTTTATTTGTGGCGGCCAAAAGTTGTCCTGTCTCGGCAATGCCCCCTTCGGGGCGCATATTGCAAGGGTCGTCCTGAAATGTTTTAGCTTTGGGGTTTCCCTCTTTTATTCCTTCGCAAAAAGCTTTAAGAATCTTTGAGTAATTGACCATGGCCTGCTCTTCTGTGCCTTCTTTTGACCACCAGGAATACGGAAAGCGAGCAATGAACTCTCCCCCGAAAGCCCACATAGGAACCCAGGGATTTTTTCTGGCTATTTCGGCAACAGCATTCTTCAATTTGTTCAAATATTCGGGCGTGGGTTCTCCATTGGCGTCAAAATGATAATCACGCAGCAGAATCCTAGGATCGTCAGGTTTCATTCCGCGATTTGCTATCCCATCCTGAAGCAATGCGAAGCCCAGAAGTTTGCTTGTTCCATTTTTGTAGGGCCTTATATCGGACACCATAAATGTGTCAAGCGGAGCAACGCCAAATTTGCGATAAGTATCCCATACTTCTTTTTCTCTGTACTTAACATGGCCTTTTGATCCAATGCCTATTTTCTTCCAGCGATCCAGTACTTGAAGAAAATCAGATCTTTTTTCAGGAGTTCCATAAGAGTCTGAGAATAGATCTTTAAGGCGATGCTTGTTCTCCAGAAAATCCATAATGGAAAATCTGAAGAATTCATGGCACTTTTTGCCATCTGAAAAATTGTAATCGACTTTGGCCACAAAAACTCCCTTTGGGAATTTGCCCTCAAAAGGAAGCATAATATCTGCGACGCCTTTGTCATTGCATTTAAATTTGAAATTTCCTGAATAAAGTTCTTGCTCAAAGAAATCTTTCACCGTGACTTTTGCAGCGCCAAAAGCATTGGGAGTCGCAGTGATTTTCAAGTGTCCATTAATTTTATCGCCAACTTGAAGAAAATTGTTTTCATCTGAAGTCAGAAGCTGCCCCTCCGCCGGGCGTGATTCAAAAGCTGTCGCTTTGCTCCCAGGCTCCAGCTGGAATCCGTCCAGCCAAACATATCCTTTTCCTGATGACGAAACAGCGCTTATGTTTGCGCAAATGAGCATGTTTTTAGGAGCTTTAAATGTGAGAGAGTAACGCTTCCAATCATTAGTTGGAATTATATTTGTCAAGCCATTCTTTAGATAGGTATGAATGTTGCCGACCCAGGTCGTTTTAGGAAGCCATATTTTGATTTTTTGTTTTCCAGGCTGATTGCCTTTTGCGTAAAAGCTCATGGTATAAGTTCCGGCGCTTACAGGCACAGCCCAGGTTGTAAGACTTCCTGGAAAGGAGAGGCTTCTGTTGTCTGAAAACTTCTTGTAGAACGTCTTAATTTTGAGGCTGTTATTTCCAAACTTGGCAACTTGATTGTCTATTTCATAAGGCTTTGAAGTCCAAACCTTTTCGCCATACATGCGCCCCATGTATGAGCCTTTGCAAAACAGGTTTAAAAATCCCTTTTCAAAAGACGGATTCAACATCAAGTTTTTTGAGCTGCCATAATCGGGAAGCTCCATATTTTCTATTGCCTTGAAATCTATTCCCGCAAAAACAGGGCTTACTCCTCCCGCTTTTAAGCCTTCTCTCAAGTCCAGATTATAAGCTGTCTCTTTCAGCTTTTTATTGTCATAAATCCTAAGGACAGTTTTGCCGTCTGGATGCTGCCAAGCGATGAGTTCTTTGCATACCTTAGTGTCTATTTTAAAGCTCTTTGCTTTGCTTTCAGGCAACACTGTAATTACAAAGTTTTTGGGCTTCCATAAAGAAATAAATCCGTACTTTGTTTTTTGGGGAATGGGGAATTTCTTGCCGTTTACAATTATGCTCCCTCCAGCAGTTGATATTTGGGGCATTGATATCCAGGATGCGCTAGAGACAAGCTCTTCTTCCGGTGTTCCAGTTATTCCCCATTTTTGCCGGATTTCAATTAAACCGTTGTCCTCTAAGGTCACAGTTTGCTTAAACCAACCTTCGCCGCCGGTCATTGGAATTATGCCTTTATAAGCAAAGGTGTTTCCTTTGTGAGTAAAGTTTGATTTTGATGCGTCGAAAAAAGTCTTATTATTCCGCCATAAACGTTCAGATCCTGGTTTAAACCAATGCTTTGTCTTTTTATCCTTTTCAGTTAAGCGGAAGTAATAATTAATGTCAGCAAGCAAGCGCCCATCAGCATAAAGCTTCATCCGGCCATTAGATGAAATATCCAGCTTTTTGTTGCCGAAAATTATGCTGTTCCCTTTTGCGATGGGCTTTAAGGTTTCAGTTTCCTGTTCTTCCATTGTTTTCTTAAAAGGGGCTTCTGGCGCTGACAACTTTAATTTATTTTCAGAAATACAAGACGAAAGGCAAACCGCGCATGCCAGCATAGTCAAATTGATAAACTTCATCATTCTCCTTATTATTTTCTTTTAAATCTATTTATTCACCAAAAAGTGTTCTGCTATTTACTTTCTGTATTAGTGTCTTTTCGGGCATAAAATTTGTATGTCCATCTAGATAAAGGATGTTTATTCCGTTCATATGTCTTATGAATTTGTATCCGTCAGAATTATTGTCAAAATCCCAATACCCCCCAAAATCATATCCAGGCGAATCTCCAGCGAGGATTCTCAAAGACGGATTATTTGCTTTTGTGATATTCTGATATTCATCGTTAATATCAAGATAACTCCTTGAAGTAGGCGCTGTGATATATCGTCCCCGGCCGTAGCCTCTTATGCCCGCAAATAATGTTGCATTTATTGGCGTGGCGTCTTGATCGGCTGAAGGGCACCAAAACAGCGTTTGATCAAAGCAACCGCAGGGATAAGTTCCGGTTTCCCAGTTTTTGTATCCAAGGTATTTACCTAGAGCTATCCACCAACCGTTGTATGATTTACCGTCAGGCGCTGTTGCGGGCAGATATCCCTCCCAATCAATTGAATACATAAAAAATGCTGAGCCCATATTCTTTAGCCTGTTGGAACAGTCAATCTTTTTTGCGGACTCTCTTGCATTTTTTAATGCAGGCAAGAGCATACTCGCTAGAATTGCTATTATTGCTATTACAACGAGCAATTCAATGAGTGTAAAGCCTATTCGTTTTTTGAAAGCCATGCTCCTGCCTTTCTTTATTATTATATTTCTTCGTCACCGATTTCGGCAATCCAGTTCTTAGTCCATTCTACAGTGTCCAGTCCGATATCGCAAATGCAATTTGAGCAGAACACAATCCCCTCTATCCAACCTTTCTTGATCCAATCGTAATATTTGTCGCATTGGAACTTCATGTCATCAACAGTCAAAGGTTTTTGCTCGCCGTAATTCCACATATAGCATCCAGCCAAACGCCTCTTTTGGGGAGTCTGATTCAAAAACTTCTCCATGTTTTTGTCAAGGTTCGGCAAGTCGCTGCCTTTCCATGTCCACAAAGTAATCACATCGCACAAGTCAATATAATCCTGAACCTTGTAATCGAGTTGATAAGTGTACCAGACCATCCATAAATCAAGCTTGCGCTTCTCGAAGCCATGCAAGCGATCACGCATATTTGTTATGCTCTCGATAGAATGCCTGGCAAGTTGTTTATCGGCAAATTCTACTGAGGAAAAAAAGTCGTCGAGAGCAGCTCCTGACACATTGGGATAAATTTCCGCCATCTTGAGAACTTCATCCAAGTCACTTTTGTCATCATTGTGCTGCTTGACTCCGCCTGCTCCAATCGCTGACCATACAACCTCTTTTATATCCTTTATTTTTTCGGCCTCTTCATCAAATGGAGGAAATGGGCCAGCGGCCATTGTAACTCTGCAGCATTTATCTATTCCCAAGCATTCACATCCTTCTTTTGAATCCATTCGGTTTTTGCCTGGAAGCTTGTAGGAATTGTTGCCCATTAAATTCACATGGTGGCTTCCTGGATTCTGTCCCCATAGCCAGAAGTTGTCTTTTAATTTTGTCATTTTCAATTTCCTTTTTTATTCGTTATATCCCATGCACCCGTAATAGGCCATGTTGGTTTGAGTTGTATCGAGTCTGCCGAATTGAGCTACGATATTCTTATCTGAACTTATCCGCAATGCATACTGTGTCAGAATCGGTATTGTTGCTCCTATTTCGTCAGGCTTGTCTGTTCTCAAAGCTATGATTCTTTCCGATGGAACCTTCAATGAAATATCCTTGATCGGCTCTCTGTCAGAATAATAAATGTCAATTTTAACGTTTGCCTCTGAGTCTTCAGTGTTCAAAAGCATCAAAGATTCATGCGCTTCCATTCCACTGTCCTGCATTTTTTCCGGCAGATATCCATCGGGAAAATACCATGTTTTTGACCCGCCTTTTTGCATTTTATTTTCCTTTATTTATCAAATGTATGGCATTGCCTGAGAGCATCTTTTCTTTTTCCGATGCGGGAATGTTGAGATTTTGAATGACTTCAATTGCAAATTTCATCTGCAGCGCGCCTTGAAGCGGACAGTCTGTCCCAAAAACAATATGATCAGAACCAACAAGCTCCACCATCTTCTCCATAACTCCCGGATAGACATACATGAGGAAGTGAGCTGTATCCACATAAATATTGTTGCAACCAAATCCGTTGACAATTTCAAGTCCTCTCAGATTGGGGAAATATGGGTAAAGGCTGTTCTGGAAAATTCCAGCAAGGTGAGCCATCACAAAATTTGTGTCTGGGTGTTCAGATGCAAATTGCGCCACGGCCTCTGCATCCGCGAAACCTGTTCCTGGCATGCATGATACGTGACACAACATCAGTTTTGTTTTTTCTGCCACCTTTCCCAAAAAAATTTGAGCCTGTCTGCTTTTGAAATCATAGCTATGATAGTCTGGATGAATTTTTACTCCTATAAATTTAGGATTGTCAAGATAGGACAAGTCTTCCAGTGTTTCTGGGAACATCGGATTTACGGTTACATA
>CAZYVR010000132.1:0-13927 GCA_964651145.1 uncultured Victivallales bacterium | reverse complement strand
AAGGGCCGAAGACTGCGTGTGGCGATAATATTTAGTCGGTCTCTTCTCCCTTGGGATAATTGTGGACGCGCCGCGGAAATATGCGAGGTCCTCATCGGAAAGCCCTTTGGTTATGGGGTGCTTGCTGTCGGCTATAAAAACAGCTTCCAGCCTGCGTTCCCTGAGGCGCCAGTCAAGCAAGCTTTTATCGTTTTGTTCCAGAATCAGAACTTGTCCACCGTTATCGATGTATTCCTTCAGAAACGCGCCGTTTGTGTTTTTTGCAAGGGCGTTTCTTTCGATGACAAGCAACTCCAAGTCTTGCGGGATTTTTTTGTTCAGAGAAATATTCTGGAACGGGATGCCCGCTTTTTTAAGGATGGAATCTTTTTCCGACACGCACGCCGCGCCGGTTTTCAGTTTCCAGTCAAGCTTCAATGGCTGAATGACTTTTTTGGGGAAAACTGCCAGCTTGAATTCGTCTGTTTTGTTCTGCCCCTGCAGATTTGTGTATTCCAATTTTAAGCTTCCGTATGTTTTGTCGGAAACACTTGGAGCCGCAAACTCAAATGCTGTTTTGACTATTTGTCCCTGAGGAATTTTTATGCTTATTTCTTTTGTTTCATCTTTGCCATTAAGCGAAAATGTGACCTTGAATTTTCCATCAAAATCGCTTTCAGTGTCGTTGACGCCAACTATCTGTTTGTTGATTTTTTCTTCTGACGCGTAGTTGTGTGCTAGCGAGAAAACTTCTCCTTTTTCTCCACCTATGTAGGCAAACAACGGCTGCATTTCATTTTCGTATATGGAGGTGAATCTGGAGCTCTTTTCCTTCAGGGGGCCTTGTCCGTATTCTGCCGGCCATTGCCAGCGCGCCATGCCGCGAAGACGGTAATACCAACTGCTCATGCGCATCCATGTTTTGTCCATATTTTCGGCGTTAAATGGGAGCATAAAATATTTATAGGACAGCTTGCGATTATCTTTTATGTCCATGGATTTTTTGCTGTTGCATGGGGCAAGGAATATATCGTCATCCGTCCAAGGGGTGAATCCGTCCAGACCGCATGTGCGGAATCCGCGCAGGGTGTTTTTTGCGAAGAATTTGTCCCACTCGCGCCAGCCGTCAAAAGCTTTTGCGCCAAGATATCTTGACGCGTCTTCATAGGTTAGCATGCGCTTTACCATGCGGCCTTCTTCCACTGGATATTTGTGTTCTGGGTGAGTCGAATCAACCGAGTGGAGAGGGATAATTGCGCATTCAAAGGCATACATGGGGCAAAGCGGATTTTCCCTTTTGGACCATGGCTCGAAATACATCATGCGGTCAAGCATGTTTACGTCATAGCAGGGATAATGGTGAATATTTCTAAACGCGCCTTCAAAGTTGCCGGTTCCCTGCGGGATATAGGGACGAGTCGGGTCTGCGGATTTAAACAAGTCGCTTCTTCCCCTCAGAAACTTGTAGAGCGTTAGAGCCTCAGCGCTTTCCGGGTAATATGTGTCGCTTACGCTAAAGGGATTATGAATGAAGCCGTTTACGTCAAGCTGGCCGAACGAATCGCTGACGTATCCAATTATCGATGGATGGCTGCGATATTTGCGGATTTCCGCCACTGTCATTTTGTTTTCCCAAGCCTTGTCCGTTGCCGCAAATGTTATAAAGCCCGCTTCGTCGAGCATGTCAAAACGCGGCTCATTGTGTCCCGAGCAGCTGGCGTGCATGAAAAGTGTGTTGTGTCCGTATTTTTTTAGCATCTTCAGGCGATTGGGTTCCATAACTCTTGATGGGTTTGCTTCGAACCCAACGCGTAGGCGCAGGATTTTTCCATTCAACAGAAAATGTCCGTCTTTGATTTCGAACGTTCTGAATCCAAAGCGTTTTTGGGTTTCTTCAATGAGCTTTCCATCTTCGTAAGCTTGAAGGCGGGCAAAAAAGAGGTTCGGCTTTTCTGGCGACCATGGCTTAAAATCTTTGCATTCGCCTGTGATGTTTGTTTTTGATATTTTGGCAGAAGGGGCCACTTTGCTTTCTGACTTGGCCAGAATTTTGCCAGCCTTGTCCAGTATCTGCAGTTTTAATTCTATTGGCTTTTCCGATGGCTTTGTTTCGATAACCATATTAAAGCTGCCGTTCATTCCGCTGGCTTTTTTTACCCAAAGGTCATTTATTGCAGGCTTGTGGCTGTATGCTTCCAGGTAAATGTCGCCAGTTATTCCGCTAAGGCCGTTGCGCACAGTTATCCCGGGATTGACATTGGTATACAGCAACAAATCCAAACGGTTTTCTTCTCCGAATTTCAGCTTGCTGGTTATGTCGAGAGTGGTGTCGGCTGGCGTGATTATGCCTATAAATTCTTTGTTTAGATAAACGCTTGCTTCTTTGACCACATAGTCAATTGTCAGATATATTTCTTTGCCTTTAAAATTGGTGTCCGGCTTGAACAAACGCTCGTACCAGAAGAAAGGTTTCTTCTTCTTTCCGATTTTGCCGTAGCCCACTTCTCTGGGAGAAAGTTTTTCTTTGTTTTTTTTGCTGATTTCAAAGACAGGGGTGTACCATCCTATGCCAAGGGGCAGTGGCATATAATGCCAGTTTTTCGGGTTTGGCGCAATGCTGCTGTCATCCACGCCTTGCACGGCCCACAGGGTATTCAGATATAGGCGTTCGGATGTTGCGCTTTCTTTTTTTCTGGAAGCTTTGGACATGTCCCAGATACGGATTTCATCGGAGCCTTTTGTGTACTTTTCCGGCCAGAAAACATCTTTTGCCGGGGCTGCAAATTTTATTTTGCTGTCGCCGTCTTTTGAAACGATTTCTATGTAAGCTTTTTTAAAGTTTTTTACATTGCCATGCGGCTTTAGGTTTTCGGGGGTGGCTATAAGAGACGCGCCGGAAATGTCATTGAGCTTGATGGAGTATCCCATCATAGCTCCGCGTTTTTTTGTGAATTCAGGGAAGAGTTTTAGTGGAATGGCGGCTTCAAGAATGTAGCCTTTTGTTTGTTTGCCGTTTATCAGCCAGTTTTCAGGGATTACTTTATATTTTATGCCGGAATCAGATTTTTTTTTCCCTTGCACCAATGCAAGGGCGTTGTTATGGTTCTCGCCGCAGTCAAAGATGACTTGGACTCCTTTTGCCTCTCTCATTTTTTGGCCTAGGCGCAGAAGATTGCTGCTTGCTTTTGGAGCAATAAACAATTCGATTGTGTCATTTTTCCATACTTCAGACGGGTTGTTGCCTTCGAAGGGCGCGGGGTCTGTTACAAGCCCCAGGAAATATAGATTTTTATCATCCATCATGAACGCAAAGCGACCCGAAAGTTGCTCGGGGCCTTGCCATTCTCCGCTTCCTGGAATAAGCTGGGCTGAGTCGTTCATATAAAGATAATCAGGCGGTGTCCAGTTGTAGAGGTTGTCTTCAAAGCCCCAGTCGTCCTTGTAGCCTCCGTCAATGGAAACGCCCTCGGTGGGGCGGGGGATTACATAGGCGTTGGCCGTGTCCATAGTTTCAAACTTTGTCAGAGTTATGGAAAATCCCTCCTTGCTGGTGTCGAATCCCCACAAACCGAAGCCTATTGTGACAGCCTTGACCTTTGTGAGATCAGGAGAGCCTTTTTTCTTCATCTTTTCCAGAGGCATATCGAATCTTGCGAAAGCGGCGGAAGTTGTTTTTTTGAGCCAGCCAGTGTCCAGGCTTCCGCCTTCACAGGCAATGTTCAGTTTTAAGTGTATTTTTTTGTCGGCTTTGGCGAAAAGCATTATACTTTTTACGCCAGCCCAGCTTTTGCTTTTTTTGAAACTATGCGTAATGCAGGCAAATGTTTGATTCTTTTGGGAAGGCTCGCCTATTATCTGGATGCCGGGGATATTGGCCATGGCTTTTTCAAGGTTTTTAATTTCCAATTTTCCCGTTTGATATCCTTTGTGCCATTTTGCTTCCGACTTAAATAAAGCTGACAGGTCTTCGGCTTGGGCTGTTATCATGCAGAATGCTCCGCAAATAAAAGCTGTCAGAATTTTTCGCACAATTCTCTGGTCGATTTTCATGCAGATTTCCTTTCGTTATGTGTTTTTTATGGATATTTTTTAGATTTTAAAAATTCGCTTGTCACGCCAGAATTCCCGAATGGGGCTTTGCGCCATCCTGCGTGAAGGTCGGCATATAAAAAATTGGCTCCTTTTGAGTGTCGGGCAGGAATTCTGTATTGTGGAGTGTCCAAATCAAAAGCAAAATCATCTTTGTTTGCGTGAGGATAATAATAGCCCTGTACGCAGTCGGCAAGAATGGTTGCCTCGGAAGGAGATTTATATCTTGCTATTTGGCTAAATCTCTGCCAGTCTTCCCCATAAGCGGCATCTATCCGATAAGGATGACCGCCAACATTCATATTTATTCCGTAACTGATATAATCTGTTACACCCCATTGATTGTCATATTTATATGGATTTTTATCTAAAGGGCATATGAACGGGCCGGTCTTGTCCTGAATCACGTCTTGGTAGGAGGCGCATGCTTTTCCAATATAGCCTTGAGTCTGCAGTTCTCTGTGCCAGAAATAGCCTGTAGTGTTGCCTGTGCCGTCGGTCCATACCTTTTTCATCCAGCCATCGTAGTCGGTTGCATAGGACGCAAATGCAAGTCCTAGTTGTTTTTCATTGCTTAAGCAGTTGATTGACTTTGCCTTGTCGCGCGCGTTCTTCAATGCCGGAAGCAACATGCTGGCCAGGATGCCGATGATGGCAATTACAACGAGGAGTTCGATGAGCGTAAAAAATATAGATGTGCTATTTTTATTTTTCATGCGCTTTTCCTTACTATTAATTCAGGTTTTAATGTTATGTCCTTAATGTTGTTTTTAGGCAGATTCAGCATAAGGAGGCGAACGGCCTCTTTTCCTTCTTCTTCCAACATTGCGTCAACGGTTGTCAATGACGGATTTGCCAGCGCGCTTTCCGGTGTATTGTCAAAGCCTATCAGCGCAAGATCGTCCGGCGTCTTCAGGCCATTCTGCTGGCAGTATTCCAGCACAAACAGCGCGTTGGCGTCGGAAAGGGCAAATATTGCGGTTGGAGGCTCTTCCTTTCGCATAAGTTTATCGATGGCGTCAAAATGCGAACGCTCATCCATTGCCGCTGTTTCCACAATATTTGCGTCAAAATCTATTTTGTTGTCTTTCAGCGCTTGATAATAGCCGTCGAATCTGCTTGCGCTCCAACCTGTAGTGCCTATTCCAATGAGAGCTACGCGCTTGTGTCCATTTTTTATCATGTGTGAAACAGCGTCATAGGCGCCTTTCCCCAAGTCGGAACGCACTGTTCCAATCCCTTCTATGGGATTTAAGGCATGACAGCATACGCAGTTGATATTTGCGTCATGGCTTAAGCGTTTTGTTATTTCCGGCAGATGTGTCGGGAAGTTTTGCATTAATATCAAATCCATCCTTGTGTTTTCCGGGAAATTGTTGAAAAGCTGCGTCGAGATGACCTTTGTGTTTATATTGTGCCTGCGGCATTCGTTAAGGATTCCCTTATATAGTTCGCTATATACAAAAGATTGAAGAGAAATTGGTTGTTTTATCTCATCATTTCCTAAGATGAAAATTGTTTCAATCGCATGTTTTTCTTTGACAACGCACCCGCGCCCTCTTGATTTTTCTATCAAATTCATATTCGCGAGCTCTGACAAGGCTCTGCGGCTGGTTATATTGCTTACATTGAAGCGCTCTGACACTTCATCAGCGGAAAAAAATTTGGAGCCAGGCTTCAGGTTGCTCTTTTCTATATGCGTAACCAGTTCTGAAGCAACTTTTTCCCACAAGCAATTATTGCTGGCTTTTGCCATTAAGGTGTACCTTATGATTTGTTATACTTGAAAGGTATACCTTTTACCGGTTTCTGTCAACCCCCTATTGTTGAAAAAAAGCAAATATTTAAGAGTTTAAGCAAGGCGACGGCGACGCCAAAAGTCCTGAAAAATAAAAAACCGCGGAGTCGGAATAAAAACCGGACTATGTCAGGACGCCATCTCGCGGAGGCATCGCTGATCGGCAAAGCCGGTGGCGAAGCCACTTTTAAACCCGCTTCGTGCGCGCGCCAGCGCGCATACCTAATGCCAGAGCTGCTTGGTTGCTTTAAAGCGAATCTAAAACAGGCACATGTTGCTTCCGCGCCAGTGCATTGGACTTTTGGCGGCTCCATCCATTCCATTATTGATCATTAAAAATGCTTCTTCTTGCGAGCCAGTTTCTTGTTTTATATGCCTTGCTAAGCTATCTTATACTGTTTTGCATTTTAAGAGATATAAAAAGTTGCAGAACTCAATTCAAAATCGCAGCAACAACAAACTTTTAGAATGCATTTGTGTATTAAGCTTATATTATGAAAGAGCAAAAAACGAAAAACAATATATTCCCCGCAAACCTTGCCCGTTTTCTTAGTCTCGCCGGACTGGCTTCGCGGCGCAAGTCCTCTGAGATAGTCAAAGATGGCAATGTTGAGGTCAATGGAAAGACAGTGTGCGAGCCCGGCTTCAAAGTTAATCAAGATGATTGCGTGCATTGCTACGGAAAACTCGTCGAGTTGGGCGTGCGTTATTATGTCATGCTGAACAAGCCCAGCGGATACATCTGCACGGCCGAAGACCCTAATGCGCCTCAAAAAGCGATTGATTTGATTGATATTCCCAACGTCCGCCTTTTCTCCATAGGACGCCTAGACAAGGACAGCGAGGGCATGTTGCTCTTTACCAATGATGGCGACTACACGGACAGGCTTACACACCCCAGATACGAAATAACAAAAACCTACCGAATCACAACCGACTGGCCATTGCCTAAAGATGCAATTAAACAGTTTAAAGAAGGAATCGAAGATGAGGGTGAGCTGCTCCGCGCATCCGAAGTCGTCAAAGCTGAGTCTGACTGTGTCTACATCTTCAAACTGAAAGAAGGCAAAAAAAGAGAAATTCGCAGAATGATAAGATACGCGCAAAGAAAAACAACTCGCCTTCAGCGCATTGCTGTAGGAGAGCTGTCTCTTGGAAATTTGCCACTTGGCAAATGGCGTTTTCTAAATGAAAACGAAGTCAAGCTTAGCTTGAAATAGCGTCTATTTCTTGCTGGCTAAATATGTTTCTCTTTTGCTTTCAAGCAACAAACCCACTTGATCCAAGTCGATCGGAGAGTATTTCGACTGAATTATGCCGCAGAACTCTTCCCATTGTTCATGATTCCATTCGCCGTTGTGCTTTTTCACAAAGTTCATTGCGACAGCTGTGCGTGACAGCTTTTTTAGATTTTCTTCTTTTTTCCCCATGACCCAATCCTCCTAATTCTTGTAAGTTAACCGAATGCCTATTTTTCGGCCTTTGACGAAAAAGTTACACTTCAATAGCATAGCTTTCAATTGCGATTTTGCATTTTATATCATTTTGCGTGTTACGAAATATATAAAAATGCAAAAAAGCAATTCAAAATAGCAAGAATAACTAACTTTTAGAATGCGCTTGTGCATTAATATATATATTAATTTGAGTTCATTCCATATACAAACTTAACTGCATCTTTGTTTAGCTGAGGACAGAGTTTTATTGCTTGCTTTGCCGAATCTAAAGCATCGGCATAAAGCCCATTCCAATCGCAGAAAAAAGCAAGATGCATGTAATCTTCGGCAGCCTGACGAGCGCGCTCTTCTTTTGTCACAACTGCCCCAAAACCTTTGACTCTCAAGTCAATGTAATATTTAAAGAATTCTATAAACTGTTCCGGCTTGATATCTTTCCATTTATATATTTTGGCCCTGGAGGAGCCTTTTCGCTTTATCCTTAAAGAATTTTCATTTGCCATGGAAATAGTGCCACTGAAATTGCGGGTCTGCATTTTTATTGCTCCGTGATAAGGAGTGCCTTGCAAAAGCTTTACAATATAAGGTTTGACATGACCTGTCATGTTGCAGCGCATGCGCTCAGCTTTTTTAAGCTTTTTCGATGCCAGGGAATTCAGATAGACCTGGAGTTTTTTCCTGCTAAAAGTGAAAGATGCAGGGCGCGGACGCTTTTTGAAAGGCTGCCTGCTTTTTATGAATTCTTTTTTACTCAGCTCGCTAATCTTCTTTGTTGCGGCTATGAACTCTTCGGATTTTTTGCTTTTTGCCAACAGCAATGGCTCCAAGCCTTTTATGCTCTTCAAGTCATTTTGACACCATTTTAGCCATATCCTTGCTCGCGGAGCCCATTCTTTTACCATTTTTGAATCGCAGGCTGCCTGATCCTCGAGATAATTTTCAAGATAATTTTCAAGATCAAAGGGGTCAGGGTTCTTCTCAGTAGCCAGACTCCTTGCAAACAGCCCCAGATAAGTCAAAGCCGCAAGGGAAGGCGTGTCTTCTGCTGCTATTATCAGATAGCTGGGCTTGATTGATTTGTTGCCCGATAAATATTCCAGAAGCAAGGCCTGCGGAGAATTGCTTTTATCGCACTCGCTCAATTGCTCCATTGCTTCTTCTTCTGCCGCTGCTATATCATTGCCAAGGTAAGTTTCAAGCACAGAAGAAATCTTTGCAAGATTGTCATTGGCGTAAGAATTTGCGCAAAAAATCAAAAACATAAACAATGCAAAAAATTTTGCCGGATGATAAAAATTATTGAACATGCGAACTTTGTCTTTCATAATTAATCTAGTTTGTGTTGTTTTTCAGCTTCCTCGGGACAGTCTTTCCGCAAGTATTTTAGGGAGCCCCACCTCAAGTATCTTGTCTTGAGTTTTGCGAATATCGTATTCAACCCTTATTACTTCTATTTTTCGTTCCTCCGTGTCAAATATGACGACTGCGCTTCTTGAGTCGAAGTCTCTTGGCTGTCCCACTGAGCCGGGGTTGATCAAATATTGACTCCTGCTGTCTTTTGGGATTGTTCTGGTTTTTAATATTTCTATAGATATTTTGTTGTTTTCGTCGTAATTGAAAAAAAGTGGAATGTGCGTATGTCCAAAAAAGGCAAACTGGACATCCTGCAGAAAAAAATGAAAAAGCGCTGACTTGGGATCAAGTATGTATGGCCAGTATTCCCCATCAAGAGCTTCAAGCGAGGAATGCACAAACAACGCTCCTTCCACCTCCAGAAGGTAAGGCAGTTTGCGGAGCCAGTCAACATGATCTTCATCCAGAACATCTTGAGTCCAACAAATTGCTTCGCGCGCATACGGCTGTATATCCCATACCTTGCGCTCTTGGGTCACATAATGATCATGGTTTCCCTTTACAGACATCACTTCGCGATCTCTCAGAAAATCAATGCATTCTCTGGGGTTGGCTCCATATCCGACTATGTCGCCAATGCAAACAGCTTTATCAAAGCCTACTGTTTTCAATGCTTTGTATGATGCTTCCAGGGCTTCCAGATTGCTGTGTATGTCGGTAAAAATTGCCAAACGCATTTTATTGATTCTCTTTTTCTTTCCGTAAAGGTAAAACAAAATATATCAGAAAGCGGGTATTATTCTAGCTCGGGCTTATAAAAAAATCACCTTGATGAGGTTTTTTTTGCAGCATCCTTGCGAATTGTGGCTGATTTGGCATGGAGCTTTTTTTAGTGTTGTTTCATTCTTTTTGAATTTATTGAGTTTCTAAAAATAAAAATGCAATTTTCCAAGGAAGTTGCCTTGATGAAACGATCTTGTGCATTACTTTACTACTTCCTTGGCAATTATATGCTTGTTTCGGAGAGGTGCCTGAGTGGCCGAAAGGAACGGTTTGCTAAACCGTCGTACGGTTAACACTGTACCGGGGGTTCGAATCCCCCCCTCTCCGCCAATTCTTTTCCTTTATTTACCTACTTAAACCCTTTGCTTTGTGCCTGCCACACTTCTGTAAACGGATTGCTTTCCCTTGCTCTATATCTGCTTTTCGCTCGTTTCATGGCGGGATTTTTCTTTTTTTCTTGACAATATGCGGGGCATTATGTATGCTTAGGGGGGGGGTGAGGGGCTTAAAAGCTTTACATGTTTTAACAGAATGAGGGGAAATCATGGCTTGGTTAGAGAAAAGGAAGAATTCAAATTATTGGCAGGCAGTCTTCAGAGACGCACAGGGGAATCGCAGAAAACGATCCTTGAGAGTGCCTTTGGACAACAGGGAATTGGCTCAGGAAAAGCTAAAAGAGTACCAGACAGTGGCTGAATCTCGGGAAATGCAAGCGGCCGCCGTCGGCATCATCGAGGCAATGTCTGGAAAGACGTTGCCGGTTATTCATATTCCAGTGACCGAACTCTGGGAGTTCTTCGTGGACAGGCCGCAGCCGCGGGATGTGTCGGAGAGAACACAGCAAAGCAAGAAAAATCACATATTGTCCTGGATTAAGTGGATGGTAAAGAATTATCCGCTGATTGATTATCTAGATCAGATAACGCCTCAAATAGCGGAGGCTTATATTGTGTCGCTGAAAAAGAAAAGCGGACAGACAATAAATAATAACTTGAGCGGCCTCAAGAGCGTGTTTGCCGTAGTTCGCAATGCTGCAGGACTGACACAGAACGTGTGGGACACCATTCCGCGCGTGTCCGCAAACAGCATCAGGAAAAAAGATCTGACTCTTGAGCAGATAAAAAATCTTTACAATGAAGCCTTTAAATTAACGTCGCGTGTCGCGGACTTCTGGCCAGCAGCTATTTTATTGGGATTTTATGGAGGTTTGCGCCTGGGGGATGTGTGCACTTTGTCCTGGAATGAAATTGATTTTGAAAAAGGACTTATATCCATACTGCCAAACAAAACTAAAAAATATGAAAAGCCAGTGGTTTTCCCGATGCCTGCGGAGCTTAAAGCGATTCTTCTCAAGCAAAAGAGCAATCATATATTTGTGTGGCCGGATATAGTCAAGGCCTACAATGCAAAAAGCAATTGGCTGTTTGATGAATGGAACGCGCTTTGCAAAGCTTGCGAAATCGAAACTTTTCGCGAAGCTGAAGAGGGAGAAACGCGTGTTCGCGGCGTGAAGGAATATGGCTTTCACTCATTGCGTCATGCGCATAGAACTATCGGGCGCGAGTCCGGAGCCACTGCGGAAGATCTGCGCGACACCGGAGGATGGTCAACATTGCAAATGGCGGATCATTATGATCATTCGCTGGGAGCCGGTCAGCGCGTGGCAGAGAAGCTGCCGAAGATAGAACGGAAGAAAGAAAAGAGCAATAAAAAATAATAGGGAGGGAATGAAAAATGGAAAAGTGTAAATGTCAATTATGTGAAAAGCCTGCTAAAATGGAACGCCAGCTTAATTGCCCGGGAGAGCCATTTTTAATCAAATGTCAAATCTGTGGTGATTATATTATCCCTTATCATCTTTATGGTCACCTTGGGTGCCCTGAGGGTACACTCACTTTTAAAAATAATGAGAAATATGAGGACGCTAAAAAGAAAATGCGCGTTTTAGCATACGAATTAAAGCTCAAGGGAAAAGATAAATATATTCTAGTCCTGGAGTCGCCTCCGGAGGAACTGCTCTTGGGGGAATATAGATTATTAACATTCAAAGAATTCTTTGCAGCATACCCAAAGCATGCCTATGAATATTTTGATCGCGCATTGCTTAACTTGAGTAGAAGTGTCAAAACTCCTGACGAAAGAGCAACCGCTTCCAACGAGCTTGCAGATTTATTGCTGTTTGGGCGTCATCCCTACATGAGCAAGCAACTAGAAGAGATGGGATATATAGAATTCACGGGTACACTAAACGAATTTTCTTGCATAATCACAGCTGAAGGCTGGCAGCGGATTGCGGAGCTGGAAGAAACTTCTACGGATAGCAAGCAGGGATTTATTGCCATGCGCTTTAGTGATCATGAGATTGTCAAAAAAGAAAAGGCAGACGATGGAAGTGAAATTGAAACTAAAATTCATTGGAATGAAAGCGATATTTACAGTAATGGCTTGTACAAAGGAATTAACGATGCTGGATATGCCCCGAGTCGCATTGACGAAGTGGAATATAACGAGAGCATACCTGACGAGATTATAGCAGAGATCAGACGGAGCAAATTTGTTGTTGCCGACTTTACCGGCCAAAATAATGGAGTCTACTACGAGGCAGGCTTTGCTAGGGGATTGGGAATCGAAGTTATTTGGACTATACATGAGGATGATATTGGCAATCTGCACTTTGACACTCAACACATGAACCATATTACTTATAAAACGGCAAAAGAGTTAAAAGAGAAATTAACTAACAGAATTCGCGCGACAATTGTTTGAAAAAATGATACGTTGTGGCTAACTATGATGTTGTCTTAGCGTTTGCCAATTCGCTGAAATCAATTATATTAGGAAAATTAAGTTAAGATACAGGGAGGGCACATGGAAAACTTAGCACCAGATGTAATTGTTATATTGCAATATTTGCTACCAGGATTTATCGCTGCCGGGATATTCCACTCCCTAACATCGCATCCCAAGCAGTCACAATTTGAACGCGTAGTTCAAGCATTAATTTTCACGTTTATTATTCAAATTTTAGTTTTAGCGACTAAAAAATTTAATCCTTTGTGGATTTTGTACTTTACAAATTCAAGTTTATTAATTTCATTTATCATTAGCATTATATTTGGCCTCCTTCTTTCCTTTTTTGCAAATAATGATTGCCTTAATAAAACACTTAGGAAGTTAAGAGTCACCCAAGAAACCTCATTCGCATCAGAGTGGTTCAGTGCTTTTTCGGGCAACACTGCATGTGTTATTCTAAATTTGAAAGATGGTCGTAGAATCTATGGTTTTCCTGAAGAATGGCCAAGCAATGCTAATAGTGGACATATTCTTCTGAAATCCGCATCCTGGTTAGGTGAGCGCAATGAAGAAATCGACTTAAAAAATGTCGAGACTGTATTAATTGACGTTTCTAATGTTGAGTTCGTCGAGTTTATGAAAATAAAAAAAAGGAGAGCATAAATGAGAGAAAAGGAATCCAAGCCGCCGCCAAGACCAACTACGCTTGGGAAAACCGCTGGTGTTACCGGAGGAGTAACCCCTCCTAGCCGATCGGAAAGACCACCACCATCGCCAGCTCCTCCACCAAAGAAATAAGAAGTATTGCCCCGATCTGCGTTTTGCTGGCCGGGGCTTTTTGGGTTTAGAAACTAAATAATAACTTATTATAATTAGGAGGGGGAAATGCCAGATGGTAACATGTCCGTTGTAGACGTTGGGAAGCTGGCCAAGCCAGTTGACACTCTGGTTAAAAAGGTGTCTGCTGCTGTTGGCGGTCTTTATAAGCCACGTCAGATAAAACGAGTTGCAAAAGCTGAAGCTGCAGCAAACCTAATAAAGGCGAAAAGTGATATTGAGATTACAGATTTAGAACGTCGAGCAATGCATCGGTTTGTTGAGGAAGAAACCATGCACCAAAAGAATATGGAAGAGATAACAGAAAAAGCATTCCCTCTTCTCAAAAGTGAATCCGATCCAAATCTCATGGATAACGATTGGATCACCAACTTTTTTGATAAGTCAAGAATAGTATCTGACACTGAAATGCAAAACCTTTGGGCTAAAGTTTTAGCTGGCGAGGCAAATAAACCTGGAAGTTTCTCTAAGAGCACTGTTAATTTTCTTGGCGAGTTAGATAAAAAGGAAGCAGAGCAGTTTTCAAACTTGTGTGGTTTTGTTTGGACGGTTAATGGTCCAGTTCTTGCAATTTTTAATATAGAAGATCAGATCTATAATAATAAAGGTATAAATTTTGGTGCAATAGCTCACCTCGACAGCATAGGTCTTATACAATTTGATCATCTTGCTGGTTATAATATAAAAGATTTCCCCGTTCATGCCACAGTTCATTATTATGGTCAACAATTGAGGTTGAATTTTGAAAACAAAAAGAACGTTCTTTCTGTAGGGTGCGCTCTTTTTACGGTTCTTCTGCGCTTTGTTCCGCAGTGAGGCTGACACAAGAAATAACCGG
>CAZYVR010000131.1:0-14008 GCA_964651145.1 uncultured Victivallales bacterium | reverse complement strand
ACGCCGATTTTTGCGTTGAAGCCCTGGAGGAAGCCATTGATATTTATGGGGTTCCGGAAATATTCAACACTGATCAAGGCAGCCAGTTCACAGGCGGCAAGTTTATTGCTAAGCTGAATGAACACAGCATAAAAATCAGCATGGATGGCAAAGGACGCGCCTTGGACAATGTGTATGTGGAGCGTCTCTGGAGCTCCTTGAAGTACGAAAACATTTTTCTTCATGACTACAGGAGCTTGAAAGAATTGAAAGGAGGAATTAAACTATATTTCAAGTTCTACAATGCAGAGAGGTACCATCAGTCGCTGAACTACCAGACGCCGGATGAAATGTATTTTTCTCTTGCAGGATGGGATCTAACATCAGCTGCAGATGCCGCGTAACAGACAGGCAGCCTTTGGCTGATTAGATTCATAAGGACGCGCATCTCCCTCCGGGAGATTTTTAGGCGCATTTTAAGAAAAGAGCGGCTCCGCCGCAGGTGTTTCACACCTTAAAGAAAGAAAAAACTGTTCAGACAAAAGGGCTCACTTTAAAACTCCTCTATATCACCATTGCCTGGCTTGTTTCTAGTTTCTCCATCATACAAGGTTTTTTCATATTTATCTCGGTATCTTAGCATTTCTTCCGGCATGTACAGGTTTGTGACAAATTCATAAAAAGTACATCCAATAGCACGCCGTGCAAGAGAGGGAGTTGTGGAGATTGAGCCATGTGCAACTCCTTTTATAACATCAATACATTGACTGAATTTAGGAGTCCACTCTGGTGCATTAAGCCAATCTACCTTTTTAGCCTGTTTTATTTCTTTGAAATAATTACGTTTTCGGTTACTATGCATACTCCGTAAGGCGGCAGGCAAATTCTGTCTTCATCCTTAATGCCTATTATTGCATTTCCGGAAGAACTTCGTTTAACACTTTGTTCATCTCCTGTCGCGTTAATATAAAAATGATAAGGAGAACAGTTCACGTATTCAACTCCCAGTGGGATGTCATAAACTTCAATTTCTGCGATATCGAGCGCCTTTTTTAGAAGACAGGTCAGCATGCCCCTGCCAGAGACTGTTCCGGTATATAAAGACTGTCCCTTGCCGTAAGAATTAAGTGTCACAGCCGGAGTTCCTTTCAGAAAGCCGTTTTCATATTCGGCAATACTTTGGGCGCCGTGAAGAAGCAGTTCTTCGGCAACATTTTCCGCTTCAAATACCACACCATCCCCCATAATCCTTACAGATTGTCGTTTGGTATGCCAGAAGCGGTCAGGATGAGTGTTCACTGAACGCGTTTCCCCTGTAGTCAATCCGAAAATGCCACTGATGCCCGCCGGAGGAAATTTATCATGGTAATTGTTGTGAATATTCTTTGTAAAGAGCCCCGCTGTTCCCAGCACAATGCCTCCGCCATCTGCAAATTGCTCAAGATTGGCGGTCAATTTTTCATTTTCCATACTCAAAGCCAATCCCGGGAGAATAACAAGTTTATACCTTGAAATATCCCTGTCTGGAGGGATAACATCCACATTTACCCCCTTTTCAAAAAGAATACTATAGATGTTCAAAAAATGTTCCTGAATCTTGGATATATCCTCATTGAAAAAAGTAGTGGGAGTTATGTTCTGAAAAATAGACTCCCAGTCAAATACTATGGCGGCTTCGCATTTAGGGAGAGGAATCTTTTCCAGGTCTTCAGAGATTTTATCCCATTCAGAAAAAAGATATTTTATCTGTTCAAAGGCTTTGGTCTTATGCCCGGAATGGGTCAGCACTGCCGGATGTTCGTATTCGAATCCGGAAAGACACGTCCGCCAGCGGAAATACATGTGTCCTCTTGAACCGCGTGCAATCGCACGATAAGCCCATAAGCGAAGTTCGCTGTTTTTCCCGTCAGCCCCGCCCATAGTGCCGGTTTCAGTCAGCCAGAAAAAATCGTTTTTCATATTGCGAAAAACATCAAATCCCAAAGCAACAGTTTCGGGTTTCAGTGTGTGGCAGTAACAGTCATAAGCTGCTACATCAACTTCCTTGGAAAACTCCCAGTAGTTGAGCCCTTCAAACATCGGCCCCATGAAATTGGTGGTAATCGGGAGTGTAACACCGAAGTCTAAAAGCGCCTGCTTTTGCATTTTATATAGGTTCACAATTGAATCCTGCACAAAGCGGCTGTGATCCAGCACTAGCGAAGGTTCGACTCTGTCCTTCGGGAGTTCAATCTGTTCAAACGACGTAATCATCTGGCTCCAATAATCAGTGCCCCATGCCTTGCTCAGACCGTCAATATTTCCGTATCTGTTTCTCACCCATTCCTGAAAAGCTGTCTCACATTTGTGGCAAAAACATCTTCCGGCCTCGTGCGGTCCCATTTCATTATCTATCTGCCATGCGGTTATGTTATCAAAATCCTTTGTTATTTCCGCGAGTTTTTTTGTTATTCTGACAGTAAATCCCCAGAACTCAGAGCTGTTCGGACAGTAATGTTTCCTGAGGTAATCGCTTCCCGAGGAGCCGTCAGGCTCTACCAATCTTGTTTCAGGGTACTTGTCTGTAAGCCATTTAGGCGGACACGCTGACGGGGTGCATATTATCGTCTCCAATTCATTTTCTTTCAAAAGCTTCAGAAACTGAACTAGCCAATCTGTTTTAAAGACACCGTCTTCTGGCTCAAGGTTCGCCCATGCAAATTCAGCAATACGCACAACCTGTATGCCTGTTTCCTTCATCATTTTTATATCAGTTTCCCAGCGTTCTTCCGGCCAGTATTCCGGATAATATGATACTCCTCTAATATGTAGGGCAGACATAATACTATTCCTTCATTTGGGCTAATTTTGTTTTTCCTGTTTCTCTACTCTTTTCACGGAAAATTTTGCCTAGAGCGTTTATAGCAACTCCTGTGCTATCCTTTTAATATGGCTATATTGAACAGGGAAGGCTTTACAAGACAAATGCGTTTATCGTCGGATTCTGTTATCTCAAATTCTTTTCCCGACAATAAATCAGCAACTTTTTTCCCGGGAAATATGTCTTTTGAAAAGTTCAATACGGCTTCTTCTACATTTTTTGGAAAAAATATGAACGCAATATCCCCATTCTCATATTTGCCGCTCTTTAGATATAGAAATGTGCTTTGAGATGTTTTGGGACTGATTATCTCTATTTTTTGCGAGACGCCGGATTTTTTGATGATTGCCTCAAGAAAATTCTCAAAGTCAGCTTTATTATTTTTGTAATACATATTTCCCAAATATGTTCCACAGTATATTATTTTTCCTTTCCCGTATTTATATTCTGATATTATCGGACCGCAGTCTGTCTCTGCCAATACATTTCCGTCATTTGACGCAAGCGGGGTGAGCCATTGCTCAATATCAAGTTTATATTCGCGATGGTCAAGCTTTACAGATAAGGATTCGCTTTCTAGATTTCGCCGGCCAATTTCTTTTACTCCGCAGACTCTTGATATGAATCGTTCATCGGGATATTTGTAAAGGCCCTGACTGCTAAAAGCTCCAAATTCAGATTCACAAAATAGCGTCCCGCCATTTCTTACATATTCTTCAAGGATTTTTTCTTTGTCGCTGTCAAGAACTATGCTTCGGGGAAAAAATAGCGCCTTAAATTTGCTTAAATCTTCAAGGTGTTCCTCTTCCACTAACTGGCAAAGTATTGATTTCCGCACCAGACCTCTTGCGTATCCCATTATAGCGTTTGCCATTTCTCTGGCGCTCCCGTCCTGCGCCCAGTGAAGATAATAAGCTTGAGGACTGAAAAATATTCCGACTTCCGCTTGATCCGGTTTATATGTGTCAAAGATGCTCTTATTTTCTTCCAGAAGATTCCCTGTTATTTTCATAGCTGACAATCTTTCTTCTGCAAGGCCGTCATCTCCGGCAAGGCCAAATCCTGCCGATTCTCGCCCGAACACTTCATCTCGCCAACACCAAAACAATATAGTGTCTGCCCCGCAAGCAAGTCCATTCCATATCCAGCGTTGCTGTGATTCAGCGTCAACATCATTGTAAATATTGAATCCTATTGCCGCGCGTCCGCCCTGAAGTTCGCTGAGCCATACTTTTTTGTTTCTTGCCGCAGATTTGACAAATTCAATTCTCATTCCGAAATCAGCGTCATCCATGTCAGCCCATTTGGGAAAACTGGAACAGCCCACTCCATCCAGCTTGTCGGCGAAATCCCAGTCATTGCCTCTATCGATGGCATGTCCCTGATGATCGCCGCAATATAAGGGAGTGGGCGCTCCGCCATGAACGGTGACAGTGTGAATTTTGTCGATTGATTTTATGGCGTTATATCGATCTATTGCATGTTGATTCGCCCTGCATGTTATGAAATGTTCAAAGGCCATCATTTCTGTGTATGGACGGTCTGGCAACTTTCCTGGCATTACATCCTCCCAGCACATATACCGCCTTTTCCATGCTTTGTTCAATCCATCAAGTCCGTCATATTTTTCATCAAGCCACGAGTGAAATTTTTGCAGCGTATGCGGACAAAAACATACGATTCCATCAGATTGCTCTTTCCAGCGCAACTCGTTCCATGCATCCCATCCTCTTATATGAGAAAAATTATGATAACGTGAAACAGTTTCCTTTAAAAAATTCTCCATCCTTCCCCAAACACCTGGGTGATCTGTGCATCCGCCTGGAGTTATCCCAAAATGACATTCACATCTGTTGGATGATATTACTTTATTTCCCATATGATCAATCATTTCACTATCAGGAACAATCCTGTGAATCCAGTACGGCTGGATTTCGGCAATGGCGCTCAATATAACGCCAAGTCCATTTTTGTCAGCAAGCTCGACAAGACGATCATAATCGTCAAAGTTAAACTCGTCAGGTTTTGATTCAACCCAAGCCCATAAAACCCATAATTGGACAGTGTTCAAACCCGAATCTTTCATTTTTGCAAAATCGTCTTCCCAATGTTTATCTTCTGGGAACGGAGCTCTGTAATATTGCGCGCCTAAATTCATTGTTATTTCCTCTTTACAATTTTAATATAATTATTTATCTTCCATCTTCCGCTTTGCGAAATTTACTTAGCCATTTCCAGGCATATCGCTCAAAGGCAAAAGACATGTCATGATTAGTGCAAGGACTCCAGCAGATCTCTTTTTTAATTTCCCCAAGTGATCTATAAACAGAGTAAACAGTCATTGCTGGAGATGGAATGTCGCAAAGACTGGCCATTGTGAGCGCCGAAGCTTTGACAAGAGGCGCAAAGTTAACAGGATCATAGTAGCTGAGATACTTTTGTTTTTTTTCGTCTACATTAAAATGCGGTTCAACATTTTCCCCATTTGATTTTTGCTGGTTTAACTTTTCGACCAAGTTTCTATATGGCCAATACGCATAATAACACAAAGGATAAATGACAGCGTTAACGTTTGGACATAGAGCTGCGGTAATAATCGAAAGCAGTCCTCCCTGTGATGCTCCGGCTACGCCAATTTTATCAGAAATAACCTCGCTTCTTGAGGACAAATATTTGAATGCCTGAACACATGCCAGGTATACATTATAATAGTATTGCTCTTCAATGCCTTTATTTTCAAGTAGATTCAAATAATGAGGAGGCGTATTATAAGTTTCTTGATCTATATCCATGCCTCCATGAATATGAAGCATTAGAGACACATATCCATGCCTTGCCTGTTCCAGCGGAGCTGGGAGCTTTGAACATCCAGCTCCAGGTAAAAGGAGTAGCCCTGGGAATGGCCCTTGGCCATTTGGTATAGCCAGAAAAGCGCTCATTCTATGATTTGGAAATGAATCAAATTTAATTTTGTAAAGCTTTGTTTTCTTCGTTTTTTTGGTTAAAAAATCGTAGTTTTCAGGAAGACTGGCATACTCTGTGTTGTACTTTTGTATTTCTTCGTCTGTAAATTCTCCAACATATTCTTCCGATGCGTTAAACGGTATTTTCTCAAGTTCAGCTTTTGCGTTTTCCCAGAAAGAATCAAAATCACAAGGCCTTGAATCTGTTATTGATATTTCTTCTATGCGGTATCCAAAAGTTGTTGTTGCTTTCTGAAAATCATCATCAGTGAATTTGATATTAAAATGCAAATCATAAAACCCAGGCCTCAGTTTTTCAGATGAAAGCAATGTCTTGATGCTTTGGTCATAGCACACATCTGAATTGCCTTTTAAGAAGCTTTCCTCTATCGCGTTTCTAGACAGTTCCCATGTTGCAGAGACAGGGCGTTTATCAGGAAATGCGCAGATCTCAATTTTATCTCCATTCTTAAAAATTAAATTTTCCCGCAGTCGCGAAAAAGCAGGAATGCTAATTGCAGACTTTCTTGTCTCATCTTTATATGCTCTGTATATATTTCCTGTCATGATTGTTTTTTCTATATTTCTATTTAAAATACCAGAGCATTCCATTTGTGACATCATGTGGCGTGGCTTCAGTTTCTTTTATCAAGTTTGCTTGCTTTTTATCTACATGCCCGTCGCAAAAGAGAATATTAGCCCCATTGAAATGCCGATAAATTCCAATAGGAGTGGCTCCAGACATTAGACGGGTAATTAAATGCCTATTTTGGGTTGTGCAACTTGAATTGGGTATACCCGGGTCATGTGCGTCAGCCCACATTAGAACTTTGGAAGGAGGAGAAACTTTAAAAACTTTTTTCCCTGCCAATCCATTGTAATTCCATCCATATCCCAGATTTTTTGCATAGAACCATTGATAATAAGGCGGGCATTCATCCCAATATTTTGCCTTAGTTCCCGGCACACTGCTCGGGCAAGTCCATACGCGACTGTTTGGTGGTAAGGCGCCGGATATATTGATGAAATTTTCCAAATGGTGTCCCGGTTCATTTGGGAACGTGTCGCCATAATCGTTTATGTATATGCCAGTCCCCAAACCTATCTGTTTTAGATTACTGGCACAGAGAATTTGCTTTGCTTTGCCTCTCGATTTTTTTAATGCCGGAAGAAGCATTGACGCAAGAATTGCGATAATGGCAATCACCACGAGCAATTCAATGAGTGTAAAAAAACACCTCTTGATAAAGCTTCCATTTTCAATATAGGCGTTATCCATCCTGCTTTCTCCTTTTCTACTCATGACCGGTTACAGCTATTATAAACATGCCCATCGGAGATTTTTTGTCGGCATTAAATGTTATTGATTTGACCTTTTTATTAGGGCTGGGATTTGTCCACTGCAAAATATGCAGATTCCGGAAGTGTGTCTTGGAGCCTTTTTGCGCAGGGACAAGCACATACTTTACGTCTTCGGAATAAAGGCGGTCTTTCTGGTGATACCAGTCGCTTATGTTTTTTCCTTTGACAATCTCAATTGTCTGACTCGAACCGCCGCCGTAATTTACCACATAGTTCTGTTTGCCATCTGACGCATAATAAGCTGTGTGCAGAATGTATAGGACTTTTGCTGTTTTTCCTATTTTTGCCGTATATGACGTTGGCATGATTTCGCCGGTCATCAGTTGCATGCTGGGAAGCGCTATGGCCGTTTTGTTGGAATTATCTTTGGGGGGAATTATGTCAAAAGGAATGCCGTAAAACTTTCGCTTGCCTGTTTCCATAAACAAGAATTTGACGGGGCATGTTTTTCCCGCTTTGGAAAAAATATTTATGTTGCACTCCGGCTTGATGTCCACAAAAAACCAGTCTTTGCCTCCATACTTTTTCGCGAGAGGAAAGACTTCCTCGTTTTGCTTGTTGAGAAAACTTGCCGCTCCTTTGACAAGCGTGTCTTCACGCGATGTTGACGCCAGTGGAACCGTGTCGGCTATATTAGCATAAGCAACAATTTTCATGGCGAGCACTGCAAAAAATATCATTTTTTTCATTATTTTTTCTCCTGTTTTACCATTGCATCATTAAGTAAGGATGAACAAAACCTTCAACCCATTCGAGAGGGTAGAGTTCCTCTTCATCTCCCTGAAGGGACGGCTCTGGGAATGTTTCCCCAGAGCTGCCCTGATTTATCCACAAAGCGGCGCGGATGATCATGGCATTCATTTTCTGCCATTTAGTTTTAAAGCTCCTTCTATTCAATGTGTGGACAAATTTCTTTTCGCCCTTGATCTTGCTGTATACATATTTTTTCCCGTCTTTGCCAATAATCACAGGTATCTTTATGATTTCCTGGAAATAGAGGTTTGGCATACTGACGCCCCAGGATATTTCTCCCTCCGGCCTCTCAACCATAAAGACTTTTTCCTTCTTTATTTTTATATCGTACTCTTCATCGCCTTCCCGGACAATATCTATCGGCTTTCCGATTGCCGGATCAGGCTCTTTGGCTGAAGCAATATAAGAAATGATATTGTTGACCAACTGCGTGCTGACAGGATCTTTTCCATAACGGGGGGTCACATCCACCTGGCAAAATATCATCCTGCCTTTTCCTGCCGCATATTCCAATAACGGCGTTTCCAGCAGCGCAAAGCCGCAATCAAGCAATGCTCTGCATGAACCGAGTTGGGGTTTGATAATGGAATACGTTGTTACAACATTATCATTGCCCCATTCAGGAAAACGCTTGATTGACGACCTTTTCGGTTGATATGGAGCAATCGGATAAGCTTCGGCCAGATCACTGTTGCCTTTCAAGTATTTGAAGTCAACATCTTCCAGTCCCTTGAACACAGGGTGTCCCGGCGCGCGGATAAAACTGCGACGCCAACGCGACTCTTCTGTTTTTAGCCCCCAAATATTTCCCAGGGCCTGTTCAAAAACAAGGACTCGCAAGCCATTGGGAAGCGTTGTTGCAAAATCATAACTCATGGCTTCGCTGACCAACCCTTTGAAACGCCTGGCGTTCTTTTTGTCTTTAAGAGCGTTGCGGCCGATTATAAGCAGATTATTTTCCCCTGTTGGTAGTTCGCCCTCTATCAACTTGCAAGAGACTCCGGCTTTATCCAATATCTTTTTGGTGTCTCCTACCGGGTCATAAAGATAAATGCCGAGGCCTTTTGGAATTGACGGTTTCTTTGTCTTCGGAAAGACTGTCAAAGCAAATGTATCGTCCAAAACTCCAGCGCGGTCAGCTTGCCCGGAAAGCTTTAAGACAAAGTCGGAGCGCTTTGTCACTTTGGGAGTCTTGAATTCTATATGGATAGATTCAGGAGCGAGCTCTCCCGCCTTGAACTCAGTTTCAGGAAGCTTGCCTCCAAACACCTTCTTGCCTTTAGGCGTCTGCAATTCCCAGAAACCTGAAAGCTTTACCGGTGTTTCGGTGTTGTTGACCACCACCACCGCTTTTTTTATCGTACTGCCGGAAAAGTATGCCCTATCCTTCAATGAGAAATTACCGTCAGGTCCGCCAATATATGCGAGCAAAGGGCTCAAATTTCTTTTTGCCACTTTGCCCATAGGCGTCATTTTTCCGATAGTAACATGAAAGAAACGCAAATTCTTGTCGGGTTGCGCTCCCGGCTTTCTGGGGTCATCTGTTGAAGATGGCATTGTCATATAAGGCGCTTTAAAATAATCTCTAACCATACAAAAAAAACCCATATTTACGCCATACGTGCGCCATGAACGAAACACATTTTTGACAAACATCTTGCCTGTTTCCTGATGGGTCCATGTTGCCTTTACTGGATAGAATTTGTTTTTTTCGGCTCTTAGAAGCGACTTCTCAATATTTTCCTTTGGCTCTTTCAAATAAGGTTCTTCGCCCAGGTGTATCGCGCCGACTTCAAGGAAATATGGAAATTTCCCCATCTGCTCTCCGCGCGAACGTCGTCTACACCAGTTACTGATATATGTAGGAGCTTCCATTTCGTAAGTGACAAGCGGTTTATTTTTATTTTTTGCCCAATGAGACGGCCAATTTTCATGCACCTGCAAATCGGCGTCGGGCGAAATGTAGTTCATTGAAGAATGCACTGGCTGGTACTTGCCGCCGCCGCTGTGGGCGAATGAAAAACGGGCTGGATCAAGTTTTCTTAGCAATTCCCGCAAGTCTTTTAGGTAATCTTTTTCCATCTCATAATCTTCGCCCAATTTTGACGGCTGATAATCCCAGCATGGGGCATACTGGTGAGTTGCCGGCATATGGTAATAGACCACTGAAGGAGAATGGCGCTTCGGCTGAATGAGATATTTGTTTTGTTCTTCCAAATGTTTTCTGTATTCAGGAATCTTATTGTATGCCGGGCTGCCTTTTACGCTGTAAGAATGGATTGAAATGAAAAATCCCTCCTCGTCAGCCACTCTAAAAAGATTGTCGTCATAAGCATTTATCCCCCAGCGATGCTCCGCGCAATTTACACCAAGATTTTTCCATCTTCTTATGATCTTTCGAATAGTCTCATCATTGGACCATTTGCCTTGGTTGTTATATCTGAGTCTCGTCCCTAATCCTGAATGGATATCGTTAGTTATTGTGATTGGTTTGCCATTAAGCGTAAAACGTCCGTTTTTAATGCCGACTTGCCTGAATCCGAAACGAATTGGAAAGGTTTTGTCCTGTATTTTTCCATCCGAGCCAATAAGCTCTAGGTAATACTTGTAAAGATTTGGATGCTCAAGGGACCACAATTTTGCGTCTTTCCAAACAAAGCTGTCTTGTATTTTCCAGCCTTTTTCCTCAGTCTTTACAGAAAACGGCCCGGCTGTTTTGATTACTTTCGAAGGATCTTTGTAATCGACAATAACCACTTTAATTTTGCCGTCAACTTTGCCCGTGCCTGAAGCTCGGATTGTGGCTTTCATATCGTCAGTGGCGGTGGTCAAGTAGTTATCTGTAATCCTCGGCCCGGGATTTAATGCAGTGAGCCAGATATTGCCTATAACTCCTTCGCTTTTGATTGCAAGAGTGTAGGGCTTGTCAAAATGATATGGCTTTGGGATGCTCAAGCTATGAGTGATATTCTTCCAGGTAATCCCCATTTCCTTGCCATCCAGATAGATTTCGCCACCATCTTTCATTATGTTTCCGAACACAAGGCGCACATCTTTGCCTTTCCAGGATTCCGGAACTGTAAATTCGCGTTCAACCCAACATTTTGCGACAGCATCATCTTTACTAAACTGGTCTTTCTTTATACCTATTTCGATTGGTTTGCCATTCCCGTCAAGAATGTCAAAAAGGTGCCCATATGCTGGAACTTTCCGGTAAAACCATCCGTCCTTGGGCGGCTCTGCTTCTTCTTCAGTTTTATCGGAGAGCTTCCAGCGCCACCAGCCGTTTAGGATGATTTTTGAACGCGCGCCATTGTCTTCTTTGTATGCGCCGTCATATGACCAATTTACAACTTTGGGCTGTTTTCCGTCTTGCGAAAATCCTGACAAAAGAAGACATAAAACTAAAATGCTTCCCAAGTAAAATTTGATTTTCCCAGTTCTCATCTTTTCTCCTGTTATTTATACGTTTCATATTTTTTAAATTTTATTCTTTGCCCGGGAAAGCTTTGATTTTTGTGCGTTGCCGCTATCCAGCCTCCAGAACGAGCTACATTGGAAATTCTGACTTCATCCACTAGGAATTGCACTCCCTTTGCCTTCCAGGGCTGTCCTATCTGAAAGCTTGATTTGGATGAAAAATCGCCAAGCATATCTGGCTTGCTTTTTATTTTAAACAGTCCATCCACATAGAGGCTGACAATCTTTTCCTTTGCGTCATAAACACCAACTAAGTAACGCCATGTATCCACTGAAGCGTCGACTGAAAATACACTGAGATTCTTTCCCCTGCTCTTCGGATCATCGACTATTCTGAAATACCAGCGTTTCAGCTTATGGTAATACATGCTCCAAAGTCCTTTTCTCAGGAGAATAAATCCGGAATGGCTCTTAATTAGAACCCGCGCTTCCACAGTGAAAGAGTTTCCTACAGAAAAATTCAGAGAAGCTCCATTTCCGCAATTGATAACGCCATGGTTTGTAAATTCGGCTACATTGCCGGCAAACTCTTCAGAAACAATTTTTATATTGTTACCAGCTTTTCCATTGTTATGATTCTTCGTCGAATCAATCGCCACGCGATTCTCCAGTTTATTCAAGTGCCAGACTCCGGCATAGCCGTTGCTCCATACTTTTTCAAAATCCTTGTTTGCTGTAGCTGAAGGATTTCCGTAGTAAACATACATGTTTGTGTTACCTTCCACCAATAGCTTGGGGAGCCCGACCCAGCACGAGAGGCGTTTATTCTTTTTAGAATAATCCTCTATTTCGTGCGGAAGTTTTGTTGTTCCATCCGAAGCGGTAAAAACAATATCCCCTCCATTTTCTTTTGCGTTTAGAAACAAGTTTTTTTCTGAACCATTTAGGCTTATAAGGACAGGGAAATTCTTCAAATCGTTATTTACAACATAAAATCCTTCCTTCACTGAAATCTTCTGGCGATATTTCCAAGCCGGATCAAGCCATTTTGCGGCTCCCAAAAGACTAGACGCGCATAACAAAACCATAAACAGAATTATATTTTTCTGCATAAAACTCCCTCCATTAGTGGATGTAACTCTTTCATCTATAAGTTTAAATTCATTTTAAATGCCACCTTGTGAATAAAGAAATTCGAGGCAATCTTTTTAAGGCATTAATAAATTTGTTTATTTCTTGCGTCATTATTAAGCCTCTGTTAAATTTCTGTATAAATAAGGACTTTTTCACCAGTCATAACCTCAATATATTTTTGAAGCTCTTTGGCTGCGAACTTTTCAGTGTCCGTTTTGGGGTGACAAGAACTATTTTATTTGTATCATTGGGGATTATCATTTTTATATCTCTGACTACAACTTATATGTTTTTATAGCAAACAACTTAATATCTTACTTTTTCAGCATTCAGATAATTAGAAAAAATCACAATTGTTACAGTTAAGCAGTTAAGCACTTAACCATCATGCTTTTCTCTGTTTAGTTTTAGTTGATTTTTCTTACGGTTTTTCCTTCTTTCAGGAACATCGGATTGCTTATGCGTGTTGCAATATTTGAGCCAGCCTTAGATATTTTCAAGAGAAGAGTTACACTTTCAATTCCAAGATTCTTTTTATCATAGCCCATTGTTGTTATTTTAAATTCTTGAGTATTGGGGCTAAACATATCCCCAAATCCCACAATGCTTAGATCAGCTGGAATATTCAGCCCTGCGTCTAAAGCTGTTTGTATAATTTCAGAGGCCATTCTATCATTTCCGGCAAATAAAGCGGTTGGGGCATTAGGCTTTCTATCTTTTATTTCTTTAATTATATTATAGATTTCATCTTTAGCCTTCAGGTAGTGCCATTTCACAGGAGTGAGAACAGGCAAGTCTTTATTCAACATAGCTTTTTGGTATCCAGCAAAATGATCGTATAAATGAATAGAACTGGAAGTGTAAGCATCTACAAATATGATCTTTTTGTGTCCTTTTGACAATAAGTAATTCACTATTTCCTCACTGCCTTCGATATAATTAGGACATATAGAAGCAGTTATATATTCTGATTTAGAGTCTATGACTACAGTAGGAATATTGTGCTTGATCAGATCCTCTTGAATGTCATCAGAACCATCTGCGAGTATAATTCCGATGTCTTTCTCTTTTAATATGCTGTTTTTCCATTTTTCGTCATATTGAAGTTTAAGTTCTATGCGAATCCCATTATCTTGCATTTTTGAGGCTACTCCTGCAAAAATTTCCATTTGATAACTTTCATTGCCAGCACTTCTATCTGAAAACAAAAAATATACTTTTTTTAGAACTCTTCTTTTTGCAGATAAAGATGCATCTTTAAGAAATTCTGGTCTGCTAACGAAAGTGCCCCGACCAGGCATTGATTCAATGTAACCTAACTTGCCAAGCATTTTAATAGCTTTGGCTGCCGTCACATAGCTTACGTTAAACTTTTTAGAAATCTCTCTAACAGGTGGAACTTTATCACCAAGCAACAGTTCTTTGTTTTGAATTTTTTCGATAATTATGTTCTGTATTTTTTCTGAAAGCAAAGCCATAGTATATCACCCATGTATATCATTATTGCATATATGATACATTAATGTATTTTATTTGT
>CAZYVR010000130.1:0-14064 GCA_964651145.1 uncultured Victivallales bacterium | reverse complement strand
ATTAACAGATAAGGAAATCGGTTCTTAACACCAAAGAACTCGGTACTCTCAAGTACATTATAGTAGCTTTGAAAATTTATTATTCAAGTTAACTGGTGTCTATGCCGATAGACTGGCGAGGCGGAAAGCACGGCTTCTCATCAAAGACCGACGCCTAGTTTTTCCTTTTTTTAGTGATTGACAACTCTGCCTTAATTGCCTTTGGTTTTTATCATTCTGACTGCATACTTCTTCGCGCGATGGAAAGACAGGTTTTTTGAATTGGAACTGTTAGATGCCGCCATCCTTTGGCAAACGACTTTTGATTCAATTAGCGATTGGGTGACAATTCATGGCGCCAATATGGAGATAATAAAATCAAATAAATCCTATTCAGAGTTTTTTGCGCTGAAAGCATTTTCGCCCGACACAAAATCGTTTCAAAGAGTAAAGGAGACAGGCAAGCCTTTCTTGATGGAAGTATATGATAAAACTCTAAAAGCCCATCTGGAAGCCTCAACTTTTCCTGTTTTCAACAAGCCTGAAGAAATAGGTGAAACCGCCAAAAGTCCCGGGAGTTGTCGCTGCAACGAAATAAAGCTTGTTGTCGCTTCGCGCCCCAACAAGCCGCAGGCTTTTAACGCGCCATGCGCGCTGCCCCCCCCACGAAATGGGTTTAAAAGTGGCTTCGCCACCGGCTTTGCCGACCAGCG
Organism: uncultured Victivallales bacterium; assembly: GCA_964651145.1. GTDB lineage: Bacteria > Verrucomicrobiota > Lentisphaeria > Victivallales > GWF2-45-14 > CAZYVR01. The sequence continues at coordinate 13,372 of CAZYVR010000130.1, read as the reverse complement.
ATTTCGCCGCTGGATGGCGTCCGGCCAAAGTCCGGTTTTTATTCCGGCTTTGCCGGCTTTTTTATTTTTCAGGACTTTTAGCGGAGCCATCGCCTTACCAATTGTTTGGACATTGCCCTTATTTATTCTCGTTGCCGGTTTGATTTGCTGAGCTTTTTGAAGTAGAATATGGGCTTTGCTAAATATAATTGGAATTTCAGGAGTTGTTGACATGAAAGAAGATAAAACTAAAAAAGCCAAAAAGAAACAATTGGACGCCGAAATAACCCAAGCTCTTTTGAACGATTTTGACAAGTTCGAGCATTTTGCGTTCACATACTGGAAGCAAATTGTTTACACTTGCGTCGGCATTGTAGCTGTGGTTGCTGTAGTTGGATTCGGCATTGTGATAAAGTCCTCTCAGGAAGCGAAGGCTGTGTCTGCTCTGGCTAACGCGAAGACTATTGAAACACTGACTGAAGCCATCAGCCAAAACTCCGGCTCAGTCGCTGTCAATTCAGCCAAGCTCAGGCTCGCCATTCTTTATGCGGACAAAAAGGACTATGACAACGCTTTGAAGATTTACAACACTTTGGCAAGCGCTGAGATCCTTGACGAATTGCGCTGGCGCGTAAAGTTGAACATCTGCTACATCGAAGAGATCAAGGGCGAAGCAAAGAAAGCCGCCGCTAATTTTTCCGCCCTCGGTTCAAACAGCCTTCTTACAGAAGCGTTTTCCGCAGAGGCTAATTATTCCGCTGGGCGCATTTATGCCAGTCTGAAAGAAAACGACAAAGCCAAACGCGCTTTGGAGCTTGCAAGTTCCGCCGCATCCAACTTCTGGGGAGCGCAAGCTAAAATGCTTTTGGACAGACTAAGCGCGACTGCCAGCAAAGCAGCGAAAAAAGCTCCCGCCGCAAAAAGCTGACACCAAGCATGGAACTATCCAGGCATCGGGAATCTCTGATACGGGCCCTTTATACCCGACACGGCAGAAAAAAGCACGGTCTATGCATTTGCGAAGGCCTGAGATGTTGCCGCGAGCTTATGGATTCCGCTCCCGAACTCTTGGAATTTGCTGTATGCTCGGAAGAATTTTCCGGCCTTGACCTGTCGGATAAGTTTATAGTTGTGCCGCAGAAACAATTCAACAAGCTTTCCGCAACCGTTAACTCTCAGGGGATCATTGCGATTGCCCGAAAGCCTGAAATGACTGAGGATATTGCTCCGGTAGATTCATTTGTCGTTGTTCTTGACAAAGTCGGCGATCCCGGCAATTTCGGCACCATCCTCAGGACAGCAAAGGCTGTGGGGCTTAAAGACATCTGGTTTACGAGCGGCTCCGTCGATCCGTTCAACGACAAGGTCATACGCTCAGCCCTGTCGGCGCAGTTTTCAATGCGCCTGAGGGAGTTTGACTGCCTCTCATCCGTATCCACAGCGCTTCGCGCCAGTGGCTTCGGGAAAATATACCGAACCGATCCTCACGAAGGCGGCAATTGCTTTGTCGAACCAGGGCTTTTTGAGCGTTCGGCCATTGTTTTCGGAAGCGAAAGCTCTGGAGCGGGAGCCATTGAAGGCTCCACGCCTTTGACTATTCCAATGCCCGGCAATTTCGAGTCAATAAACGTAGCGCAGGCCGCGACTGTCATCCTCTTCGAATATGTCCGCCGCCTTGATGCTTGAACGAGCATAAAAAATGCGCAGCGGCGCCGTCGCATTAATAAGATTTTGCTGAAATTCCGTATGTTTTCAGCTTGTAATAAACAGCCCTTGAGCTGATTCCTGCTTTCTCAGCCACAATCTCAACATTGCCATTGCTTTTTTCCAGAAGATTTTCAATATAAAGCTTCTCGCAGTGTTCCAATATATATTTTCGGACATCTTTCCAAGGCTTCTCCATCCATTCGCCTGAGCCCATGCTTTTATTTATTAAATTTAAGATTTCATTGCAGTCAGACATTTTAGTCTGCAATATTTCTTCCGGCAATTCATTTCCTGTAATAGTGCTGGAATCGCATAAAAGCATCGCCCTTTCAAGAATATTTATGAGCTCCCTCACATTGCCAGGCCATGAATATTCAACAAGCGAATTTAGAGCCTGGTCTGTTATTGAATCAACAGTCACTCCTATTCTTGGCGCAAGGTATTCTATGTAGCTGTGCACAAGCTCAGGAATATCGTCTTTGCGCTCCGACAAGGGGGGAATAGTCAAAGATACAACGCATATTCTGTAATATAAATCTTTCCTGAAGTTCCCTTTTTCGACCTCTGCCCAAAGGTCGCGATTTGTAGCCGCCATTATCCTTACATCCACTTTCATGCTTTTCTCGCTTCCCACCTTCTGGAATTCCTTTCCCTGCAAGACTCGCAAGAGCTTTGCTTGAAGATGAAGAGGCATGTCGCCTATTTCATCGAGAAAAATAGTGCCTTGGTGAGCCAGCTCAAAGGCTCCTTTTCGAGATTTAAACGCCCCGGTAAAGGCTCCCTTTTCATGGCCGAACAGCTCGCTTTCCAGCAAAGCATCCGGCAATGCCGCGCAATTTAAAGCAATGAATGGAAAGGGTTTTCTTTTGCTCTCTCCATGAATCGCCAATGCCAGCCTTTCCTTGCCGACGCCGGTTTCTCCAAGAATGAGGATGGATGTGTCTGATTTTACCACTCTTTTGGCCAGATCCATAAATATCTGCATTGAATCACTTTGCGACACAAAATCAGAAAGCCTTGGCTCATCAATAAGCCTCTTCTTGCCAATGAGCTCATTTTGGAAGGCTACATGTTTTTTCAAAATAGCCTTGAGAGCTTCGCAAAGGATTTCATCCTGAATATTTGAGCTAAGCGTTGCTGCGCATCCCGCAGAAACATACTTGGCTTGCTTCTTTTCCACCTCTGACTCGGCAAACACAACAAGCGAGGGGGCGTTGGGCAAGTTTGATATCAATTTGATGCTTTCTATCACTGGCTCCTGCAGGCAATCTTCACTTATAACAACAAGGTCGTATTCTCCCTGAAATATTTTTGAAATATCAGCCTTCGAAAATTCATATACAATTGCTCCCTGCTCTCTAAGCATTTCGCATAGCTTTAAAGATGTTTTGTCACAACTTACTAAGATTGAAACTTTTACCAGCATAGCCCAAGCCTTGTTTTTAATTGCTTTGTATAGAACAATATTTTATATTTTATGAAATTCAACTTCAATTTGCCCTCAAATTGAATAAATACTTCAATTTTGTGAAATTAGGCTTCAATAATTTCATTTAAAACCACCTTTCCTGACGCAGAAGCGGAGGCTGGTTTTGAGGCTGAATTTCACTTCCAAAGAACTTTTGGCATATATAATGCTTAGTGTTTTAACTCTTCGGAGGAAAGCAAAAAAACATAAAAAGTGGAGGAGAAAAGATGGCGGCTAAAACAACAGGAAAAGCTGAAACAAAAAAAGACAAGGCAAGCAGCTCAAAAACAACAAAAAATAAAAACTCTAAACGCTAGAAAGGATCACGAATATGAAGAAAATAGTTTCGTTCTTTACGGTCATGGCAATAGTCACAATGTTTATGGCTCCAGTCTTATTGAAAGCGGAAGATAATAAAGAAACTGTCAGCGGCAAAGTGCAAGTGGAAAAAAACAAAGCAGGGAAAATAATAAAAATAACCATAATCAAAGAGGAAAAGGACGAAGACGGCGAAAAGGAAACAACAATATATAGCGTACAGCTCGACAAAACCGGCCTGGCTCTGGCAAAACATAAAAATCAGCAAGTCTCCGTTGTCGGCATTGTTGACGATGAAGAAATTGACAATGATTTCGTTCTTTCGGTCAAAGTTTTGGAAGTGAAAGCCCCGGCCGACAATAAAAAATAATTTAATATTCATATGCCCGCGCTGGCTTTTTCGTGCGTCAGAAACCAGAGCGGGCAAACATAAAAAGGAATTGACATGAAAAGAGCTTTGACTTTAACTGCATTTATATTTCTTATTTGCACAATTTCTGTATTTGCGGAAAGAAATCCTTTCGACAGATACAACAAACAAATTTCAGTCATTGAGAAGCAAATAAAAAAGGCAAAAGGAAAAGAGAAAGCGAAGCTTGAGAAAAGTCTTGAAAAAGCGCAAGCTCAAAAGGAAAAAGCCGTAAGCAAAATGAAGGCATCATATGAAAAGAGGATAGCCACTCTTGAAAAAGGACAGGGAAAAGCAAAAGGCAAAAATAAAGAAAAAACAAGCAAAAAAATAGCTTCATTGAGAAGCGAAATCGAAAAAATAGACAAAATGGCGGCTAAAAAATAAACCTTGAAAGGCTTTAATGATGATAAAACAAATATGTCTAATTGCGCTTCTTTTGGCGTTTTCATTTTCCATGTCTTCCACTTATGCGGAAAAGAAGGCCAAAAAGAGAAGCAAAAATCCTTTTTCTGAAGTAAACAAAGAAATTTACAAAATAAAAAACGCGATTAAAGAAGCCGCAAAAATAGAAAACAACAAACGCGAAGAAGATCTGAAAGCGCTGCTTAAAATAGCCGAGGAAAAGAAAGAAAAGATTCTGAATGGCATAAAAGAGTCTTTGGCGTCCAAGCAAGAAGAATATAAGAAGGCTATTGAGTCCGAAAAGGACGAAGAGAAAAAAAAGGGAATACAAAGCAAGCTGGACAAAATCGAAAAAAAGATAGAAAAACTGAATAGACTAGCGTCTAAAAAATATTCGCCTAGAAAAAAGAAAAAGAGCTCCGCGCCCAAAAAACCTAAAGCAAAAAAATAAATAATTTCCATTGCTAATTAGTGTGGCAGCGATTTCTTTTAAAACAAATTGCCAGGCAGCGGCTCAATTCTTTTTTTTATCCTTCTAGATTTATTGATATATGCATTTGCTCATGCTATTGTCTTATACAAAACAGGGCCATTGCGATATGATTTGGGGAGATATAATAGTTGAGGACACAAAGTGCCTCCATATTGAATTTGGGCCGCTTGACCTTCGTATAAAAAATTCTGATTTTGAAGGCGAGTGGGTTATTGGAGTTGATTATTCATCTAAAACCCGGAGCGAAAGATTAAATGTCATCTCTGAAGAGCAGCATCCAGTCGGCTTGAAGTGGCAACGTTGGATATCAGGAGACAACGAGCCCATAATCAATCTAAAGCCAGCAATGCCTGACCGGCCTGTCATTATCCGGCCGGAAATATCTGTGACAATTCTTCCCGGCCAGCTATGCACTCTTTTTATGGAAATACCTGTTTTTGTAAAGATATCAGCAGGCAAAGATAATCTTGATTTGTGTGAAGTTCCTTCTGTCATACTTTCAAACTCATGGCTTGGCTCCCAAATAGAAGGGACGCAATGTTATTCAATAAGAACCCCAGCCCAAAAAAGCCATGAGGCGGCAGGCAAATACCCAAATCAGGTCATTTGTCCAATTGAAGTAAAAAATAGATCGGATGAGAAGCTTAACTTCGATCATCTTTGCGTTCAAGTAGAATACCTCGATATTTATCAGGGAGACAATCATATGTGGAGCAACCTTGGCAGGGTTAGCTACAGAGGGGAAGAGAAATGGAGCAGCATTGTCTTCAGCAGCAATGAGCCGCAGTATGACAACGCTAAAAAAATAATAGGGAAAGCCAGAAAACAGGTAAAAAACAATCTTTTGCTTAAAAGTTTTTTTAACAGCGTCTAAAGAATTTATTTACAGAAGGCATTGGATGTATAAATATTTTAATGAATTGGCAGAATGGTACAATGCAAACGCCGTATCTATCCATCGTTCAATCTTTGTGGTCATAGCGGGCGCCGCCTTCATATTTTTTGTCTCGATTCTGATCAGAAAAACCCTAAAAAAGCGTTTTTCTGATCAGGGCGTCATGCTTTTGAACAAATTCCTTACTTATGGCGGTTCTTTTATTATAATCATAACCGTGCTGAGGGAGCTTAACTTCAAGCTTTCAGCAATTCTCGGAATGGCGGGAATCGCGGGCATATCTTTAGGCCTGGGCGCTCAATCATGCCTTTCAAATATTATTGGCGGTTTTTTTATTCTATGGGAAAAGCCTTTTAAGCTGGGCGACTTGATAAAAGTTGAGAGCAATATGGGCATGGTTTTCTCAATGGACTTGCTGTCAGTGCACTTGAGAACCTTTGACAATCAGCTTATCAGAATCCCAAACGAAACCATAATAAAATCTTCTGTAAATAATATAACTCGCTTTCCAATAAGAAGAATGGATATAAAAATAGGCGTTGCCTACAAAGAAGACGTCGATAAAGTTATCAACACATTGAAAGAAGTGGCAAACAATAATCCTTACTGCCTTGATGAGCCGGAGCCTGTTGTTATTTTTCAGGGATTCGGCGAATCAGCCCTTGAGTTCCTTTTCGGGGCATGGTTTTTAAGCGGACAATATATTGAAATGAGAAACTCAATACTAAAAGATGTAAAGAATAAATTTGACGAGGAAGATATTGAAATTCCATTCCCGCACAGAACCCTTTATACAGGCCAGGCCACCCAGCCGTTTCCAATTCAAATCGTTTCAAAAGAAGAAATTTTGCCATGCAAAAATATGCCGCAGGAGCCGCAATAGCATTGGGCTTGGAAGCGTTATAGAAATATTCTTATCTAACAGGGGTTGACATATGAGAACGATTATCAAAAATTCCTCAAAGAAAGTGGGACTTCCTCCGGGAAGCTTAAAATTCATCGGCGAACTTGGCCAGGAAAAAATTAGAGTCACACAGATAAGGTTCAACTCAGATTTTTTTGAAGAAACAGAACTAAGCTCAATAGAGGAAAGCTTCGCGCCGCATGAAAATAAGTGCGTGACATGGATTAATATTGACGGCTTGAATGATGTCAGTTTAATGGAGGCAGTAAAGGGGCATTTTGACATTCACCCGCTTGTGCTTGAAGATGTGGTCCATACTGACCAGCGCACAAAATTCGAGAGTTATGAACACTATCTTTACCTTGTTCTGAGAATGATGTCTTATGAGCCCCAAAAGCAGGAAATTGAATCGGAGCAGTTAAGCATACTTCTTCTTGAAAATATTGTCATAACGTTTCAGGAGCGAGTCGGGGATATCTTTGATCATTTAAGGGAAAGGCTGAGAGTAGCAAAGGGCAGAATAAGAAAATCCGGGGCAGATTATCTCGCCTATTGCCTGCTTGACGCCGTTGTCGATAATTATTTTGTTATACTCGAAAAAATTGACGAGAAAGTCGAATCCATAGAAGAGGGTTTGATTGCCGGCGCAGACATAAAAAAATTAATGACAATCCATACAATGAAAAGAGAAATGATTTTTATGAGAAAAGCCGTCTGGCCTCTTCGCGAGGCGACCAACGGCTTAATGAAAGAAGAGTCTGACCTTATAACCCAGGCTACTGAGATTTATTTAAGAGACGTATACGACCATACTATTCATGTGATCGACACAATAGAATCTCTGCGGGACACTGCTTCAGGACTTCTGGACATCTACATGACCAGCATTGGAAACAAAATGAACGAAGTTATGAAAGTGCTGACTATAATAGCCACAATTTTTATACCCTTGACCTTTATTGCCGGGGTGTACGGAATGAATTTCGAGTTTATGCCTGAACTGAAATGGAAAATGGGATATTTTGCAGTTCTCGGGCTAATGCTCTTTGTTGCCCTCATAATGATAATGTTTTTCAGAAAAAAGAAATGGATATAAAAAATCATGAACATAGAAGACATGCCTTCTGAGACAAAAAAAAACATTGAATCCCTTGAGGATGAAAAAGAGCTTCTGAAAAATATACTGGATGCTTCTGTTTTCCTTATTTCAGTTAAGGACGAGAATTTTCGATACAGAAAAATGAATAAGGCTTTCTGTGATTTTTTAAAGCTAAAAGAACATGAGATAATTGGCCGGACAGATTTTGATCTATTCTCCAAGTCCATAGCTGAGCTCCAAAGAAAAAAAGACATAGAAGTTCTTTTTCAGGGAAGCGCGCTGGAAAATGAAATCAGCATCAATAAAGCCTGGATGGATGAGATAAAAAAGCCTTTCAAGTATTCCAAACAGGCTGATATCGGCGTTATTACCACATGGCGCGGAATCGAAAAAAGAAAGAAAATGGAAGAAGCTTTAAGGAAAAACAGCCAAAGGCTTTCTAAAATATATCATAGCATTGCAGTGGGAATCAGCATTTTGACTCCAGATGGGAAATATAATGACTCAAATGAGACTTGGCTTGGGATGACTGGATATTCTAAAAAAGAACTTTTAAAGCTCGATATGTATTCCCTTACGCATGATGATTATGTCAAATACTGTATGAATATGAACCAAAAGCTTTTGAATGGGAAAAGCGAAAGCTATCAAATAGAAAAGAAATACCTAAGGAAAGACGGGACATTCTTCTGGGGCGACGTCAGAGTCAGCGTATTACACAACAAAAAAGGACATATTGACTCCTTGCTTACTGTGGTTGTCGACATCACCGAAAAAAAAGAGCTTGAGGATTTAAAGGAAGACATTAATAAAATAATGCAGCATGACTTAAAAAGCCCTCTTAGTGGCATAATCGGGTTTCCTAGAGTTTTGAAAGATGAAAATAACCTGACAGAACAGCAGCTTAAGATGCTCAATATTATCGAGGAATCAGGAATTCAAATGTTGAACATGATCAATCTGTCACTTCATATGTGCAAGATGGAGCGGGGCGAGTATGAATATTCACCTCAGAGAATTGATGCCCTCAAAATTATAAATAAAATCATAGAAGAGAATTTTGCAATTCGAAACATTAAAAAGCTCTCCATCAATATTCTCTTGAACAATAGCCCGTTTAAGTCTGGCTCCGACTATTATATTCATTCCAATGAATTGCTCTTTTATCCTATGATGTGCAATTTAATCAAAAACGCATTGGAGGCCGCTCCTGAAAACAGCCCAATAGACATCAATATAAGCCAGAAACAGGGCCGCCACATTTTAAAAATCCATAATTTTGGCGCAGTTCCAGATCCCATCAGAAGCAAGTTTTTTGAAAAGTATGCGACATACGGAAAGAAAAGCGGCTCTGGCTTGGGGACTTACAGTGCCAAGCTGATAGCGGAAACAATGAACGTAAATATTTCAATGGAAACATCGGACTCTGAAGGCACCAGCTTAATCCTTAGTTTTCCAGACATGCCCTTGGATAAAGAATAAAAGCAGCGCATATTCTTTAATGTTTATTTGGGATTTTCAGTTGGCTTTGCCAGCGCGGCGGCAGGGATGGCAACCGAAGGGGATTGGTTGATTTCTATTTGATAGTTCCAATCGTTGTTTGTGAGAATGAGGCTGGCTGGGACGGGCATTTTTATGCCCTTGAATTTTTGATAATTTTTATACACGACTTCTCTTATTATTTTTCCATCGCGCACAGTCATTGAAAGGGCCGGGAGGTTGTCATTTTTGTTCAGCCGGAAGACGTCGTAATTGGAGTCTGCGCGGAACTCAATAAAATCGCGTGTTCCGTCTTCGTGCTCCGTCAGGATGCGCCTTTCATACGGGATGTTCATATAAAGATGCTCAATGTCCTTCATCATCCCTTTTGTGATTGGATTAAGCGGCATGCCGTCCGGCTTGAGCAGCGCCTTGAAGTCATTGCCCTTCGCGGAGACGTCAAACACTTTTCCGCCTATGTCGCTGAAGCCTGCGCCGCGAAAGCCCTTGTCTCTGTCAACAAGCAGATAGCCGTTGAAATCGTACTGCTTGCCCCCAATATTCAAGACCACGCGCTGGGTCATTTTAAACTTCTGCGGATATCTTTCATTTATGGCTTCGCCACAAGACAAGACCTGCAGATTGTCGGTAATTTCCATATAATCCGCATAATCATAAGACTTGCATCCGGCAAGGCACAAGGCGACAATGGCAACAATATATTTGAGGTTCATTTAATAAATCCTTTTCTTAAATATGGCCTCGTCAAATCAAAAACGCCAGCCGGAAATTTTCCGTTCCTTTTTTCGTCCCTGAAAGTAATCATAATAAAATCGTCGTCGCCTTCGCGAATTATTACTTTGGACACATCATATTTTTTTGGGTCAATTTGAAGCTCTATTGCCTTTACGCTTTTAAGCATGCCTCCTGATTTTGGGACAAGCCGAGTCAGGTAGCCATTTTTGTTTTTAAATATTTTCAACGAATAACTTCCAGACGTTTTTGTGAAATCTCCGCGCATCCATGATGTTATTTGAGCGAGAACGTCGGCAAGAATGTCCTTGCAGCCCAGATTCAGCTTTCTCAGCCTGCCGTCCTTGACGTCAAACTTAGCCACGTCTTTTCCATCAAAAATCATTATCGTTTTGTAAGGCGCAATCATCTCCCATCTCAGCTTGTTTGGAAAGCTAAACATGCACAAGCCTTCAGCCTTGAGAACATCGTCAAAAACCGCGACGCGACGCTCCTGAGAAAAACAGGACTCAAGGCGCTCAACGTTTTTTGCAGACTTTTTGAACGCTTTCAGAAACGCTGTTTTGGACGCGCCTTCAAGCAATACATTTTTATCTGCGGAAGAAGCCGCAACACACAGCGTAAAAATTAAAGCGAGTCCTATATTTTTCAGCATAAACCCTCCGATTTTTCCAGTTTGAAAAGATTAAATTTGCCGCGTCCTGAATATTCCACGCAAACAGTCGAGTTATCCGACAAAGCGCCCGCCGCAATGTCAAACACAGAGCCGGCAGGAAATGCTCCGCGCAAATGCGAATATGCAAAGGCTTTGCTTTGTTCAAACTCAAGTTTCCGATATGCTTGCCCTTCCTCTTTGTCGCCCTGCGCCGAAACAACAACAGATGGCGCGTCAGCCAAAATAGAGCTTGCTGACTTCGCGTCCTGACTGACAAGCACATCCTGAACAGTTCCGTATTTGCCGTTTTCGCGGCCTAGCAAAAAAGAGCAAAAACCTTCTCCTGGCAGAAAAGAGCATTTGTCAAAATTAAACGGCTCAATTTCATTGCATTTGCCCGCGCCCTTTGACGCGGCGGCATATCCAAGAACATCGCAATATTCATCGCCCGCTCCGGCAATCACATAATCAACTGAGCCGCTGTCAAGAAGAGCGCGCGCCGCAATAAAGACGCTGGCTACAGTATGCCTGAAAGCGCTCAACATTTGCACTGGCCCGTTTATGCCCATTTGAATGGAAACAAGAGATGTCAAAGAATTATGCACCGATGTTGCGAAATAAGTGGGCGACGCGCAACTGTCTCCGTTGTCTATTGCAGAGTCTAGAAAATCGAAGGTCGTCTTTGCGCATCCATGCCCTGAACCGAACACAATTCCAACGCGCGATTTATCCTCAAGCTCAATCCCCGAATCATCCGCCGCCATAAGCGATGAAAGCAAAGCCATGCGCGAAAAACAGTCTATCCGCCTCAGAGTTTTTTTGTGGACAAATTTATCAAGCTTTTCAAGGCCATGCGCTCTGTAAACAGGCAAAGACATATTCCCAAAAACTTCCGTTTCAATTCGTGGCTTTATTGAGCCATCCATGCCAGCTTTCAGGCATTCAATTCCAGCGCCCAGAGCGCTAATGCATCCCATTCCCATTATCGACATATTCATGTTGGCAGCCTCCTGAAAACCAGCGCTGAATTATGTCCTCCGAATGCAAGAGAGGTGGACACCGCGCAATCCCCGTTAAACAATGTGTTCTTGGCAGTCGGCGCGACAACGCATTCCTCGTCCGGCTCCTCAAAGCCGATGGTGGCTGGCAGTTTGCCATCGACAAGCGCGCGCGCCGCAAAGACGGCCTCTATGCCGCCCGCCGCGCCGAGAGTGTGCCCGGTGTAGGCTTTGGTCGAAACAACTGGCATGTTTTTGGAAAAAAATTCAGCAATCGTCCTGCCTTCAGCGCGATCATTGTCATGCGTGGATGTGCCGTGCGCATTGACAAACGCAATTTGCGCCGGGGAAATATCAGCGGATGCGAACGCCTGCTTAAAAGCCAGCTTAAGCCCTTTCCCTTCCGGATGCGGCTTTGTGGGATGATGCGCGTCCGCCGCGCTTCCGTATGCTATGATTTCGGTCATGGCGCGCGCGTTTCGCCTTGCCGCCGATTCCGGGGTTTCCAGGACAAGAATGCCCGCGCCCTCGCCAAGGTTTAATCCCTTCCGATTTTTGTCAAAGGGCCTGCATGGCTCAGTGGAGGCAATGAGCAAAGAAATAAATCCAAGATAAGTTATTCGGGCAAGCTCGTCCGCTCCGCCCGCTATGGCGATGTCACACAATCCGTCGCGCAGCCACGAGGCCGCCAATCCTATTGCGTCGCTTCCTGAAGAGCATGCGTTGACCACAGACATTGCGGGGCCGTCAAGGTTGAATTTTTCAGCCAGATAAAGAGCCGGATTGTTTGCCAGATAGCGGCCTATGGCTTCCATGCCCGGCTTTTCGCCTGAGCGATATGCGCGGTAAAATGGCTCATTATTCAAAGTGCAGCCGACGGTGGTTCCAATGCATACGCCAACGCGCCGCGATTTGAGAGCCGCCGCGTCAAGCCCCGCGTCTTCAAGGGCTTCCGTTGCGGCCTTGAGCGCAAGCCTCACTGTGCGCGTGGCGTCGGGCGCGAAGCCGCCAAGGGGACAATCGACTTCAAAAACGGGATATGTATTGTCCAGAGCGGCTTGTATGCTTTTGGGCTTTTCAGGGGCGCGCGTCCCCGAATACATCGAGCGCATTGCCTCGTCTAAAGTATTGCCTGCGGCACAAACGCATCCGGATCCGGCAATCCTGGCGGAAATTTTTTTCATTTTTCGTTCTGGCGTTCGAGGATATAGTCGGCCAGAGTCCTGATTGAAACAAAAGCCTTCTTCGCCTCTTCCATGTCCTTAATTTCTATTCCGTAATTTTTTTTCAACAGAACCACCAACTCCACAGCGTCAAGCGAATCCAAGCCAAGGCCTTCGCCAAAAAGCGCTGTTTCGTCTGTTATTTCTTCCGGCTTTGCATCTTCGAGCTTCAAGCCATCGACAATAATTTTCTTAAGATCGTCTTCCAAACTCATATAAAAGTCCTCGCATCTTTGTTTTATTTTTTTAAGAAATGCGGAGAATCCCCCCATTCATTAAATCCTATGTCTTCCCCCACGCTCTCAACGCGTCTCTTTAGGCAGCCTCTGCACATTGACGAATTTTCGTTTATGCACGGCTTGTCTTCGTACAATTGGTATGCGGCGCGATATTTCGTGTCGGTAATATTCGGCATTATAATATTGCCTCCAGCCATCAAGCCCATTTCGCGCCCTTTTTCATTAAGAGCTTGCAAAGCGGTGGTGGCGGCAATGTTTACGTCTTTCAAGAAAATTCTGGTGACGGCTATCATTTTAAGGCCCAGGTTGAGCTGCCGCTCTTTAAGGCAGTCAAAGTCGGGCATTTCT
>CAZYVR010000129.1:0-14103 GCA_964651145.1 uncultured Victivallales bacterium | reverse complement strand
GGGGTGGTACATTTTCAAGTGACCACAAGTGGTACATTTTGACTGACCGATGACATCTAAAATACCACAATGTGGTCAAGCGCATGGTTTCGGTGTCAAAACGACTTCGATGATAATCTGGATTACTTACCATGGTAAAACAAGATTTGCATTTCCTGCAATAATATTCCTGATCGCTTGATTTTGTCAGGCCGTTTTTGACTATCTCCGAGCTTACAATATATGCAGCTTTCCATTATCAATCCATATCCTGTTTTTGACTGAAAAGGTAGCTTCAGCAAGCCCGCCTTCAAGTTTGATTCAAGAATATCCAGCCAAATGTTACGCCCTCTGCTATTTTAACCTTATCAGGACATCGCTGGACCTCTACACCATAAGGATAAAAAGAGAAAGTGGAGCTGTGAGCAAAAGCAGTGTTAATGATATAAATTTATCAGTAAACCATTTTAAGAATGGATATGGCGCATCTTTGAGCTGCTTCATGACTTATTTATCTTTATCTGTTTTATCTGTAATTTTTTTAAGAATAAGATCAAGGATAAATAATTTCTACTCAAAAAAAGAAAAATCTTGACTTATCGACAATGAATGGTATCGTAACCATTGTAAACGTTGCATTTTGGCATGTGACGGGGCGAAGCTCGCAAAGATGTCCAACTGATTCAAGAGGTGCTGACGTGATTAAGATTGCAAAAAATGATCTCCTTGAGCTTGAAATACTCAAGAATGTTGAAGAATCCCCTCTCCTGACCAACAGGACAATGGCTGAAAAGCTGGGTGTCAGCGTTAAGCTTTCTCATGCTCTACTGTCTGGAATGGTCGAGCGTGGTTTATTCCATATAAAAAAATACCACTCCAGGCGCTGGGATTATTTTCTTACTCCTAGAGGCATTGCGGAAAAGGCTCGGCTGACGCGCGAATTTATATCCTTTTCTATGCAGTTTTACCAGGAAGCAAGAAAAGCCAGCTCTCAGGTATGCCGTGACATTGCTGAATCTGGAATGAAAGAAGTTGCGTTCATAGGAGCCGGAGACTTGGCTGAGATAGTCTACTTGGGAGTAAAAGAGTGGAACCTTGAACTTGTCTCTCTATATTCCGACGATGAGATCAAATTCCTAGGCCAGAAATGCCAGGGACTCTATGAAACTAAAGAGTTCTCCGGCGATGCTCTTATCATCTGCCTCTATGACAAAAAGAATCCTATGGCAAAAAACTACCTTCCTGCTAATATCGAAAAAACAAACAATATGCACTGGGTGTTTTAAGTGTTTGATTTGCTGAAAAAAATATGGTCATTACTTATTGGTTCAGAAAAGATCAAAATGGTGCTAATTGTATTTATGATGGCAATAGGAGCTGTGTTGGAAATACTCGGAATCGGCTTTATTATACCTGTTGTAGCGCTGGTCAGCAAGCCAGACTTGATGGAACAAAGCAGATATCTTAAGTTGATTTCTGACTTCCTGCAACCGTCTTCTCATGAGAGTTTTATAATAACGCTTTGTGTAATAATAATAATCTTGTATGTTGGCAAAAACTTATTTTTGCTTTTACTCTCTTACGCACAATCTGAATTTATATTTAGCAAGTCAGCTCACCTGTCAGAGCAGCTTTTTGAGAATTATATCAACACTCCTTATTCTTTTCATTTAAAACACAACTCCTCACATCTTATTGTCAATATTGAGCTTCTCATTGTAATAAGCAATGGGGTCTTAATGCCCGCAATGCTTCTTATGACAGAATTGGCTGTAGTTACAGTCATTATGATTACGTTGTTATGCCTCTCCCCTCTAACCACTCTTGCGCTTGCTCTTATTACCGGAATTATTTCACTGATTATGTATTACCCCCTCAGATCTTTGAACTTTCAAACGGGAAAAAGCTTGCAGGAGCATAGGAAAAAATGTTTTCAGTACATGACTGAAGGCATTGGGGCAATTAAAGAATGCAAGGTGAGAAATGGAGAAGATTTCTTCAGAGAGGAACATGCTAAAGAGCAATATAAGTATAATGACGCGATGAAGATGCAGTACTTTCTGGGACAGATTCCCAGATTTTTCATAGAAGCTTTTGTTGTAACTTTAGGAATGGGAGCTCTGGCTTTCTTTATCTATTCCGGGATGTCCATGGGATCTATCCTGCTAACACTTTCCCTTCTTGGTGTTTCAATGATCAGGCTGATGCCGTCAATGTCAAGAATACAATATAATCTGGCAAGAATCAGGCAGACAGTATTTTCATTTGATGAAATATTCCGGGATCTGACTCAGATAGAACATGAGAATAAGAGTTCAACTGGAAAATCCATAACATTAGATGATAAGATCAATCTTAATGATATAACATTTGTTTACGATGGAGCAGAGAAGAAGATTCTGGACAGCTATTCTCTTGAAATAGCCTGTAAATCCTCTGTAGCTTTAATAGGCCCTACGGGCTGTGGGAAAACAACCCTTGTTGATATTCTCCTGGGCTTGCTGAAGGCCGATTCAGGAACTGTTACTGTCGACGG
The DNA here is from genome assembly GCA_964651145.1 of uncultured Victivallales bacterium. Lineage (GTDB taxonomy): Bacteria > Verrucomicrobiota > Lentisphaeria > Victivallales > GWF2-45-14 > CAZYVR01. The sequence continues at coordinate 11,588 of CAZYVR010000129.1, read as the reverse complement.
CAGAAATATTGAGGAAAATCTGTCTTCATGGCAGAAAACTATAGGGTATGTTCCTCAGGTGATATACCTTACAGACAATACAATCCGCTCAAACGTTGCATTTGCGGTTAACGAGGAAGAAATCGATGATGAACGAGTCCTGGAGTGCCTGAAAACCGCACAGATACTGGAATTCATAGACTCGCTTCCAGATGGCATCAATACAAAGACAGGAGAAAAAGGAGTACGCCTCTCGGGTGGTCAGAGGCAAAGAATAGGCATTGCCAGAGCTCTCTATCATAATCCGCAGGTACTTGTCCTTGATGAAGCTACGGCAGCCTTGGACAATGAAACAGAGAAAGCGTTTGTTGATGCAATCAAAACCCTTCACGGAAAACTTACCATAATAATGATTGCTCACCGTCTTTCAACAACTGAAAACTGCGACAAAATTATTGACTTTACTGTGGATTCTCAACTTGTGGGCAAGAACGGAAGAACATGAGTAGTTTATTAATAAACAATCTATTTATAAGAGGGATATCATGAAAGCGGTTATACTTGCAGGAGGTTATGGCACTAGGCTGATGGAGGAAACGCAAAGCATCCCTAAACCTCTGGTGACTGTTGGCGGCAAACCTATCTTATGGCACATAATGAAAGTTCTTTCATATTATGAAATCAATGAATTCATTATTTGTTGCGGCTACAAGGGATATATGATTAAAGAATATTTTGCCAATTATTTTCTGCACATGTCAGATGTGACCTTTGACATGAAAAATAATAAAATGGATGTTCATATGAATTATTCAGAACCCTGGAAGGTCACTCTTGTCGATACCGGAGAGAAAACAGCTACGGGGGGACGCTTAAAAAGGGTAGCAGAATATCTGGATGATGAGAATTTTTTATTTACTTATGGGGACGGTATTGGGAATGTCAATATCGCTGAATTGATTCAATTTGCTAAGAAACATGATAAGTTAGCATGCGTAACCGCAGTTCAACCTCCAGGACGATTTGGAATGATGGAAATAGAGAATGAACAAGTGGTAGACTTCAAAGAGAAACCTAATGGAGACGGAAACTGGATTAATGGTGGATATTTTATACTTGCGCCACAGGCATTAGATTACATCCATGGAGACAGTATCAGCTGGGAGGGAGATCCCTTAAATCAACTTTCAAGTCGAAATCAGCTTGCAGCATATAAACACAATGGCTTCTGGCGTCCTATGGATACTCTTAGGGATAAAGTTTATCTGGAAGAGTTGTGGAAATCAGGAAATGCTCCATGGCAAATATGGAAATAACTGATGAATAATTTCTGGAAAAATAAACGAGTATTCATAACAGGTCATACAGGTTTTAAAGGAACTTGGTTATCGTTGTTTCTTTCTCATTTGGGAGGCGAAGTGACGGGATATTCTTTAGCTCCTCCAACTACCCCCAGTTTATTTGAATTAACAGATGCGAAAAATCTTCTCAATTCAAACATAGGAGATATTCGTGATTATAATAATTTGCTTGAATGTATGCAGATTGCTGAACCTGAAATAATTTTCCACCTGGCGGCACAGCCTATCGTAAGAGAAAGCTATAATACGCCTTTGGAAACTTTCAGCGCCAATATCATCGGAACCGCTAACCTGCTTGAAGCCGCAAGATACTGTTCCAGTTTAAAAGCTGTAGTAAATGTGACAACAGACAAGTGCTACGAGAATGATGAAGCAAGTAAATCTGTATTTATTGAGAGCGATAAGCTTGGCGGGCATGATCCTTATTCAGCAAGCAAGGCCTGCTCCGAAATCGTTACCGCGTCCTATCGACAGTCCTTTTTCAATAGTGAAGGTTCAGCGGCCGTAGCGACAGCTCGCGCAGGAAATGTAATAGGTGGAGGTGATTGGGGAAAAGACAGACTTCTGCCGGATTTCTTCAGAGCAGTGGAAGCCGGAGAAACATTCTTTATAAGAAAACCTGAAGCCGTCCGCCCATGGCAGCATGTACTTGATGCTGTGAACGGGTATATTACATTGGCAGAAGGGCTTTATAATGATGGACAAAAGTTTGCCCAGGCATGGAATATCGGCCCTGATGAAGAGGATTTTATATCTGTAAGAGCTTTAATGGAAAAAATAGTCAAACAATGGCCTTCAGAAATAAAATTCAGTTTTGGAGAGAATAAGCCTGACCTGCATGAGGCTAGTTGCCTAGCTTTGGACTGTAAAAAGATAAAAGAGCAACTTGCATGGAAATCGTGCTGGAATACCGACAAGGCTGTTGAATCCACAGTGTCATGGTTTAGTTCTTTCTTAAAAGGGGAGCCTGTAAGAGAACTATGCATAAAGCAAATAGAAGATTTTTTGGGAAACACCAATGACAAATAAACGCAAAGAAATACTTGATCTTGTGAAGCAGTATTATGACGAAAACTTGAAAGTGACGCAGGATTTTGCCCCTGGGGACAGAGTCAATTACGGGGGGAGAATTTTTGATGAAAAAGAAGTAGTCAACCTTGTTGATTCAGCTCTGGATTTCTGGCTCACAACAGGACGGTACGCAGATGAATTTGAAAGCCGCTTTGCAGAAATCTTAGGAGTTAAACACTGTTCCCTGGTGAATTCCGGGTCATCCGCCAACCTGCTTGCCTTTATGGCTTTGACCTCACACACTCTGAGCGAAAGAAGAATATGTAAAGGCGATGAAGTTATAACCGTAGCTGCCGGATTTCCCACAACAGTTGCCCCTATTATCCAATATGGAGCTGTTCCTGTTTTTGTCGATATTGATATACCTTCATACAATATTGATATATCGATACTGGATGACGCGCTTTCCAATAAAAGTAAAGCTGTTTTTCTTGCTCACACTCTTGGAAATCCGTTTAACCTCCGGGAAATTAAAGATTTTTGCGAAAAACACAATTTATGGCTAATTGAAGATAATTGTGATTCTCTTGGTTCACGTTACTTTATTGACGGAGAGTGGAAGTACACTGGAACTATAGGAGATATCGGAACATCAAGCTTTTATCCTCCGCATCATATCACAATGGGAGAAGGTGGAGCGGTCTATACAGACAATCCGCTCCTGAAGAAAAACGTGGATTCTTTCAGAGACTGGGGACGGGACTGCTGGTGCAAATCAGGTCATGACGACAGTTGCAATTGCCGTTTTACAAAACAGTTCGGCTCTCTTCCATACGGCTATGACCACAAATACGTATATTCCCACTTGGGGTACAACCTGAAAGCCACTGAAATGCAGGCCGCTATAGGATGCGCACAACTTGAAAAACTTTCCACGTTTATTGAGGCCAGAAAGAAAAACTGGAAATATTTATACGACTCATTGAAAAGCTTGGAGGATTACTTAATCCTTCCTGAACCTGAAAATAATTCCGATCCCAGTTGGTTTGGCTTTATGCTGACAGTTAAAGAAAATACGCCGTTTTCAAGAAATGAAATTGTTTCTTTTCTGGAAAATAAAAATATTCAGACTCGCATGCTTTTTGCGGGCAATATTACCAGGCACCCTTGCTTTGAGCCGTTGACCGAAGGAAAAGATTACCGCATTGCCGCCGACCTTGTCAATACGGACAAGATAATGAACAATTCGTTCTGGCTCGGCGTTTACCCAGGCTTGGACAAGAGCAGGTTGGATTATGTTCTTTACTTATTAACTGAATTCGTAAAAAAATAAAAGGCAGGAAAAGCTATGAACAATGATTTTTTCAATAATCTCTTTATTTTTGAAATGGCAAACAACCACATGGGCGATCTGGAACATGGCTTGGAGATCATAAGAAGCTTTCATAAAGTGACTGAAAAATTCAATTTTAAATTTGCCATTAAGTTTCAGTATAGAGATCTTGACTCCTTTATCCATCCTGATTTCAAAGACAGGATGGACATCAAATATATAAAAAGATTTGTGGAAACCCGTCTTTCGGAAGAAGAATTCCTGAAGATGAAAAATGAAGCAGACAAACTCGGATTCATTTCCGTATGCACCCCTTTCGATGAAAAATCTGTTGATCTTATTGAAAAACATAATTATAAAATTATAAAAATTGCGAGCTGTTCTTTTACCGACTGGCCTCTTTTGGAAAAAATAGCCCGGACAGACAAACCGCTTATCGCTTCGACTGCTGGCGCGTCAGTTGAGGATATAGACCAAGTCATTTCTTTCTTTCAGCACAGAAAGAAAAATTTGTGTCTAATGCACTGCGTTGGCTCGTATCCCACTCCGGATAATGAATTGGAGCTTAATCAGATAGACTTTTTCCGCAAGCGTTACAGCGATATTTCCATAGGTTTTTCCACCCATGAAAATCCCGACAATTTGGACTCGGTAAAGATAGCCATTGGCAAAGGCGCTGAAGTTTTTGAACGCCATGTCGGCCTGCCCACTGAAAATTACAGCATTAACGCTTATTCGTCTTCCCCCGGGCAGATATTTAACTGGCTGAAAGCAGCTCAGTCAGCATATACAATGTGTGGTGTAAAGGGAAAAAGGCGCGATATTTCTAAAAAGGAACAAGATGATCTGAGAGGTTTGAAACGCGGGGTGTTCTGCGGAGAGACTCTCCCTAAGGGCTCCACGCTAAGCGCCTCAAATATATTTTATGCCATCCCGAACGAGTCAGATCAAATTCTCTCGAACGATATATCAAAGTACAATGAATATACGTCAATTAAAGAAATAAACGCTGGAAAACCCGCCTTGTGCAATAATGTGGAATTAAAAAACAAACGAGAAAAAGTGTTGACTATAATCAGGCAGCTCAGCAGCTTGCTCAAGGACAGCGGAATTAGGCTTCAGAATAAGCTTGAACTAGAACTTTCCCATCATTATGGAATTGATAATTTTGAGAAGTGGGGGTGTTCTATAATCAATTGCATAAACAGGGAATACTGTAAAAAAATAATTATTCTTTTGCCAGGCCAGGAAAATCCCTGCCATCTTCACAAATTGAAAGAAGAGACTTTTCATATTTTATACGGCTCAATGCAGATTACCCTTGACGGAGCAAGTGAAACATACAATGCAGGTGATATGGTTACGGTCGAGCGGAACGCAAAGCATAGTTTCTCCTCAAGCGCTGGAGCAGTTTTCGAAGAAGTGTCGACAACCCATTATAAAGACGACTCTTATTATGAAGAAAAAGAAATAATGGAAGCCGCCAACCGAAAGACTCAAATGACATTTTGGGCTGACTGGCTGAGTAAAACAATATCATAAACGGAGATCTATTTTGCTTACAATAGCATGGGATATTGACGATGTGCTTAACCATTTTACGGAGCAGTGGCTGCGGGAATGCAAAAAACAAAACAGCGTGTCTGAATCCGCAAGTTATGAAAGCTTGACTGTTAATCCTCCGCACGAGTTGTTGAACATTTCTTTGGATGAATATTTATTGTCTTTAGATAGTTTTCGGGAAGATTTTATGTCGGACTTGCAGCCTGTTACGGAAACGCTTGGATGGTTTGAAGAACATGGACATAAATTCAGACACATTGCATTGACTGCTGTTCCATATAAATTCGCGCCTAAGTCGGCGTCATGGGTAATAACTTATTTTGGCAAATGGATAAGATCATTTAATTATGTGCCATCCTACAGATCATTCGATGATATTCCATCATATGACTCAGATAAGAAAAGTTTTTTGAGTTGGTTAAATAATGTGGACATATTAATAGAGGACAATGAACACAATATTCAGGGAGCTCAGGAGCTGGGAATAAAAACCTGTATGTTTCCACAGCCTTGGAACGTGGAAAGAAATAAAAGTATGTCTCAATGTTTAAAGGAACTGACAGAACTTACTTCTTCATTGAAGAAGGCTTAAAATCAAAAGGATTGCCATGATTAAACTATCAGATTTTGTTATAAAGTTTATTGCTGATCTTGGAGTAAAGCATGTGTTTATGCTTCCAGGCGGAGGATGCATGCACCTAGTGGATTCATTAGGCAGAAACAAACAGCTGCGATATATCTGCAATCTGCACGAACAGGCTTGTGCCATCGCCACTGATGCTTACGCGCAATATACCAACAAACTTGGCGTAACTCTTGTAACTACCGGGCCGGGAGGCACCAACGCGCTTACCGGAGTGGCGGGTGGATGGATTGACTCAACTCCAATGCTTGTGCTTTCGGGGCAGGCCAAAAGAGAGGATATGCTGACGGGAAAAGGCATAAGGCAAATGGGTATTCAAGAGGTGGACATTCTCTCCATGGTTTCTCCTGTTACAAAATATGCAGTGACTGTTATTGATCCTAAAATGATAAAATATCATTTGCAAAAAGCCGTCTATGAGGCGACAACCGGGCGCAGAGGTCCGGTTTGGCTGGACCTGCCTCTTGATGTTCAAGGAGCTATGATAGATGAAAAAACTTTACAAGAATTCAATCCTCCGGATATCAAAGCCAAAAATGATACAAGAGAAATTGCAAGAAGAATTCTTGATTTGATGTCCGAATCAAAACGTCCAGTTATTCTGGCAGGAAACGGTATCAGAAGCGCAAATGCAATGGATAAGTTTCAACAGCTTATCAAAGTTCTCGGGATACCTGTTCTTACAACATGGAAAATGACCGATTCGTTGGAAGAAGAACACCCCCTTTATTGTGGCAGACCTGGCATCATTGGACAACGGGGCGCCAATTTTACGCAGCAGAATTCGGACTGCCTTATAATCTTGGGGGCCAGGCTGGATCTCTGCCAGACAGGATTCAATCATAAAAACTTTGGGAAAAAAGCTAAGAAAATTATTATAGATATCGATCAGAAGGAAATAGACAAACTCGATATGGAGTTTGAGGTGTCAGTGGCCGAAAACGTCAAAGTGATAATAGAAAAACTGCTTGAGCAAGCAGAGAGTTTTCGCGGAGATTTTAGCCCTTGGTTGGATACATGCAAAAACTGGCAGAAAAAATATCCAGTGATCCTCCCTGAGCATAAGAAAAAAGTAGGCTCTGTAAACACATATTTTTTGATTGATGTTTTGTCAGATATTATGAACAAAAATGATTTGATTATTCCCGGAAGTTCAGGCGCTTGCGCAGAACTTACCCAGCAGGCGATAAGAGTAAAAAAAGGACAAAGAGTTCTCAATACACCAGGCCTGGGAGCAATGGGATTTGGTCTGTCAGCCGCGATAGGCGCGTGCATTGCTTCAGATTTTAGACGCACAATAGGCATTGTCGGAGACGGGGGAGTGCAGATGAATATTCAGGAACTGCAGACCTTGAAAAGACTCGACCTGCCGGTAAAGATGTTTGTCTTGAACAATGGTGGATATGGTTCTATTTACCAGATGCAGAAAAATCGATTCGATGGTAATTTTGTTGCCTGTGACTCATCAAGCGGACTGACACTGCCGGATATCTGCAAGCAGGCTGAAAGCTACGGCCTGAAGACGGTCAGGATAAAAGACCAGTCTGATCTGAAAGCAGAAGTAAGCAACGTGTTGGATATGGAAGGTCCGGTTATTTGTGATGTAATAGTTGATCCGAACGTATCTGCGAGTCCCCGGCTGTCTTCGGAAGTGTTGCCTGACGGCAAGATCGTCTCAAAGCCTATGGAAGACCTTTTCCCCTTCCTTGATCGGGACGAATTTAATGAGAACATGTTGGATTAGGAGCGGTGATGCCAGAAAATAAGTGTAGAGTATGCGGGTGTAATTTTTTTAAAGAACCTTTATTGCGGTATGAGAATATGCCCAAGGCCGCACAATTTTTACCTGATGCTGAGTCTCTTGAAAACGACCGAGGGGTTGACCTTGAACTCTGTCAGTGCTCCGGATGTGGATTAGTGCAATTAAGCAATGAACCGGTTCCTTATTATAAGGAAGTGATACGCGCCGCTGCTTTTTCAGAGGAAATGAAAAAATTTCGGATAAAGCAATTCGACTCTTTCGTGCAAAAATATTCCCTTAAGAATAAGAAAATTATTGAAATAGGCTGCGGCGGCGGAGAATATTTGCAATTAATGAAGAAAGCCGGGGCTGACGCTTATGGGGTTGAGTTTTCAGAGAAATCAATAGGGACATGCACTGAAAATGGTCTGAATGTTTCAAAAGGGTTCATTGAAACTCCCGACTCCAAATTAAACAATGCCCCGTTTGATGCCTTCTTTATATTGAATTTTTTGGAGCACATTCCTAATTTGAACGCAGCTCTCAGAGGCATATGCAACAACTTGACTGATGATGCCGTAGGGCTTGTCGAGGTTCCTAATTTTGATATGATTTTGCGCAATAAGCTCTTTTCTGAATTTATCAACGATCATCTTTTTTATTTCACCCGGGAAACTTTAAATGCTGTATTAAAGTTAAATGGCTTCGAAATTTTAGAGAGCAAAGAAATCTGGTATGACTATATAATATCTGCCGTCGTTAGAAAAAGAAAGAAGCTTGATATCTCTCACTTTTATGAATACCATGAAAAATTAAAGAATGAGCTTGAAGAATATATCAATCGCTTTGAGACTAAAAAAGTCGCAATATGGGGAGCGGGGCATCAGGCTCTGTCCATAATTTCTTTGACAAATCTGAACGATAAAATCAAATATGTAGTTGACTCAGCAACATTTAAGCAGAGGAAATATACGCCGGCAACGCACATCCCCATTTTATGCCCTGAAACTCTTAAATCTGATCCTGTAGACGCTGTAATTGTAATGGCTGCTAGTTATTCAGATGAAGTGGCAAAAATTATCAAAGGAAAGTTTGACAAAAATATAAACATTGCCGTTCTGCGTGATTTTGGACTGGAAATCCTATAATATTTCCGGTTACGAAAATTGCGGAAACAAATTAACTTAAATTTCTCACAATAATTATGGAGCAGTGAAATATAATGAACAAAAATAAACGCAAGCTTAACTTTCTGCTTGTCATGCCCAGACTGGTTCAAAATGTTGGAGACGGATATGTTTTTCCTCTTGGCATTGCATATATTTCTTCAAGTTTGAAAAAAGCCGGGTTCAATGTGTTTACTTTAAATCTGAATCACCATGAAGGAGATGTGTTTGATATTATTGGGAACAATATAAAGGAGCATCATATAAATGTTGTTGCAACCGGAGGCCTTTCTCCTCAGTATCACCTTATTAAAAGTGTGATTGAATCAGCGAAGCAAATAAACAGCAATACAATTACAGTTGTCGGTGGAGGAATAATTTCAGCGGAACCAGAACTGGCGATGGAAGCATTGGAGTTTGTTGATTTCGGGGTGATTGGAGAGGGAGAAGTCACCATGTGCGAGCTTGCTGAGGCTTTGGAAAATAACGGGGATTTATCGGATGTAGAAGGTCTGGTGTTAAAAAGGAAGACCGAGTACATAAAAACGAAAAAACGCAAAGATATTGAAAATATTGACACCATTCCATGGCCTGATTATGAAGGGTTTGATATTGAAAAGTACCTTGATGTCCCGTCAGCAGGATTTGCAGGTTTAAATAAAAAGCGAATGATTTGCATGTTGGGAAGTCGATCTTGTCCTTTCAACTGTACATTTTGTTTTCATACTAATGGGAAAAGATATCGAAAACGTTCACTGGATGATTTTTTTGCCGAACTTGATTATTTGATCTCAAAATATAATATTGAATATATTTCAATGGCAGATGAGCTGTTTGCTCCAACCTTTAAAGAGGGCAAAGAGTTTTGTGACCGCATTAAATCGTATAATATCCACTGGTATGCTGATTTCAGAATTGACAAGGTAAGCGCGGAACTGCTTCCTGTTTTAAAAGGCAGCGGGTTAGATGTTATGTTTTTTGGACTTGAAAGCGCTGACAACAGGATATTGAAAAGCATGCGCAAGGGCATTACAGTCGAGCAGATCGAAACATCTCTTAAATCGGTATATGAAGCCGGAATTGCGATTTATGGATGCTTTATATTTGGAGACCTTGAAGAAACAATTGAAACAGCAAACAATACATTGAAATGGTGGCATGAGCACTCGAAATATTTCATCCACCTGACATTGGTGAAGCCATTTCCAGGCTCATTTATTTATAAACATGCATGCAAAAGTGGAATTATAAAAGACCCCGTTAAATATCTCAAAGATGGTTGTCCTCAAATCAATATTTCTAAAATGAGTGATATGGAGTTTGCTGGAATTATGCACAAAATTTCTGAAGCCGCTGATTCATCAAATGCATTGCGCGAGGTTGAACTGTTAGATGTTGATCCTGTCATGGGCAGGGAAACAATATCGGGCATTTGCTCGAAATGCTCAAAGAAGAGCATTTGGGAAAATGTTAAATTATTCGCTATAGACTATATTTACTGTAGCCATTGCAGTCAAAAATATGAGATTCCTTGTCCTCAGAAACTTCGAGACAACATAGATAAGAATATAAGTCTTTTGCTGAGGGAATATGGAAAAATAGCGGTATGGGGAATGACCTTGTCTATTATGAATTTATTTAAAACATCAGAAATTCTTCGTGCTCATGGAGTTTTTCCCATTGATATTTCAGACAGTAAAAGGATGATGGAATTGAACGGGAAAAGAATTTATGCTCCATCTGTTTTGAATGAAGAAAATATTAAAGTTGTGGTTATTGCGGTTCCATCACACGCGGGACAGATTTCATGCCAAATTAAGGAAAACCATTCGCAGGCAACGCAAATTGTTGACATTTGCCACTTGGTGGATTTTAACCCTGTTGCAACCTGCTAAATAAATTATTATTAGGAATTTACAAGGAAATGACACAAAGCAATAAAACTTCTCAAAATTATTCCAAAAAGCTTAACTATCTTTTAGTGATGCCGCGCTTAGTCCAGAACATTGGAGATGGTTACTCTTTTCCTCTTGGCATTACATATATTTCAGCCAGTATGAAAAAAGCTGGTTTTAATGTTTCAACAATTAATTTAAATCATCGTTGTGGAAGTGTTCATGGTATCCTAAAAAAAGAAATTAATGAAAATAAAATTGATGTTGTTGCAACTGGAGGTTTATCGTTCCAGTATAACACAGTCAGGCTTGTTATTGAAGCAGCCAAAAAAATCAATAGAAATATCATTACAATTGTTGGAGGGGGGATTATCAGCGGTGACCCTGAGCCTGCGATGAATGCCTTGGAGTGCGCAGATTTTGGTGTTATTGGAGAAGGAGAGGCCACAATAAATGAATTGTGCCGCGTATTGGAAACAACTAAGGATATTTCTGAAATAGATGGAATAATCTATAGAGAGTCTGATTCTTATGTTTCAACAAGAATGCGCAAACAGGTGGGAAATCTTGATTTAATACCATGGCCCGATTACAGAGGGTTTGATATGGACAAATATTTATCTTCAGCGCCTCCTGGAATAAGTGGGTTGAATATGGGGAATACTATTTTTATGCTGGGAAGCAGGTCTTGTCCTTATAATTGTACATTCTGTTTTCATACCACGGGGAAAAAATATCGTCAAAGATCATTAGATGATTTTTTTAAAGAGCTTGATGACTTAGTGTCTCAATACGATATAAAGTTCATATGCATGGCCGATGAGCTTTTTGCCCGAGACATTGAGCGTGTGAAAGAATTTTGTAAAAGAATAAAAAGTTATAATATCAGATGGTGG